>JAFXYJ010000093.1 GCA_017541825.1 Oscillospiraceae bacterium | reverse complement strand
TCCGCGGCGGCGGGCGCGGCCTCCGCCGGCGCCGGCGCGGCGCAGCCCGTCAGCACGGCGGCGAGCAGCGCGGTCAGCACGAGTATCGCCGCGGCGCGATTTTTCTGATTCATATCTTCGGCTCTCCTTTTCACGGTCCTGTCTATTTATAGCACCTTTTCCCGCAAAAATCCACCTTCGGGATAAAGCGCGCGGTAAAGGCGTAAAGATTCAACATGCGCGCAGAGCATTGCCATCCCGGCGAAAATATGGTAAATTGAAGACAATACAATCCGCCGAACAAAACACAACGCAAAAAGGAGTGACAAAAATGTGGAACAGCTTTAAGGTCGGCGCGTACGAAGGCATGATCGCCGAGACGGTGGGCATGACCGGCCACGACGGCAAAACCATCCGCGCCTATTATTCCCGGCCGCTCGGGGTCGAGAGCTTCCCCGGGATCGTTCTGATCCCGCACATGCCCGGCTGGGACGAGTGGTGCCGCGAGACGGCCCGCCGGTTCACCGCCCACGGCTACGGCGTGGTCTGCCCCAACATTTACGAGGACTTCGGCGACGGGACGCCCGCGGAGGTCGCGGAGCGGGCGCGCAACGCCGGCGGCGCGGCCGACAAGGACGTCATGGGCGACGTGGCCGGCTCGCTCAGCTTTCTGCGCAGCCAGGCCAACGCCACCGGCAGGGTCGGCGTGATCGGCATGTGCTCCGGCGGCCGCCATACCTTCCTGGCCGCGGCCACGCTGGACGGAATCGACGCGGCGGTGGACTGCTGGGGCGGCAGCGTGATCTGCCCGCCGGAGAGGCTGTCTCCGGCCCAGCCCGTGGCGCCGGTGGATTACGCCGACGGCATCGACTGCCCGCTGCTGGGCATTTTCGGCAACGACGACAAATTCCCGCCCCCGGAGGACGTGGACGCCCTGGAGGCCGTGCTGAAGGCAAAGGGCAAAGACTATGAGTTCCACCGCTATGACGGGGCGGGCCACGGCATCTGGTACTACGACAAGCCCATGTACCGGCAGGAACAGGCCATGGACTCCTGGAACAAGGTCCTCGCGTTCTTCGACAGGCACCTGAAAGGGACCTGACGTGCCGCAGGAGAAGCAGAAGGCCCCGCTGGCCGTGATGGCCAAGCCGGTGGGCTCCCGCTGCAACATGCGCTGCGCCTACTGCTACTATCTGGAAAAGGGGAAGTATTCCGCCAGTGCGAAGCAGACGCGCATGAGCTATGCCCTGCTGGAACGGCTGATCCGTCAGACCATCGACGCCTGTCCGGGGCCGGTGGTGTCCTTCACCTGGCACGGCGGCGAGCCGACGCTGGCCGGGATGGAATTCTACCAGAAAGCGCTGGAGCTGGAGCGGAAATACCTGCCCCGGGGCTGGGAGGCATGGAACAACCTGCAGACCAACGGCCTGCTCCTCAGCGAGAGCTGGTGCCGGTTTTTGAAGGAAAACCGGTTCGACGTGGGCCTGAGCATCGACGGCCCCGCCGCCGTGCACGACAGGAACCGGCGGCAGGTCAACGGCGGGGGGACTTATGAACGGGTGCGCGCGGCCATAGATCGGCTGCGCGCCGCCGGCATCGAGCCGGATCTGCTGTGCACGGTCAACGCGGTCTCCGAGGCGCGGCCGCTGGAGGTCTACCGCGCCCTGCGGGAGACCCGGTGCGGCTGGGTGCAGTTCATCCCCGTGGTCATCCGCGATACCGCGTCCGGCGCCGCGCCGGGCTCGGTGAGCCCGGAGGGCTACGGCCGCTTTCTCACGGCGGTGTTCGACGAGTGGGTCACCCGCGATCTGGGGACCCTGGACGTGCAGCTCTTCGCCGAGATGGCCCGGATCATGGCCGGGGGCGAGGCCAGCCTGTGCTGGATGCGTCCCGTCTGCGGCCACGTGCTCATCGCCGAGGAGGACGGCGCGGTCTATTCCTGCGACCATTTCGTGGACAGCGAGCACCGGCTGGGCACGCTTTATGAAAGCAGCCTCGCCCGGATGGCCGGCGGAGAGTTTCAGCGCGCCTTCGGGCAGGCCAAGCGCGACGGATTGACCGACGAGTGCCGCTCGTGCGCGTATCTGCGCTTCTGCGGCGGGGGCTGTCCCAAGGATCGCTTCGGCGTCAGCGCGGACGGTCAGCCGGGGCAGTACTGGCTGTGCCCGGGGCTCAAGGCGTTTTTCGCCCACGCGGAGCCGATCCTGGAAAAAGTGATGGCCATGAGCGCCCGGGGCGTCAAGCCCCCGGAGATCATGGCGGCGCTGCGCGCGGAAGCCGACGCCGTCAGCGCGGAAGAAAGCGGCGGTGAGACTGTATGAAGCTTGTGATACATGATCTGAACGAGGACGAATGGCGGCAGGTCGCCGGCAGCTACGCCGGATGGACCGTCGTGGACGACAGCGGCGCGATCCGCCCGTGCATCGGGTGCTTCCGCTGCTGGAACAAGGATCCCGGGCGGTGCGTGATCAGGGACGGATATGAGAACATGGGGGCGCTGATCCACCATGCGGATGAGGTCGTCGTGATCAGCCGATACACCTTCGGCGGCTTTTCCGGATTTGTCAAGAACGTGTTCGACCGGTGCCTGGGCTATGTCCTTCCGCAGTTCGAGGTGATCGACGGAGAAACGCACCACAAAAAGCGCTACGACGAGGACAAGCCCTTCACGTTCATCTTCCGCGGCCCCGAGCTGACGGAAGAGGAAAAGGCCGCCGCGCGCAGATACGTGCGCGCCGTCTGCGCCAATTTCCGGGGCCATGTCAGCGACGTGATCTTCCGGCAGGACGGAGACGCGCCGGCAGCGCCGGTCCGGGAGCCGGTCGGCGCCGACGTCGCCGGCGGCGTCGTGCTGCTCAACGGCAGCATGCGCAGCCGCAACGGCAATTCCGCAAAGCTGGCGCGCGCGCTTGCCGGTCGGCTGTCGGGGACACCCGAGAGCATTGATCTCAGGGATCATCTGCGCGATCTGCCGACGCTTGTCCGCCGCCTGGACGCGGCGGAGACGATCGTGCTGTGCGTTCCTCTGTATGTCGACGGGCTGCCCTCGCAGGTCATCCGGCTGATGGAGGAATTCCGGCGCAGCGGCGCCGGCGGCGCAAAACGGATCTATGTCCTGGCCAACATGGGGCTGTATGAGAGTTGTCAGCTCGTGAACCTGTTCGAGGCCGTGCGTCAGTGGTGCGGTCTCATGGACTATGCATACGGCGGCGGGCTGGGCGTCAGCGCCGGCGAGCTGCTGGGCACGCTGATGGAGACGATCCCTCTCGGGCTCGGTCCGACCCGGAACGTCTGCGAGGGGATGAAAAAGCTGGCCTCCGCGATCGACCGCGGGGAGAGTCCGGGCGAGCTGTACGCCGAACCGTATATGTTCCCAAGGGGGCTGTATATCTTTATCGCCAATACGAACTGGGACCGCACGGCAAGGAAAAACGGGCTCCGTCCCCGGGATCTGTACCGCCGTCTGTAGCGGACGGGCCGGACCCGGCGGGACATAAAGCAGGGGCTGCCGCAAGGCAGTTCCTGTTGTTTTTTCCGGCTCGATCGGCGATGGTATACCGGGGCCGGTGCTTCTTCCGTGACCGGGGGCGGGAGCTTTTGCTCGGTTGGCGGTGCATGACCGGGGTTGGTGTTTTTTCGTTTATCGGGGTTATACCATTCAGCTCTATTGTCGGTACGATACTCAAGTAATGCGCTTTTTCTTTGCGTATCTTTCTTTTGAAAAGCCCAAAAGAAAGATACGCGAGAAAGAAAAGGCTCGGTGCAAGACTGCAGGCGGAAGCCTCTTAAGTCTATCACTCAAGAGGCAGCTGCGCCGCCGGCCGCGCCACCCCGCTTACGCTCCGGCGCTTGGTGGGAAATTGGTTCAGGTTCCAGCCTCTCACCCTGCTGCCGCAGGTGCATATACTTGCCGACGTACCGTTTAGCCGTAGGGGCGCTTCTTGAAGCGCCCGCACATCGTAAACTCACGCGCCACGCAGCGCCGGAGCACAAGTAGCAGCCTGACCTTACCACCAACGCAGCGCCGGAGCGAAGCGGGGTGGCGCGGATATGGTTGCCGGAGCCCATTCAGTCCAGCAGCGAATCAAAACGCTGTTCCTAAAGTCTTCGGGGGGTCCAGGGGGCGGCATTTGCCGCCGCCCCCCTGGCTGTCTTTTCTCCTGCGTGGTCTTTTCTGCAGCACAGAAAAGACCCGCAAAAAAGCGAATTACCTGAAAGTCAGTATAACAATGGAGCAGAACCGACCCGCCCCGGTCAACGGAAAAAGCGCCAATCCCCGGACAAGCACCGACAATGGAGCAGAATGCTTTAAACCCCGGTCATGGTAAAAGGCGCCAGCCCCGGTATACCACCGGCAATGGTGTTGGATACGCCAGCCCCCGGGCACGGACAAAAACCGCATTACCTGGGTATCATCCCTCGGCGGGACCGTCACCCGAAGTGGCTGACGGTGCGGCCCGGCTGGGCCTGGCCGACGGTATACTGCCAGCGGAACGTATAGCTGCAGGCGTTGCCGCAGCGGTCGACGGCGACGGCCCGCACGGTCCACACGCCCGGTTCGAGATCCCGGATCTCCAGCTCGGCCCGGCCGTCGGTGAGCACCGCGTCGGTCCAGGTGCGGCCGTCATCGGTGATCAGCTCCGCGCGGACGATGGCCAGCTGCCGGTCGTCCTCGGCGCGGACCGTCAGCAGGAAGCCCTCCTCGGTGATCTCCGAGACGGACACGCGGCGCAGCACCGGGGGCGTGGCGTCCACGAACACCGGCGGCAGCTCCGTGCGCGGGCTCTCGTTGCCGGCGGCGTCCAGCGCGCTGACGAGCACCGTGTAGGCGCCCTCTTCCCAGATATCCACCCGAAGCTCGCCTTCGCCGTCGGCATAGGCGTTGAAATAGCGCACGGCGGAAGCGCCGGTCTCCTCGCTGCGGGTCTCCACACGGTAGGCGTTGAGCTGCCGGTCGTCGGAAGCGGCCGCGAGGAGAGTGAAACCGGCGGCGGAGGCGGCGGTGACCTGCGCCCGGGTCACCGTCGGCGCGGCGTCATCCGGCGCGGGATCGTCGGTATGCATCAGCAGCGCCATGGTGCCCAGACCGCAGATGCCGTCGGCCTCCAGACCGCTGTGCTGCTGGAACGCGCGCACGGCCGCCTCCGTACGGCTGCAGTAGTAGCCGGTGATATACCGCTGCTCGAGCAATCCGAGCTGGCACAGCCGCAGCTGCAGGCAGGCCACGCCCGCGCCGACATAGATGCCCCAGCCGCCGTCCATGTTCCAGCCCTTGAGCGCGGGGTTGAAGTACATGCCGTAGACGGCCTCGAACCCGGCCTCGAAGGCCTCGTCGTAGTTGCCCAGCGCCAGGGCCGGCGTGTCGCAGGTGATGTGCCAGGTCTCGCCCCGGGAGGTCTCGGAGGGCTGCAGCGGTTTATAGATGCCGTAGTCCTCCATATGATAGGTCGTGCCCTGATAGGTGAAGCTCGTATCGAAGCTGCTGCCGATCCAGCTGTATATGGATACGTCGATGGCAGTGCCGGAGTTGTGGGAGCTGTAGCCGGGCTTGGCGTAGTAGGCGCTGATCCAGCCGTTGTCCCAGAGCTGGAGGGCCTTGCGGTAGAAGATCCGCGCGTCCATGGTCTGAACGTCGTATTCGTCCAGATCGATGGCATAGGCGTCCGGCCAGCCCGCGGCCTGCTCGGCCGTCCACCAGAACTTCACCACGTTGCGGCCGTTCCAGGTCAGATTGTTGCGGTAGGGTCCGGTGTTGTAGTTGGCGTCGTGCAGGCCCAGGGTCTCCTGATAGCAGGCGGGCCGGAAGGCCGTGTTGACGGAGAGTATTTCATTCCCGTGGCCGGTGTCCCGGGCGAAGGTGGCCAGACCGATGATCAGCCGCCGGTCGGTCCCGGCCAGGATCGCGCGCTTGGCCTCCTCGAGCTGGGTGGTCGGGTTGAGCCCGAATTTGTCGCACCAGTTGGAGGCGGCGTGGTCAAAATCGAAGTACCGGAGCGCCTCCTCGTAGGAGAGGAAATCGATCTCCGGCCTGTCGCCGGACTGTTCGTCCGCGGCGCCGGCGGGAAGCGCGCCGAGCAGCATCGCCGCCGCCAGCAGCGCGGTCAGAAAGCATTTGAAGCGGGATCTCATCGGCACACCTCCTTTCACAGGGATAATACCCAATTTTTGTAAATCCGTCAACTCATCGCCCGTCGGCGCCGGCAAAACCGGCCCGGCGGGCGCCGCTCACTCGAAAAACAGCCGGTGGAGGCACCGGACGGCCTCAGGCGCCGCGCCGGGCGCCACCCGGACGGTCAGATAACCGTCGGTCTCCAGATAGGCCTCCACGCCGATGCCGGCTTCCTCCAGCGCCGCGGCCGCCCGCTGGCCGGGGGATCCGGGCAGCGCGCGCAGGTTCGTGCCCACCAGCGTCACCATGTCGCCGCTGCAGGTCACGGCGCACAGCCGTCCCTCGTCCTCGGGCAGGGGCAGCGGCAGGATCTGCGTGCCCGGCGCGCCGGTCAGGCTCGAGCGCACCTCCAGCGGCACCCGATAGCGCGCCGTCAGCGCCACGGAGCGCTCGTGGAGCACCCGGGCGCCCATCCGGGCCAGACGCAGCATTTCTTCCGTGTCCACCCGCTCGAGCTTCCGGGCCTCCGGCACCAGCCGCGGGTCGGCGGTGTAGACGCCCTCCACGTCGGTGTAGATCTCGCAGCGGTCGGCCTGCAGCGCGGCGGAGAGCGCCGCGGCCGTCGTATCCGAGCCGCCGCGGCCCAGGGTGGTGACGTCGCCCAGATGGGTGACGCCCTGGAACCCCGCGACGACGGCCACCCGCCCGGCGTCGAGCTCCAGCCGGACCCGCGCGGGGTCGAGACCGCGGATGCGGGCCGCGCCGAAGACGCAGTCGGTCTCGAAACCGGCCTGCCAGCCGGTCAGGGACACGGCGCCGATCCCCATCGCCCCCAGCGCCATGGCGGTCAGCGCCGCCGACGCCTGCTCGCCGGTGGCCAGGAGCATATCCAGCTCCCG
>JAFXYJ010000092.1 GCA_017541825.1 Oscillospiraceae bacterium | reverse complement strand
GTCCTCTTCCTCGGTCTCGGCGGCGTCCTCTTCCTCGGTCTCGGCGGCGTCCTCTTCCTCGGTCTCGACGGCGTCCTCTTCCTCGGTCTCGGCGGCGTCCTCTTCCTCGGTCTCGGCGGCGTCCTCTTCCTCGGTCTCGGCGGCGTCCTCGGCCTTGGTCTCGACGGCGTCCTCGGCCTCGGTCTCGGCGGCGTTCGCGGGCTCTTCATTCACAGAGGCGGCTTCACCGGCCTCGTCTGTGTTATCATCCTTGTTCTCAGCGACTTCGGCCGCCTGTGCGGGGGCTTCCTCGCTGGGCACTGCGGCCTGGACGGGCTCCTGTCTCGTTTCAGCGGGAGCCTCCTCGCTCGCCGCGGTCACGGGCTCCTGTCTGGTCTCGGCGGGGGGCTCCTGTCTCGGCGCGGATACGGGCTCCTGTCTCGGCGCGGATACGGGCTCCTGTCTGGGCTCGGCAGGTGCGGAATTGTCGCGGTTTTCGACTTCTTCCGCGGCGTTCTCGCCGACATCCGCGGCATTGGCTTTAATGCCAAAAAGGTTCGCCGGACCGACAAGCCCCGCGAACAGGGCAATGATCAGAACGATCGATAATGCATGTCTCCATTTTTTCATGTCAGTATCCGCCTTTCAGTATTTTGCCCCGGAGGGCGGCTTCATTTCTTTCTTGTGAGCTCATGATAGCATCCGGCAGGACAAAGGAAGCGTCAATAAATCGCGTAAAAATGCGCAAAAATATAAATTTTATTGATTTTTCCGCCGACCTTCCCGGCAATGCAGCGGCACGGTGCGGCATCGGGGTCGGGCTGACGAGCTCTCGGGCATAAAAAAAGAGCCTGCCGGCCGTCCCGGAAGGGACAGCCGGCAGGCTGGATCATTACGCGGCCAGACGCGCCCTGCGCACCGTTCTTCCGCTTCGGCAGGCCGGCCTGACCGCTTGCGCTCACGGGAACGAGCTCTTTTGCCGCAGGCGCTGCGGGGTCGTGCCTCCGGCGACCGCGCGGGAGTGCTGCCGTGCCGGAACGCCTTGGCGCAGCTGTCGGACCGCAGGTCCGCCTTTCCTGTTCTCGGTCAGTCGGAGATGTCTATATGCGGGGCCAGCTTGAAACGGACCCCGGGATACAGCGCATTCAGATCCGCAGTGATCTTTGCCAGCTCCGTCTTATAGTCAAGACCGAAGTTGAGCACAACGTAAAAGTGCACCTCGCTGCCGCCCTCGGGAAAGTCGAATCCGTAGACCTGCAGCACCTCGTCCCGCGCCAGGACACACCGTTCGATCTCTTCCCGGAGCCGGACGATCGCGGGATCCGTCGTGTTGCGGGAATATACGCCGATACCGGTGAGTGTGACGCCGGTCTTGTGATACACCCTGCCCTTGATATGGCGGGCCATCCGATCGATCTCCGCGGCGGCGGCGGAATCCGCGACCTCGATATTCACGGAACCGTAATAGCGGCCCGGCCCGTAGTTGTTCAGGAACAGATCGTAAGCGCCGTATACGCCGTCTTCCCGGCACACCAGCTCCTTGACCCGCTGGCTCAGCTCCGTGTCCGTGCGCTGACCGAGGATCTCGCTGATCGTCTCGCGGATAATGCCGATGCCGGCGCGGATGATGAACACGGCGATGACCGCGCCGACATACGCCTCCAGGGAAAGGCCGGTCAGCGTCTGGATCAGCGCGCATGCCAGTACGGAGGCGGAGAGGATCGCGTCGGACAGCGCGTCAGTGCCGGAGGCGCGCAGCGAATCGGAGCCGACGGCTTCGCCCTGCTTTTTGACATATCGGCCGAGGACCAGCTTGGCGGCCACCGCCAGCCCGATCATGACCAGCGAGACGACGGTATACGCCGAGGTCTCGGGCGCGGCGATCCTTTTCACGGACTCGTACAGAGCGGTCAGGCCCGCGTAGAGCACCAGCGCCGCCACCACCGTGGCGCTCAGATACTCCACCCGCCCGTATCCCAGCGGATGCTTTTTGTCCGGCAGCTTCCCGGACAGCCTGGTCCCGACGATCGTGATGACGCTCGAGAGCGCGTCCGACAGATTGTTGACCGCATCGAGCACGACCGCGATGGAGTGCGCCGCCAGACCGACGGCGGCCTTGATCCCGGCCAGCACCAGGTTCACCGCGACGCCGACCAGGCTCGTTCGGACGATCACCGTGTCGCGGTCGGCGCCTGGGGGATCGTTCCGGTCTCGTTCATTCATTTTTTCCACCCTCATTTTCCCGGATCCTGCGCAGACGCGGACGTCTGCCGGTACGGGAACAGATGTCCTGTCCTGTTTTCAGCCGGTCACGAAGTCCCGGATGAGCCCGGCGATCTTCGTTTTGTGGACGATATAGGAGCCGTGGCCCTCGCCCTTGAGGATCTGCAGCTTCGCGCCGGGGATCCCCGCGGCGATGCGGCGGGTCTGCGCTTCCCTGACCAGGTCTTTGCTCCCGGCCAGCACCAGCGTCCGGGCCCGGATCCTCCCGAGCACGTCCTCACCGATGTTCGGCTCGTTGAGCATCAGCGCGAGCTTCGGGTCCTTTTTGAACGCGTACATCGCGCGGATCAGCAGCCGCAGTCCGAGCTTGACGCCGTCGGGAGTCAGATTCGCGCCGCTGACGATCAGATCGGTGATCCGGCTGCACCGGGCGGCCGCCAGCAGGCCGACGATGCCGCCGTCGCTGAAGCCGTAGAACACCGCGTCCCGCAGATCCAGCGCCTCGAGGAAGCGGACCATGTCCTCCGCCATGTCGTCATAGTGCAGCTCGTCCGTCGCCGAGCTCTGCCCGTGACAGCGGCTGTCCACGCAGTAGCAGGTGAAGCGGTCCCGCAGCGCCTCCGCCGCCTCGTTGAAAATGGTGTGGTCCTCGCCGTTGCCGTGTACCATCACCAGCGGCCGGCCCTCGCCGGTCATTTCATAATACAGATCGATCCCGTTGACATGCGCAAGCATGGCTTTTCCTCCTTTTTTATACGCGCCCGGCAGCGATTTTTGCGGCAGAACGCCGGCGCCGCCCCGCGCTCCATGGTAAACTTACATAATCAGTTTACCGCAGCCCGCGGGAATTTGCAACAACCCGCCAATCCTTTCCCACCGCTCGAATAACCCGTTGACAAACGCGTTTTAAAGTGTTAAAGTACGCCATAAGCGAATAATCCCAACGCGATGACGAAGCCAAGTAGGGCCCCGACAGTCTTTCCAGAGAGCCGCCGGACGGTGCAAGGCGGTAAAGACCCGGCGTCTGAATACCCTTCCGAGCGGCATGCTGAAAAACGAAGTAGGCATTGACGGGTGCGCCCGATACAGCGCACAGGATATGTCTGTATCCGTTGAGGCCGTGTGCGTGAGCGCACGGTAAATTGAGGTGGTACCGCGGCCATTTGTCGTCCTCTGTCTGTCGAGACAGAGGATTTTTGTTTGCCCGGCGCGGCACGGATCGCAGAACGATATAATAATTATAAATCGAGGAGCAGGAAACATGGTTATCACGGACTTTCTGGAGAAAAACGCACGGCTGTACGGCTCGGAGGTGGCGCTGGTGGAGATCAACCCCTCCGATGAGCGCGACCAGGCGAAGAACTGGCGGGAATCCAGCCTGATCGAGACCAACGTCGACGCCCCCTACCGCCGGGAGCTGACCTGGCGGCAGTTCGACAAAAACGCCAACCGCTTCGCCAATCTGCTGCTGAGCCGCGGCGTGGCCCGGGGCACCAAGGTCGGCATCCTGATGATGAACTGCCTGGAATGGCTGCCCGCCTATTTCGGCGTGCTCAAGGCCGGGTGCATCGCCGTGCCGCTGAACTTCCGCTATTCCAGCGAGGAGATCGCCTACTGCCTGGATCTGGCGGACGTGGAGGTGCTGGTGTTCGGCCGGGAATTCATCAGCCGGCTGGAGAGCATCCCCGAGACCGTGGAAAAGCTGCGCTTCTGCTTTTTCGTCGGCACCGCCGCGGAAAAGCCCGCCTTTGCCGAACACTATGACACGCTGGTGACCTTCTGCTCCTTTGAAGCGCCGCCGGTGGCCTTCGACGAGGACGATTTCGCCGCGATCTATTTCTCCTCGGGCACCACGGGCTTCCCGAAAGCCATCCTCCACCGCCACCGGGCGCTGACGGCCTCCTGCCGCACCGAACAGAACCACCACGGCCAGACGCACGACGACGTGTTCCTGTGCATCCCGCCGCTCTACCACACCGGCGCGAAGATGCACTGGTTCGGCAGCCTGCTTTCGGGCAGCCGCGCCGTGCTGCTGCGGGGCGTCAAGCCCTCCTGGATCTTCCGCGCCGTCAGCGAGGAAAAATGCACGATCGTCTGGCTGCTGGTGCCTTGGGCCCAGGATATCCTCATGGAGCTCGACAGCGGTGAGCTCCACAAGGAGGACTTCATGCTCGACCAGTGGCGGCTCATGCACATAGGCGCCCAGCCGGTGCCCGCCAGTCTGATCGCCCGCTGGAAGAAATACTTTCCCCATCATCAGTACGACACCAACTACGGCCTGAGCGAATCCCTGGGCCCCGGCTGCGTGCATCTGGGCGTGGAGAACATCGACAAGGTCGGCGCCATCGGCGTGCCGGGCTTCGGCTGGCAGACCCGCATCATCGACGAGAACGGCGACGACGTGGCGCCAGGCGTGGTGGGCGAGCTGGCCGTCAAAGGACCCGGCGTCATGACCTGCTACTACAAGAACCCCGAGGCCACCGCCGAGGTGCTCCACGGCGACTGGCTCTACACCGGCGATATGGCCCGGCAGGACGAGGACGGCTTCATCTATCTGGTGGACCGGAAGAAGGACGTCATCATCTCCGGCGGCGAGAACCTCTATCCCGTGCAGATCGAGGATTTCATCCGCCTGAACGACAAGGTCAAGGACGTGGCCGTCATCGGCCTGCACGACGACCGACTCGGCGAGATCGCCGCGGCGATCATCGAGCTCAAGCCCGGCCGGACCTGCACCGTCGAGGAGATGGACGCGTTCTGCATGGACCTCCCCCGGTACAAGCGGCCCCGCCGCATTATTTTCGACAGCGTCCCCCGCAACCCCACCGGAAAGATCGAAAAGCCCGTGCTGCGCGAGCGCTGTGCCGCCAGCCGTCTGGTGGAGCAGGAATACATGAAGTGATCGGGCCTGTCCCGTATTTTCCCTGAACGGAGTGATCGACATGGGTGACATTTTTATCAAGCTGGGTATGATCGTGCTGTTTTTCGGCGTTATGATCGCAGTGGGCTTTTACTGCCGCCGCCACTCGCAGAGCGTTGACGGCTTTGTCCTCGGCGGCCGGAACGTGGGCGCCTGGTTCACGGCCTTCGCCTACGGCACCTCCTACTTCTCCGCGGTCATCATGGTGGGCTACTCCGGCCAGTTCGGATGGAAATACGGCATCGCCTCCACCTGGATCGGGCTGGGCAACGCGCTGATCGGCTCCTACATGGCGTGGACCATCCTGGGGCGCCGCACCCGCGTCATGACCCAGCACCTCCACAGCCAGACCATGCCCGACTTTTTTCTCAAGCGCTACGGCAGCCGGGGCCTCAAGCTCGGCGCGGCGGCGATCATCTTCGTGTTCCTGATCCCCTACGCCGCCTCCCTCTACAACGGCCTGAGCCGCCTGTTCGCCATGGCCTTCTCGGTGGATTACACGATCTGCATCGTCATCATGGCGCTGCTCACGGCGGTGTACGTCATCGCCGGCGGATACATGGCCACGGTCATCAACGACTTCATCCAGGGCGTGATCATGTTCTTCGGGATCATCGCGATCATCGCCGCGGTGCTCCGGGGCTTCGGCGGCTTCCAGCAGGCCGTGACGAGCCTGGCCCAGGTCAACGACCCGGCGGTGTCCTCCGCGCCCGGCGCCTTCACCTCCTTTTTCGGGCCGGATCTGTTCAATCTGACCGCGGTGGTCATCCTGACCAGCCTCGGCACCTGGAGCCTGCCCCAGATGACGCAGAAGTTTTACGCGATCAAGGACGAGCAGGCCATCATGAAGGGCACGATCATCTCCACGCTCTTCGCGGTGGTCGTGGCCGGCGGCTGCTACTTCATGGGCGGCTTCGGCCGGCTCCTGTCGGACCGGGTGGACATCGCCGCCAACGGCTACGACTCCATCATCCCCACGATGTTCGAGAGCTTCAGCCCGCTGCTGCTCAGTCTGGTCATCGTGCTGGTGCTGGCGGCTTCCATGTCCACGCTCTCGTCCATCGTGCTGACCTCCAGCACCACGCTGACCCTCGACCTGATCTCCGAGCTGCGCGGGGAAAAGCTTGACGAAAAGAAGCAGATCGTATACATCCGCGGCCTGATCCTTGTATTCATCATCATCTCCGCCGTGATCGCCGTGCTGCAGTACAAGTACAACATCGCGTTTATCGCGCAGCTCATGGGCCTGTCCTGGGGCGCCATGGCCGGCGCATTCCTGGGGCCCTTCCTCTACGGGCTCTACAGCAAGCGGGTGACGGTACCGGCGGTGTGGACGAGCTTCATCTTCGGCGTGGGCCTGATGCTGCTCAACATGTTCGCCAAGTCCGCCTTCCCGGTGTGGCTCCAATCGCCGATCAACTGCGGCGCCTTCGTGATGCTCGCCTCCCTCGTCATCGTGCCGCTGGTCAGCGCCGTGACGAAGGCGCCGGGCAAGGCCATGGTGGAGGAGATCTTCTCCTGCTACGAGCTGATCGTCACCGTCCCGGCCAAGGCCTCCATCGGCTACAGCCAGAACGCCGTGCCCGCGAAGCGGTCCAACAGAAAAAAGAAAAAATAACACCCCGGTGCTTCCGGAGTTCGAGGAGGAAACCATGAAAAAACTGATGTTAGGCAACGAGGCGGCCGCCCGCGGCCTGTATGAAGCGGGAGTCAGCCTTGTGTCCAGCTACCCCGGCACGCCCAGCACCGAGATCACCGAAGAGCTGGCAAAATACGACGATCTCTACAGCGAGTGGGCGCCCAACGAAAAGGTCGCCATGGAGGTGGCCTTCGGCGCGTCCCTGGCCGGACGGCGCAGCTTCTGCGGCATGAAGCACGTGGGGCTCAACGTGGCCGCCGACCCGCTCTTTACCATGTCCTACACCGGCGTCAACGGCGGCCTGGTCATCGCCGTGGCCGACGACGCGGGAATGCATTCCAGCCAGAACGAACAGGACTCCCGCCACTACGCCATGGCCTCGAAGGTGCCCATGCTCGAGCCCTCCGACTCCTCGGAGGCCTACGAGTTCGCCAAGCTGGCCTTTGAGCTCAGCGAGCGGTTCGACACGCCGGTATTCCTGAAGATGTGCACGCGCATCGCCCATGCCCAGAGCGTGGTGGACATCGGCGAGCGCCGGCTGCCCGAGGCGCGTCCCTACGAAAAGGACGCCGCCAAATATGTGATGATGCCCGGCAATGCCATCCGCCGCCATCCGGTGGTGGAGGAGCGCACCCGGGCCCTGGAGGCCTGGGCCGAGACCGCGGCGATCAACCGCGTCGACCCGGGCACGGACGCCTCCGTGGGCGTCATCACCGCCTCCACCTCCTACCAGTACGTCAAGGAGGTCTGCGGCGACCGTTATCCCGTGCTGAAGCTGGGCATGGCCTGGCCGATGCCGGCCGGGAAGATCCGCGACTTCGCGGCTTCCGTGAAAAAGGTCGTCGTGGTCGAGGAGCTCGACCCCTTCATTGAGGACTTCTGCCGCGAACTGGGCATCGAGGTCGCCGGAAAGGACGTCTTCCCGCTGGAGGGCGAGTTCTCCCAGAACATCGTGGCCGCCCGGCTGGGGGAGAGCGTCCCCGCGGGCGTGAAGCTTGACGAGGTCGTCCCCGGCCGCCCGCCGGTCATGTGCCCGGGCTGTCCCCACCGCGGACTGTTCTACACTCTCGTGCGCAACAAATGCACGGTCATGGGCGATATCGGCTGCTACACCCTGGGCGCCACCGCCCCGCTCTTCGCCCTGGACACGACGCTGTGCATGGGCGCCTCCATCGGGGCGCAGCACGGCTTCCGCAAGGCCGGCGCCCCCGGGGAAAGGCTCGTCTCGGTCATCGGCGACTCCACCTTCATGCACTCGGGCATGACGGGCCTGGCCAACGTGGCGTACAACCAGTCCAACTCCACCGTGATCATCCTCGACAACTCCATCACCGGCATGACCGGCCACCAGCAGAACCCCACCACCGGGCTGAACATCAAGGGCGACCCGGCGGGAAAGATCGACCTGGAGGCCCTCTGCCGGGCCATGGGCATCGAGCGGGTCCGGGTCGTGGATCCCTACGATCTGGCGGCGTGCGACGCCGTGCTCAAGGAGGAGCTGGCCGCCGACGCGCCCTCGGTGATCATCAGCCGCCGGCCCTGCGCCCTGCTCAAGACCGTCAAGGCCAAGCCGCCCGTGAAGATCGACGCGGACAAATGCAGGGGCTGCAAGAGCTGCATGCGCATCGGCTGCCCGGCCATCAGCATAAAGGACGGCAAGGCCCGCATCGACAGCACCCTGTGCGTGGGCTGCGGCGTATGCACACAGCTGTGCAAATACGACGCGTTCACCGAGTGAGGAGGAATCGACATGACGAAAAACATGATGATCGTCGGCGTGGGCGGACAGGGTTCGCTCCTCGCCAGCAAGCTGCTCGGCCACCTGCTCCTCGGGCAGGGATATGACGTCAAGGTCTCCGAGGTCCACGGCATGAGCCAGCGCGGCGGCAGCGTCGTGACCTATGTGCGCTGGGGCGAGCGGGTCTATTCCCCCATCGTGGACAAGGGCGAGGCGGACTTCATCGTCTCCTTCGAGCTGCTCGAGGCGGCCCGGTATCTCGAGTACCTGCGGCCCGACGGGCAGATCGTCACCAGCACCCAGCAGATCGACCCCATGCCGGTGGTGACCGGCGCGGCGGCCTATCCCGAGGCTCTCGCGGAAAAGATGAAGGCGCTGGGAGCAAAGGTCGACGCCTTTGACGCCCTGACCCTGGCCGAACAGGCCGGCAGCAGCAAGGCCGCCAACATCGTGCTGATGGGCCGGCTGTCCCATTACTTCGATTTCGACGAGAGCGTGTGGATGGAGGCCCTGGAGGCATGCATCGCCCCGCGCTTCCTCGAAATGAATAAAAAGGCATTCGCATTGGGCAGAAACGCGTAACCAAAGGAGGTCACTATCCCCATGGAGGAAAAAAAGTATTATCAACCGGAGATCGAGACCATGTCCCGGGAAGACATGACCGCTCTCCAGACAGAAAAGCTCTTGAAGCAGGTGCGCCACGTCTATGACAACGTGCCCTACTACCGGGCGAAAATGGAAGAAAAAGGTGTCACCCCCGACGACATCAAGAGCCTGGATGACCTCCATAAGCTGCCGTTTCTCTCAAAGGCGGATCTTCGCGAGGCGTATCCCTACGGGCTGCTGGCCACGCCGCTCACCGACTGCGTGCGCATCCAGTCCACCTCCGGCACCACGGGCAAGCGCGTGGTCGCCTTCTACACCCAGCACGACATCGACATATGGGAGGACTGCTGCGCCCGGGCCATCACGGCGGCGGGCGGCGACGAGAACGACGTGTGTCAGGTCTGCTACGGCTACGGCCTGTTCACCGGCGGCGCCGGACTCAACGGCGGCTCCCACAAGGTCGGCTGTCTGACGCTGCCCATGTCCTCGGGCAACACCGACCGGCAGATCCAGTTCATGATGGACCTGGGCTCCACGATTTTGTGCTGCACCCCCTCCTACGCCGCCTACATCGGCGAGGCCCTGCGCGAGGCGGGCTACAAGCCCGAGGACAACAAACTCAAGGCCGGCATCTTCGGAGCGGAACCCTGGACTGAAGAGATGCGCAGAAGCATCGAGAAGAGCCTCGGCATAAAGGCGTACGACATATACGGCCTGAC
>JAFXYJ010000091.1 GCA_017541825.1 Oscillospiraceae bacterium | reverse complement strand
GCGGGCTCTTCCGCCGCCGGTTCCTCTTCCTCGTCCTCGAGCTGAGGCGCGAGGTCCTCTTCCTCCTCTTCCTCGATCAGAGGTTCCGGCTCCTCGTCGGCCGGTTCCTCGCCGATGAGCTCTTCCGTCTCGAGGTACTCCTCGTCCTGCGTGTCCTCCATGGCGTAAGCCGTGGGGAACATGGAGGCGAGCATGAGCACCGTGAGCAGCAGGCAGAGCCAACGCTTCATCGAATGGCGCATAACCTTTCCTCACTTTCCTTTTAATGGCCGCCCCGCGGCGGCAATATTACTCCAACAAACACTATACCATCCTTTTCCGGGTTTGGGAAGATATGGCAGCAGTTTTTTTGTGTCGACGCGCGCAAAGAGCACCTCCGGTGTCCTTCCCCCGGCGCCGCGCGGCGCGTGAGTTTGCGATGCAGGGGCCCCTACGGCAAGACGGTGCGCCGGCGTTTCCTGCACCCGCGGCAGCAGGGTGAGAGCGCCATACCCAAACCAATTACCAACCAAGCGCCGGAGCGAAATCCCCCGATATCAAAAACACAGCCTGTCAAGGCTGTGTTTTTGGAAGGAGGAGCAGCAAAATGAATGAGCTTTCGAGCCTGCGAGGAAGCGAACGATATGCAGCTTGCGACGACGCGGTGGCGCCGCCGGCGGCGCAGCAGCCTCTTGAGTGATAGACCTAAGTGGCTTCCGCCTGCCGTCCTGCACCGAGCCTTTTCTTTCTCGCGTATCTTTCTTTTGGGCTTTTCAAAAGAAAGGTACGCAAAGAAAAAAGCGCATTACTTGAGAATAGTACCGACAATGGAGCTAAATGGTGCTGCCCCGGTAAACGGAAAAAGCGCATTACCCCGGACACGCGCCGCCAGCCGGGCATAATCCCCCGGTCACGGATAAAGCGCCGCGCAAAAAGGGGAAGCCGCGCAGGCGGCTTCCCCCGGGTTTATGCGGTTGCGATAGATCAGTCCCCCATGGGGCTCCACGCCACACCGAGCTGCTTGTCGGGCGTCAGTGTGAGACCGTAAAACTTGAACGAGCGGAGCTGGGGCTTGCCGTTTTTCAGGGAGATCGCCGGTGTTGTTCCGTATTCCAGAACGAATGCGCCGCTGAGGGCTTTGCCGGTCTCCGCATCATAGAACCCGATCAGCTCGCCGTTGGCCTTCACCTTGATCAGGATCTCGGTTTCTTTATAGCCCATGATGGGATCGATGGTAATGCCATAGATCATGGTGGATTCCGTAAAGGGCGCCATCCACTTGCCGCCGAACTTGAAGACCGGGGAGTAGTAATCCATCGGCACGCCGAGGCGGTTCGTATGATAGCCTTCAATGACCGTGTTGGCCGCCACGCTGCCGTCTGGGTTGAGCAGAACGTATACGTTGGCGGAGAACCCGAGTCTTGAGTAGAAGTCCATCGTCTTGCGATCGGCCGCGGACAGGCGCGACCAGTCTCCCACGTAGATACCGGTGTAGTGATCACCGGTCATGACAAGCCCGCCGCTGAGCGCGTAGATCTTCTTGCCGACCGGCTGCAGGGTGGCGGCATCCTCGGCGCCGAATACGCGGGAACCGTCGGCGTTGAGGATCATGCTGTAGCTGTCGCCTTCGTACCGGAAGTCGGTGACGAGTCCGGTCATGGGCAGGCCGTCGGCGCCGAGCTTGAAGCCGTTGTCCGCCGTGACCAGATCGTCATCCCAAAAGCCGAAGCTGACCGTCTCGCCCGCGGCGGGCAGGCCGGTGTCGGCGTAGACGATCTTCGCCAGGGACCCGTCGCTGTTCCATACGTTCTTAAGTGTCCTGCTGCCGGAGAGGTTGTCGATATGAACGCCGATGTGATAGTTCATGGGCCGCGTCTCCTGCGCGCCGGTGAGACCGTAGTAGTACCACTTGCCCTTGGTCTGGCGCAGCACGCCGACCTGCTTGACGCCCTCGGCGTCAAAGAGGTAGAACTGTCCGTCGATCTGCTGCCGGCCTCTGGCGAGCTGGCCGTTCTTGAGCACGTAATATGTCCTGGCCGCGTCGAGCCAGCCGGCGGTGAGGGTGTAGGTGCCGTCGGCGGCGAATTTGTAGATCTTCTTGCCGATGACCATAGTCGTATTCCGCAGCAGGGAGCCGTCGGCGGCGAAGTAGAGCTTCATCGTTTTGGCCGCGGCGTTGACGGGCTCCGCATCGTCGCTGTCAAGCCCGCCGAGAGCGAGCGCGCTGATGGACGGCTCGCCGTTCACAGTCAGGGGCACGGGGACTTTCTTCCAGCCGCCGGCTGTGGCCGCGCCGGTCTTGGGATTGAAATAGAACAGGGCATCCTGGATATGCGTTCCTTGTCCCAGATCATTTTTGCCTATAGAAATACAGGTCATACTATTGACCCTGACCCAGCCGGTCTGGACGGCGCCGTCGTCGCCGAACAGATAGACCTTGCCGCCGATCTTGACCAGGTTGTTGCTGAAAGATTCGATCACGCCGTAGTTCCCGGCCACACTGAGGATTAAGCTATACATGCGCTTGCCGCCGGGGGCGGTGAACCAGCCGTTCTTGATACTGCCGTCTTTGTTCAGATAGATATAGTCGTCGTAGTACTCTACGGCTCCTGCCTTCGCAGGCTTGTAGACCGCATAGACGGTCTCCTCTTGGCCGCTGCCGTCGTCCGGCGTCGGGACGGACACAAGAGCGTAGAATTTGCCCTTGTAGCTCAGAATGCCAGTATAGCTTTCACTTGCGCCGTTGGCGCCGAACCAGACGGTGTAGGTCTTGCCGTCGATCTTGACCTTCACGAGGGCATTGCGGGTCAGGACGCCGCCCTTGCCGACGTTGAATACGGCCGTGCGGGGGTAGATCGATTCTCCGTTATCTATATCATAGTGAGCGAAGACAAGGCCTTTATCCGTGCGCACCAGGCCGTTGTTGCGAACCGCATAGAGCTTGCCGCCGACGGTAACGACCTGATACTCACCATCATTCAGCGACGGCGTCACGATCACCTTGCCGTCAGGCCCCACAGCGACGGTGTAGAGCGTATTGCCGTCCAAGCTGTCCCGTGTCTTGACTACGGCGTTGACCACAGGCTTGCCCTTGCCGTTGAGCACGATGGTCGGAGTTACGCGATCCGCTTCCCACAGAACGATGTTTGTGAGTTTCTTGCCGTTGTAATAGTAGGCGTAGCCGTTGGCGGGCTTCTTGACGTTCAGCGGCTTTGCCGTGACTGGTTTAGGATCATCGCCGATCAGCACAAACAGGCCGGTATCGGTGATCTCAGCGGAAGCGAGAACGCCGGTGCTGTCGAAATACAGGCGCTTGCCGCCAGTGGTGATCCACTCACCTTCTTCTATTCCCAAACCGGCGAGGGTGCCGTCCGCCTTGGCGTAACGGTAGGCGGAAGTTTCGCTTCCATCAAAATCAAAAGCTTTAACAAAAGCGTTCTTCACCAGGGAGCCGTCCGCGCCGACGATCCAGTGGATCGCAGAACCGGGATCTCCGGCGGTGCAATACAGGTATTTAACGCCCTTGATGCCAAAGAATGTCGGGTACCGGGGGAGACAGATCAGGCCGGCATCATCCTCGTCCAGATATGTCTGGTATTCCTTGCCGTCGGCCCAGAATCTGCCGATCTGCAGGACGTTGTTCTGACCCGGATCGCAGTAGTAGGCGATCAGGGCGTCTTTCTTTTTGCAGAGGGCCGTACCGTAGCTCCCGCCTTTCTTGACCGGCTTGATATACACCCAGCCGCTCATGCGGGCGCCGTTAAAGAACAGATAGGGGTTTCCATTGATCTCGACCGCTGCGGGCCAGCCCTCGCCCGCGGCCGACAGCGGATAACCGCCGTCCAAGCCGTTGCCGCTGCGGTTGAGGCCGATGTCGTTGACCCAGGTCACGCCCTTGCCCTTGCGCAGCGGGACCCAGGTGTTCGTGGCCAGCTCGAAGGACGTCTTGTCGTAGTAATACCAGTTGTCGCCGTCCTGGATCCAGCCGCTGAGCAGATGGCCGTCGGCAGCGGTATAATAGGCCTTCCCGTCCAGCGTCTGCACGTGCGCTTCTCCCAGGTCGAACTTAACATAGCCTTTGTCCAGCAGGTAGTAATTCTTCCCGCCTTTCTGCACGCCGGTGGTGGTGAGGCCCTTGGTGGCGGGATCGACATAGTAGATGTACCGGTAATTGCCCTTTAACACGGCGTCGCCCGTGATGAAATGCATAGTCACAGGAGGAGCGTCACCAAGATCCATAGCCACCCAGCCGGTGACGAGCTTGCCGTTGACATAGATCTGCCTGTCTCCGTCGGCCAAGGAGGTGAAGCCGTCGATATCCACGATGCAGGTCGCGGTCTTGCCCTGGCACTCGGCCGTAACGGTGTAGTGCCCGGCGGCATTGTCTTCGGCATTAAAGGCGATCGGCACCGTCGTGCTGCTGCTGTCGATCAGGATCTTCTTGACGCCATCACCCGTTTCGCCAACGAGCTTGAGCTTTTTGCCGCCGCTGACGCTGACCGTCAGTTCAAGCGGCGGCATCCCGTCCTCGAAGCCCGGGACCTCCACCGCCAGATTTACCGTATTATCGGCAAAACCGATGAAGGTATTACCGGTCAGCTTAGTCTTGTCAAAAGCGATGCTCTTGACTTCAAGGAAAGTGACATGGACGGTCAGCTCCACCTTGACTGTCGGGTCGGCCGCGCCGGCCACGGTGATGGTGGCTGTGCCCTCGCCGACGGCGGTCACGTTGCCCACCGCGTCCACAGCGGCGACCTTGGGATCGCTGGAGGTGAAGGTCAGACGGGCGTCGTCCGAAAATTCGTCGCCTGAAAAGGCGAGCGCGGTGATCTTGATCCCGGCGCCCTTGTAGCCGAGAGTGATTTCCGTGACCGGGTGCTCCGGATCGGCGTCGGGCACTTCGAAAGCGGCGATGATCCCGGAGGGCCTGCTCTCTCTCAGCACGCTCACATTCGTCCAGGCGGACGTCACGGAGACCATATCGTCCTCCTGCTTGCCGACGGCGTGGATACGGTAGTCCCCGCTGTAGATTTCCGTGACGGTGAATATACCGTCCTTGTAATCCGGACTGCCGTCGATTTCATCCAGGCTCCAATAGTCCGAATAATCCCAGATCCCGTTCGCCAACACTTCGAGGTAAAGGTGCGCGATATGATCCAGCGAGGGCAGAGCGATCTGCATCTCGCCGGGGTGGTACGAATCGTCGTAGTAGCCGTAATCGGGCTTCGTCATTTTTGCGTCCAACGCGGGCAGCACGAGCAGCGTCTTGTCCGCATCCTGGACCCGCAGATCGCCGCTCTCGGTGAGCGAAGCGACCATCAGCGAATACTCGCCCGCCGGGAGCTGGACCGGATCGGCGATGAAGACATTGTTTGTATCGCCGATTGCCAGATAATACCGCCGGGAGGCGTTTTCGGCGATCAGATACTGATAGCCGGTGGTGGTCGCCGTGACCTTCAGTCCCGTGGCGTAAGAGTCCAAGAGATTAACCTCAGCTTTCGCGTCGGTCGTGTCCCTGGTCACGCCGCGGGCGCTGCGCGGCTCGGAGATGACGTTCACGCCGTCGAATTCGAGCTCGATGTCGATGGGTTCCTCAGGCTCCTCGGGCTCCTCGGGCTCCTCAGGCTCCTCGGGCTCCTCGGGTTCCTCGGGCTCTTCGGGCTCTTCGGGCTCTTCGGGCTCCTCGGGTTCCTCGGGCTCTTCGGGCTCCTCGGGCTCTTCGGGCTCCTCGGGCTCTTCAGGCTCTTCGGGTTCCTCAGGTTCCTCGGGCTCTTCCGCGGCGGGCTCTTCCGCCGCCGGTTCCTCTTCCTCGTCCTCGAGCTGAGGCGCGAGGTCCTCTTCCTCCTCTTCCTCGATCAGAGGTTCCGGCTCCTCGTCGGCCGGTTCCTCGCCGATGAGCTCTTCCGTCTC
>JAFXYJ010000090.1 GCA_017541825.1 Oscillospiraceae bacterium | reverse complement strand
GGCGCAGCAGCCTTTTGAGTGATAGACTTAAGAAGCGTCAGCCTGTAGTCCCGCACCAAGCCTTTTCTTTCTCGCGTATCTTTCTTTTGGGCTTTTCAAAAGAAAGATACGCAAAGAAAAATGCGCATTACTTAGGTAAACCACCGACAATGGAGCTGAATGCTTAAAACCCCGGTCAACGGAAAAAAGCTCTATACCCGAGAATAGTACCGACATAGGAGCTGAATGCTTAAAACCCCGGTCAACGGAAAAAGCTCCTGCGCCGGACAAGCACAAACAATGGAGCGCAAAGCGGAAATACCCCGGTCACGGGCACCGTGATCTCCATATAACACAATGACCGGGCTGCTTTGCCGCAGCCCGGTCATGGGAAGAGCGTCAGACCTGCGTGATGAATTCGCGGATAAAATGGAGCGCCGCACCCAGCGGGGTGATATGGTGCCGCAGCGTACTCAGCTGTACGAAGGAGGGGTCCTCATTGAACGGGTTCCCCGCCCGGACATAGTTTTTGAGCGCCGGGAGCCAGGGCTGCAGATACTCCGAGAAGAAGCCGCCCAGGATCACGTCGCAGTCCAGCGTCATATGAATATTGTTGACTGCGACGGCCAGATGGCGGAGCATATCGTAGAGCATCGTCTCGTATTCCGGGTTGTGCTCCGCCACGCCCCGGAAAAACTCTTCGGGCGTGACGCCGAAATCCTTCTCGATCCGCAGCGGGGAGCAGTAGGGCTCCAGACAGCCCCGCTTCCCGCAGGAGCAGGGCAGACCGCCGGGCTCCACGCACAGGTGGCCGAATTCTCCGCTGCGCTCGTTGTCGCCGCTGTACGGGTCCCCGCCGATCAGCACGGCCCCGCCCACGCCGTTTTCCAGCGAGAGATAGGCCATGTCCCGGGGGCCGCGGCGGACGAAGCACTCCGCGTGACCGCTGGCGGAGCCGTCGTTGTCCACATAGGTCGGATAGGGGATGTTCTCCGTCAGGGAGCGGATCGGGACGTTTTTCAGCCCCAGCGTGGGGGCGAAATAGATCTCGGTGTGGTCGCGGTTGAGGATGCCGGGGATCGTGATCCCCACGCCCAGGAGCTTTGTCCTGTCCAGCGAGAAATCGTCGAGGAACGCCTCCAGGATCCCGGACAGATCGGCCGTGCCTTCGGTCAGCAGCGCGCAGGTGTCGAACAGGACCGTCTGATACGCCATCTCCCGCAGCCGGAGGTCCGCGGCGATCAGACGGAGGTTCTTTTCCGTGACGGAGATCCCCACCGAGAAACGGGCGTCCGGGACGATCTCCAGACCCTGCGCCCGGCGTCCGCCGGTGGAACGGCCTTCCACGGAGTAGCGGACCAGCCCTTCCTCCATCAGCTCGGCCAGATTCTGATACATCGTGGGCATGCTGACGGCACAGCGCCTGGCCAGCGCCTGTTTGGAACAGAAGTCCCGCGTCTCATACAGGATCCGATACATCCGGCTCTTCACGCTGAACGGCGCATATGAAACGACCGGCTGCTGACCCATTTGCCGCACCTCCCTGCCCGATCTACGACCATTGTAGCATCCTTTCGCCGGGAGTCAACCGATTTCCCGCCACTTTTCAAAATCTTTTTCCAAAAGAAAACACGAGAATCGTCGGTTTTCACATATCAGGCAGAAAAAACAGGTGGAGTTTCACAAATCACCCAAAATAACGAAAGATTTCCTTGACATCAGCCCTGCATATTTGTAAAATCTTCTTATAAAAGTTGGGATAGTCTGCCCAGCTAATAATACTGAAGTGAGGAGATCATTCATGAAGAAACTGCTTGCTATTCTGCTTGCCGTTGCCATGGTCTTCAGCCTGGCCGCCTGCGGCGGCTCCGGCGGTGGCGGCGGCGCCGCGGCTTCCGGCGATCTGGTCGGCGTGGCCATGCCCACCAAGGACCTGCAGCGCTGGAATCAGGACGGCGAGAACATGAAGGCCATGCTGGAAAAGGCCGGCTATCAGGTCGACCTGCAGTACGGCGCCAATGACATCGCCACGCAGGTATCCCAGATCGAGAACATGATCGCCAACGGCTGCAAAGTGCTGGTCATCGCCTCCATCGACGGCGACTCCCTCGGCACCGTGCTGGCCCAGGCCAAGGAGAAGAACATCCCCGTCATCGCCTATGACCGTCTGATCATGAACTCCGACGCCGTCACCTACTATGCCACCTTCGACAACTGGCTGGTCGGCACGAAGCAGGGCGAGTTCATCGAAGAGAAGCTCGGCCTGAAGGACGGCAAGGGCCCGTTCAACATCGAGTTCATCACCGGCGACCCCGGCGACAACAACATCAACTTCTTCTTCGACGGCGCCATGAGCATCCTGCAGCCCTATCTGGACAACGGCCAGCTGGTATGCCCCTCCGGCCAGACCGAGAAGGCTGTCGTCGCCACCGCCAACTGGGCGACCGACGCTGCGCAGGCCCGCTTTGAGAACATCCTGGCGGCCAACTACTCCGACGGCACGCCGCTGCACGCGGTGCTCGCCTCCAACGACTCCACCGCCCTGGGCGTGGAGAACGCGCTGGCTTCCTCCTACAGCAACAGCGTCTACCCGGTCATCACCGGTCAGGACTGCGACATCGCCATCATGAAGAACCTCGTCGAGGGCAGGCAGGCCATGAGCGTGTTCAAGGACACCCGCACCCTGGCCGCCAAGGTCGTTGAGATGGTCGACGCGATCATGAAGGGCGAGGAGCCCCCGATCAACGACACCAAGACCTATGACAACGGCACCGGCATCATCCCCAGCTACCTGTGCGAGCCCGTGGGCTGCACCGTGGACAACTACAAGGAGCTGCTCATCGCTTCCGGTTACTACACGCTGGCCCAGCTCGGCATCGACGACACCGCCGAGGAGCCTGCCCTGATCGGCGTGGCCATGCCCACCAAGGACCTGCAGCGCTGGAATCAGGACGGCGATTACATGAAGCAGAAGCTGGAGGCCGCCGGCTATGCGGTCGACCTGCAGTTCGGCGCCAACGACATCGCCACCCAGGTGTCCCAGCTCGAGAACATGATCGCCAACGGCTGCAAGGTGCTGGTCATCGCCTCCATCGACAGTGAGGCGCTCGGCACCGTGCTGGCCCAGGCCAAGGAGAACAACATCCCCGTCATCGCCTATGACCGTCTGATCATGAGCTCCGACGCCGTGTCCTACTACGCCACCTTCGACAACTGGCTGGTCGGCGTGACCCAGGGCGAGTTCATCCGCGACGCGCTGGATCTGGACAACGCCGAGGGCCCGTTCAACATCGAGTTCATCACCGGTTCCCCCGACGACAACAACATCAACTACTTCTTCGACGGCGCCATGAGCATCCTGCAGCCCTATCTGGACAGCGGCAAGCTGGTATGCCCGTCCGGCCAGACCGAGAAGGCCCAGGTGGCCACTCTCAACTGGGCGACCGACGCCGCGCAGGCCCGTTTTGAGACGATCCTGGGCACCTATTACTCCGACGGTACGCCGCTGCACGCGGTGCTCGCCTCCAACGACTCCACCGCTCTGGGCGTGGAGAACGCGCTGGCAGCCTCCTACAGCAACGACATCTACCCGGTCATCACCGGTCAGGACTGCGACGTTGAGAACACGAAGAACATCATCGCCGGCAAGCAGGCCATGAGCGTGTTCAAGGACACCCGTATCCTGGCGGAGCGTGTCGTGACCATGGTCGACGCGCTGATGAAGGGCACCGAGCCCGAGGTCAACGACACCGAGACCTACTTCAACAATGTCATCGTGGTCCCGAGCTACCTGTGCCGTCCGGCCGCCTGCACCGTAGAGAACTACGAGTACCTGCTGCTCGACTCCGGCTACTACACCGCGGATCAGCTCAAGTGATCCTTTCCCATTAACGCAGTATCGTTCGGGCAAGGCGGTCATCCGCCTTGCCCGAAGTCTAACGAACTCTCATGGAGGGGTTGTTTTGTCGGATAATATTCTTGAAATGCGGGGGATCACGAAGGAATTTCCCGGCGTCAAGGCGCTGGACAACGTGAACTTTTCCGTCAAACGCGGCAGCATCCACGCGCTGGTCGGCGAAAACGGCGCCGGCAAATCCACGCTGATGAATGTGCTCAGCGGACTGTATCCCTACGGCAGCTACTCGGGCGACATTGTGTACGAGGGAGAAGTATGCAAATTCTCCAAGATCAAAGACAGTGAAAACAAGGGCATCGTCATTATCCATCAGGAATTGGCTCTGGTGCCTTATATGAGCATCGGCGAGAACATGTTCCTGGGCAACGAGCAGGGCAGCAAGTTTGCCATCGACTGGGACAAGACCCACGCCGAGGCCACAAAATATCTGAAGATCGTCGGCCTGACCGAGTCCTCCAAGACGCTCATCAAGGACATCGGCGTCGGCAAGCAGCAGATGGTGGAGATCGCCAAGGCCCTGGCAAAGAACGCGCGGCTGATGATCCTGGACGAGCCGACGTCCTCGCTCAACGAGGCGGACTCCCAGGCGCTGCTCGACCTGCTGCTGGAATTCAAAAAGCAGGGCATGACCTCCATCATCATCTCGCACAAGATCAACGAGGTCTCCTACGTGGCGGACGACATCACGATCCTGCGCGACGGCAAGACCATCGAGACGCTCACCAAGGGCGTGGACGATTTCAGCGAGGACCGCATCATCCGCGGCATGGTGGGCCGCGAGCTCGAGGACCGCTTCCCCAAGCGCACCGGCATCCCGATCGGCGACGTGGCGCTGGAGGTAAAGCACTGGAACGTATACCATCCGGTCTACGCGGACAAAAAGGTTATCGACGACGTCTCCTTCAACGTGCGCAAGGGCGAGGTCGTGGGCTTTTCCGGGCTGATGGGCGCCGGGCGCACCGAGCTGGCCATGTCGCTCTTCGGCCGCAGCTACGGCACGGAGATCTCCGGCACCGTGGAGATCCACGGCAAGGAGGTCAAGCTCCACTCGCCGCGGCAGGCCATCGAGGCCGGTCTGGCCTACGTCACGGAGGACCGCAAGGGCAACGGGCTGATCCTGACCAACCCGATCACCGTCAATACGACCCTCGCGAACCTCAAGGGCGTGACAAAGGGCGGCGTGATCGACCACGACAAGGAGCTGGCCGTTGCGGAAAAATACCGCCAGAAGCTGCGCACCAAAACGCCTTCGGTGCTGCAGAACGTGGGCAATCTCTCCGGCGGCAACCAGCAGAAGGTGCTCCTTGCCAAATGGATGTACGCCGATCCGGACATCTTGATCCTGGACGAACCCACCCGCGGCATCGACGTCGGCGCCAAATACGAGATCTACTGCATCATCAACGATCTGGTGGCGGAGGGGAAATCCGTCATCATGATCTCCTCGGAGCTTCCGGAGGTCCTGGGCATGTGCGACCGGATCTACGTGCTCAACGAGGGGCGCATCGTCGGTGAGTTTGACAAAGACGACGCCAGCCAAGAGAAGATCATGGCGCGGATTCTCTCTACCGACTCGGCTGCAAAGGAGAACAGGCAATGACTACAAAGACAAAGATCCTGACATTTGTGCAGAAGTACACGATGATCATCGCCCTGGTGCTGGTCACCGGCTTCTTCACCTGGCGTACCAACGGCAAGATCCTCATGCCGCAGAACATCACGAACATCATCTCTCAGAACGCCTACGTCTTCGTGCTGGCCACGGGCATGCTCATGTGCATCCTGACCGGCGGCAACATCGACCTTTCGGTGGGCTCCGTGGTCTGCTTCGTCGGCACGGTGGGCGCCGTGCTGATGCACAGGGAGCTGAACATGTGGCTGGCCGTGCTGGTGATGCTGGGAGTCGGTCTGCTCATCGGCGCCTGGCAGGCGTTCTGGATCGCCTACGTCAAGGTGCCGCCCTTCATCACCACCCTGGCCGGCATGCTGATCTTCCGCGGCCTGTCCAACGTGGTGCTGCAGGGCAAGACCATGGCCGTCACCAACGCCAAGTTCGTGCAGATCTTCGGCGGCGGCGCCAACTGCTACGTGCCGGACATCTTCCACGGCGAGGGCATCAACCTGCTGTGCCTGGCCGTGGGCTTCACCGCGTGCCTGGTATACCTGATCCTCACCTTCCGCAACACCCTCTCGCGCAGGAAGGCCGGCCTGGAATCCGAAGCGCTGTACAAGGTCGCGATCAAGGCCGCGATCATCGTGGCGGTCGTGATGTTCTTCACGATCCGTCTGGCGCAGTACAAGGGCCTGCCCATGGCGCTGATCTGGGTGGTGCTGGTGGTGCTGATCTACACCTACATAACCTCCAAGACGACGGTGGGCCGCTATCTGTACGCCATCGGCGGCAACGAGACGGCCACCAAGCTCTCCGGCATCGACACCAAGAAGATCTATTTCTTCGCCTACTCCAACATGGGCATGCTGGCCGGCCTGGCCGGCATCCTCACCATCGCCCGGCTGACCTCCGCCCAGCCCACCTACGGCCAGAGCTATGAGATGGACGCCATCGGCTCGTGCTTCATCGGCGGCGCCTCCGCCTACGGCGGCGTCGGCACCGTGCCCGGCGTTATCATCGGCGCGCTGCTGATGGGCGTCATCAACATCGGCATGAGCATCATGGGCGTGGACGCGAACTATCAGAAGGTCGTCAAGGGCCTGGTGCTTCTGGCCGCCGTCATCTTCGACGTGGTCTCCAAGAAGAAAAACAGCTGATCGGCAGCGGCACGCGCACCGATCGCGCGGCGGGAGGTTCACCATGACCAACGGGGATCGGCAAAACGAGGCGTCCCGGGCCGGAGCCGCGGCCCTGCTGCGGGCCGCGGTGGCGGGCTATCTGCTGTACCTGGGCGTCGATCTGATCCGGGAACGGCTGCTGGGGACGTCCACGCTCCCCGCAGCGGCGGCCTGGCTGTGCGGCGCCGCGTTCATCACAGCGGGCGTGCTGTTCGGATGGTACACCTGGCGCCGATACCGCAGCCGCGGCGACGCCGACGGGGAACCCTCCGACCGAAATCAAACCTGACATTCCAGCCGGCGCAGCCGGTTCAAGTACATTGCATGCAAGGAGGCAAACGCATTATGACCAATATTCCGGAAGTAAAGCTCGGCATCATCGCGGTGAGCCGTGACTGCTTCCCCATCGGGCTGTCCATCTCCCGCCGGGAAGCCATCAAAAAAGCCTATAAGGGCGAGCTGTACGAGTGCCCCGTCACGGTGGAGAACGAGGCGGACATGCTCAAGGCCGTGGCCGACGTGCGCGGCGCGGGCTGCAACGCCCTGGTGGTGTTCCTGGGCAACTTCGGTCCCGAGACGCCCGAGACCCTGATCGCCAAGTATTTCCACGGACCGTGCATGTTCGTGGCGGCCGCCGAGGGCGACGGCGACCTGATCAACGGGCGCGGCGACGCCTACTGCGGCATGCTCAACTGCTCCTACAACCTGGGCATGCGTCATCTCAAGGGCTACATCCCCGCCTATCCCGTGGGCACCGCCGACGATATCGCGGGCATGATCGCGGACTTTGTCCCCGTGGCCCGGGCCATCATCGGCATCCGCGGCCTGAAGATCATCACCTTCGGCCCGCGGCCCCAGGATTTCTTCGCCTGCAACGCGCCCATCAAGGGCCTGTATGAGCTGGGCGTAGAGGTCGAGGAGAACTCCGAGCTGGATCTGCTGGTCAGCTACAAGGCCCACGCCGGGGACAAGCGCATCCCCGAGGTCTGCGCGGACATGGCCAAAGAGATGGGCGAGGGCAAGTACTTCCCCGATCTGCTCGAGCGCATGGCGCAGTTCGAGCTGACGCTGCTCGACTGGGCGGAGGCGCACAAGGGCGCGCGTCAGTACGTGGCCTTCGCGGACAAATGCTGGCCCGCGTTCCCCGAGCAGTTCGGCTTTGAGCCGTGCTACGTGAATTCCCGTCTGGCCAGCCGGGGCATCCCGGTGAGCTGCGAGGTGGATATCTACGGCGCGCTCAGCGAGTATATCGGCGCCTGCGTGAGCGCCGACGCGATCACGCTGCTGGACATCAACAACTCGGTGCCCGCCTCGATGTGGGAGAAGGAGATCCGCGGCAAGTTCGACTACGCCCTGACCGACACGTTCATGGGCTTCCACTGCGGCAACACGCCCTCGTGCAAGATGTGCGCGGACCGCGCCGTCAAGTATCAGCTCATCCAGAACCGTCTGCTGGAGAACGGCGGCGAGCCCGACTTCACCCGCGGCACCCTGGAGGGCGACATCGCGCCGGGCAAGATCACGTTCTATCGTCTGCAGTGCGACAGCGAGGGCACCCTGCGCTCGTATATCGCCCAGGGCGAGGTCCTGCCGGTGGCGACGGGTTCCTTCGGCGGCATCGGCGTGTTCGCGATCCCGGAGATGGGCCGCTTCTACCGCCATGTGCTGATCGAGAAGCACTTCCCGCACCACGGCGCCGTGGCCTTCGGCCACTACGGCAAGGCGCTGTTCGAGGTGTTCCGGTATCTGGGCGTGAAGGACATCGCCTGGAACCAGCCCAAGAGCCTGCCCTATCCCACCGAGAATCCCTGGGACTGAGTCCCCGGAACGGGCCGTGTCCCGACAACCCGGGACACGGCATCTTTTCATCGCGTGATCCCGCACTCAAAACGCGTCAATACAAATCCGGGCGCCCGGCGGCTCTCCACTACTCAGCCGCCGCGGCATCGAATAAGGAGGAAGTCTGATCCCCGGCTCGGGGTGCGGCAGTGTGGAGACCTGCCGTAATGCGGCGCATCCCTGCGCGGATGGCCGCGAGGACGATCCGGCGGAGGCCGGTCGTCCGGAGCAAAATGCATGGCAAGTGTACAGCTGAAAAACATCAAAAAGGTATACCCGTTCTCCGGCGGAGACAAAAAGCACGGGAAGAATCCCGACAGAAAAAACAATCTTCAGATCACCGACGAGGGCGTCGTGGCGGTGCAGGAGTTCAATCTGGACATCGCCGACAAGGAGTTCATCGTCCTGGTCGGGCCCTCCGGCTGCGGCAAGTCCACCACCCTGCGCATGATCGCCGGCCTGGAGGAGATCTCCGGCGGCGAGCTCATCATCGACGGCAAGGTCATGAACGACGTCGCTCCCAAGGACCGGGACATCGCCATGGTCTTCCAGAACTACGCCCTGTATCCCCACATGACCGTCTATGAAAACATGGCCTTTTCCCTGAAGCTGCGCAAGACGCCCAAGGACGAGATCGACCGCAAGGTCCGCGAGGCCGCGGAGATCCTGGATATCACCCAGTACCTCGACCGGAAGCCCAAGGCGCTCTCCGGCGGCCAGCG
>JAFXYJ010000089.1 GCA_017541825.1 Oscillospiraceae bacterium | reverse complement strand
GTGTTTTTGGAAGGAGGAGCAGCGAAATGAATGAGCTTTCGAGCTTGCGAGGAAGCGAACGATATGCAGCTTGCGACGACGCGGTGGCGCGACCGGCGGCGCTGATGCTTTTTGGGTTATAGACTTAAGAGGCTTCCGCCTGTAATCTTGCACCGAGCCTTTTCTTTCTCGCGTATCTTTCTTTTGGGCTTTTCAAAAGAAAGATACGCAAAGAAAAATGCGCACTACTTAGGTATACCACCGACAATGGAGCTGGATGCAAATAACCCTGGTAAGGATAAAAAAGCGAATTTCGTATAATCCAGTATTTCAATGGAGCAAAAGCTCCAGCTTCGGTATCGCACCGACAATGAAGCTGAATGAAACTGCCCCGGTACCGCATCCACGGAGCAACAGCACTCGCCCGGTCAGGACTCCGGAGCGCGCCATGACTCCGCCGTACATTTAAGCCGTCCGCATACGCGGACGGCTTAAATGTATTCGAGCTCGCCGGAATACCACCCGGTGACGCCGTCCTTTTTGATCCAATAGCCCCGATCGGTCTCCCGCACGACGCTGAGCCTGTCGCCCGGGGCAACGGCGGGCCGGTAGTCGGTGACGTCGTTGACGAGCAGCTGCCCGTTCTTCTCGTAGAGGAAGTCGGTGGGCACATCCATCTCATAGAGCGTGCGGTCATGGCGGATCCGGCACCACTCCCGACCCAGCTCCACCGGCGTGACCTGATTGTCGCCCCAGCGGATGTAGGCGCTGCGGGCGCTCTTTTTCTGAGGCGTTTTGGCGATTGCTACGGGGAAGCCGTCGTACCAGTCCCAGGAGAATTTGCCCCGGCGGATGATGAAGGCGTTGAGCTGGCCGTCGTCCTTGAGGACACAGCCGCCGTCGATGGCGACGATGCGGCAGGCCGGGTCCACGATGGGTACCGCGGAGATCGTGCTCCTGCCGTAGAGACAGACCGGCGTGTGACCGGTGATGACCCACTTGTCGAAATGCTGCCGCTGCGCGTAGAAGTTATCGAGCTTCATGCACCGCCAGGCGCCGGCGCTCTCAAGCGTCTCGCCTTTGGGGATGCCGCCGTGAACAAAGATGTACTTCTCTGTCTCCAACGCGTAGGGCATGGCGCGCAGAAAGTCGAATTCCGCCTTGAAATGCAGCCGCAGCGCCATTTTGAGGATATCGAGGTCCGTGTCCGGACGCAGCTCCGTCCCCAGCTCGGCGCACATGTCCAGTATGAGCCCGCTGCGCGCGGATTCCTTCTGGCTCAGCAGGTGGCGCAGCGTGCTGCCGTCTCCGGCGGGATCGGCGCCGTCTACCCACAGATGCCAGAAGTCACAGTTGCCCAACACCGGATAGACCCGGCAGACGGAACGCAGAGAAATGATATAACGCAGCGTGGCAAGGCTCTCCGGCCCTTTTTCCACCAGATCGCCCAGCAGGACCAGCTGGTCGCCGGCGCGCAGGTGAAGCTTGCGCACCAGCCCCTGCAGATAGGGCAGGTTCCCGTGGATGTCGGAGATGACGATGATCCGCGCGCTGTCGTCCAGCCGCGGATGTCCGACGGAAAAGGTTTTCAGTGCGTCCTCGTTCATAGTTTCTTTTCCATCACATAGAGAGGTTCCAGCGCGCCGGGCTCGGTGCCTGCGCGCACAAAGCCGGTCCTTTCGTAAAAGCCCAGCGCGGGATTGCCCGGCGCCACGGTGAGCCGGACGGCGCGCCGCCCGAGGGCGGCAAAGTGCTCCTCGGCCCGGTCAAGCATGGCGCGGCCGAGTCCCCGGCCGCGCAGCGGGGGCGCGACGTAGAAAAACGCGATCCACCCATAGCCGCGCCAGGCACCGCGCCGGTCATCCAGAGCGAGGATGCCCGCAAACTCACCGTTCCGGCGCATTTCCATGACCGATTCGGGGCTCTCCGCGGCGCGCGTGCGAGCGCCGTTCCAGCAGGCGTTTTCGTCAAAACCGGAAAGAGAACCGTGGGCGATGCGCCAGGCGTCCCGATAGCAGGCCAGATAACGCGCCTTCCCGCCGCGCATATCGAAGGGGACAAATACCGGCGCCGCGGCGTCGTCACCGGGGAAACTTTCTGCCGCCACCATCTTGCCTCCTGTCCGAAAATGGGGTATAATATCATCCTGCCTGTGGGCATTATAACACAATATGGAAATCGCAACAAGCAAAACCGATCGGAAGGTCCTCCACTTGATCGGCGGCGCGGACAGAGGGGGAGCCGCGACCCATGTGCTCTCGCTGCTGGATGCGCTGCGGCGCTCCGGCGAGGTCGGCCTCGTCTGCCTCGGTGACGGGCCTCTTGCCCGCAGGGCGTCGGAGAGCGGGCTGCTCCGCGCGGTGCTCCGCGGCGGACCGGCCGCCCAGAAGACCGCGCTGTGGGCCGTCCTGCGGGAGGAGCGCCCGGCGCTGCTCCACTGCCACGGCACGCGCGCCAACGTCCTTGGCGCGCTGTTGAAGGGACTCTTTCCCGGTCCGGTGATCGCCACCGTCCACAGCGACCACACGCTGGATTACCTGGGCCGTCCGGCCGCGCAGGCCCTTCTGCGGCCGATGAACGCCGCGGCGCTGCGCCGGATGGACGCCCTGGTCTGTGTATCCGACGCGATGGCCGCGCTTTACCGCCTACGGGGGTTTCCCGACGTGTACGCCCTGTACAACGGGCTGGACTTCGACCGGCCGCTGTGTGCCCCCGCGTTTGCCCCGGACGGCCGTATCGTCGTCGGCACGGCGGCAAGACTCGACCCGGTCAAGGACCTGTCCACGCTGCTGCGGGGCTTCGCGCCGGCGGCGGAAAGAGAACCGCGGCTGCTGCTGCGCATCGCGGGTGCCGGCCCGGAGGCGGGACGGCTGCATGCCCTCGCTGCGGAGCTCGGCGTCGCCGGACGGGTCGTGTTCCACGGCTGGATCGAGGATGTCGAGGGGTTCACCGCGTCGCTGCATATCGCAGCGCTGACCTCTCTTTCCGAGACCTTCCCCTACGCCCTGCTGACGGCGGCCCGTTACGGTCTGCCGGTGGTCTCCACCGATGTGGGCGGCGTTTCCGCTCTGGTGGAGGACGGCGTCGGCGGTTTCCTGTTCCGGCCCGGAGACGCCGCCGCGCTGGCCGCGGCGCTGAGCCGTCTCTCGGCGGACGCGCAGCTCCGCCGCGGCATGGGCCGGGCCCTCCGCCGCCGGGCAGAGAGCCGCTTCTCCCTTGCGGCCATGGCGGAACGCCAGCGGGAGATATACCGTCAGCTGTTGCAGAACGATCGCAAACGCGATAAGAGATAAAGGAGCACAGATATGATCGTCATCGCCTCGGATCACGCCGGATTCCCTCTCAAGCAGGAGCTCGCGGAGCACCTGCGCGCCAAAGGCGTGGCCTTTGAAGATATCGGCTGTTATTCCGCCGAAAGCGTCGACTACCCGGAGTATGCCGCCAGAGCGGCCAGAGGCGTGGCCGATGGCACCTACGACAGGGGCATCCTCGTGTGCGGCACGGGGCTGGGCATGGCTATGGCCGCGGGGAAGATCCGCGGCATCCGATGCGCCGCTGTGAGCGAGAGCTACAGCGCCGAGATGAGCCGCTCTCACAACGACGCGAACATGATCGCCCTGGGCGGACGGGTCATCGGTCCGGAGCTGGCCAAACAGATCGTGGACGTTTTCCTCAGCACGGAATTTCTGGGCGGCAAGCATCAGCGCCGGGTGGACATGATCGGCGCGCTTGAGACGGAATGATCAGCCGGGGACACCGCGTATACCGCGGACAGCAGATCCGGGGCAGCCGGCTGCCGGCCGTCCTGCTGTTTATTTTCGTGTTCCTGCTGCTGGCGGCGCTGACGGCCTTTTCGCTGCTGCCCCAGTACCTGGTCTATCACCGGGACGGGGTGGAGATGGTCGTGCCCATGCTGGAGGAATCCGGCCAGCCATACACGATCACCGCCATCAGCGGGCCGGAGCCCTACGGCAGCGCCGTGAGCGCGAGCATACAGATCTCCGCGCCGGACTATTCCTATGTGAACCTGGCGGACGGAAAGGGCCTGGACTACCTGCAGGCCTACTACATCCCCTTCGGCAAGATCACCGAGACGAGCCTGGACGGCGCCGTCAAGGAGGCGCAGCGCAGCATCTCCTCCATGGGCGCCAAGGGCGTGGTGCTGGAGATGAAGGACGAAAACGGACGTCTGGCCTGGATGTCCAATGTGGCCATGGCCTCCACTATCGGCGCGAACAGCACCTGGAACCCCTCCGCCGAGCTGGCGGAGCTCAAGGCGGACGGGTGGCTGCTGGCCGCGAAGGTCTCCTGCGGCGTGGACACGCTGCTGGCCACCAAGAATCCGGATACGGCCCTGCGCGAGGGCGACGGCGCGCTGTTTGCGGATGAGAGCGGGACCTGGGTGGACCTGTGGAACCGGGACGTGCGCAATTACATCATCGACCTGTGCTCCGACCTCATCAGCATGGGATTTGACGAGATCATCCTCTCCCACGCGGAGCATCCGGTGGCTACCGTGCGCTATACGCGGGATATCGCGGCCAACCTGGACCGGGAGTCCTGCGTGATGAATTTTGCCATCGCCGTACGGCAGGGACTCAGCTCCATCATGTCGGTTGAAAAGGTCCATCTGAGCGCGATGCTCACCCATGATGCCCTCAACGGGACCCCCAGCAACGGCCAGTCGCTGGAGAACTTCCTGCGGGTCTTTGACCGGGTGGTGATCCCCACGGGCACCTACGGCGCCGATGCACCGGTCTTCACCGGCGCCGGGTACGACTCCACCCTTCGGTTCGTGCCCCAGATGACCTGGGCCTTCGGCGGCGGCTCCTGGATCCTGGATCCCAACGCGCCGAAAGAATGACAGTCCACATGGAAAGGGGCTGCTGCAATCAACCTGCAGCAGCCCCTTTTTGCTGTTGTGATCTTCAGTCGGAGAAACCGGTGTCCTTGCTGACCCAGTAGTAATCGGAGGTATGGCTGGTCACGCCGGCCACATTCGCTTTGGTGACGAAGTTCATCACCGGATAGCAGAAGTAGATGGCGACGCTGTCGTCCATGAGGATCTGCTCGATCTGCTTGATGATCTCGATGCGGCTGTTCACGTCGGATTCCGTCCGGAGCTTTTCAAAGAGCTCATCCACCGCGGGATTGGCGTAGCCGCACTTGTTGTAGCCGCCCTGGCTGTGGAAGTAGGTCTTCAGCTGGTTCTCCGGGTCGCCGGACGTGGCCATGGCGATGCTCATCTCGCAGATGTCGTAGTCTCCCGCCACCAGCTTGTTCCAGGCGGTGCTCTGATCGGTCTCCTCCACCTTGAAGCGCAGACCGATCTTGTTCCCCGCCATCCAGAGGGCGTTGGCGAACAGAGGCATTTCCACACGGTTGGGGTAAGTGGTGATGCCTATGGTCAGCTCGCTGCCGTCGGGCATATCGCGATAACCGTCGCCGTCCTTGTCCACATAGCCCGCGCCGTCCAGCAGCGCCGCGGCGCCGTCGGGATCGTAGGCGTTGATGTCGTTGAGCTCATCGTAACCGTAGGGCAGCGCCGAGGTCAGCGGAGTGACGCCGGGGATGAACTGGTCATAGAGCAGGGCGCGGCAGACGGTGGCCCTGTCCGTCAGACGGATCACGGCCTGACGCAGCACCTCGTCCTCCAGCACGCGGCCGGGGTTCTGATTCATGAAGCCGAAGGAAGTACGGGTGCTGGAGGAGGTCTGGGCGATGAACGCCGGATCGTTGATGTAGTTCTGGATGAACTCCACGTCCACGGAGTAGCCGCCGTCCAGCTCGCCGTTCTGCAGAGCGAAGTTCAGCGTGGAGGCGTCGGCCAGGATATGGAAATCGATGCCCGCGCACATGACCGGACCGCCCCAGTAATTTTCGTTGCGGACCACGGAGACGTCGTGGGAGACCGCGTCAAAGGCGCTGAACACGAAGGGACCGGTGCCGATGGGGCCCTTGTCGGCCACGTCGGCGAGGTCGGCGGTGTCGTAGATGACGAAGGCGGGATCGGCCAGAAGATAGGGCATGAGCAGAGACGGCGTTTCGGTGGTGATAGTCAGCGTCTGGCCGTCGGCGGAGATATCCGCAAGCGTGAAAGCGGCCTTGGCGGTGGCGATGCTCTCATAGTTGCGCTCGATGGCGGCCATGGCCTTCGCGGCCGTAAGCTTCTCTCCGCTGGAGAATACGACGTCGTCCCGGATCCTGACGGTCCAGGTCAGCCCGTCTTCGCTGACCGTGGGCATTTCCGCCGCCAGCCAGGGCGCAGGCGTCATGTCCATGTTGAATTTCATCAGGGTTTCGCATACGCCGTAGCGCAGCATGTACCAGTAGTCGTAGCCGTTGATCGGATCCAGGGAAGCCGAGCCCTGGGACGTGCCGAGCTGCATGATGCGGTCGCTCTGGGTATCGGACGCTTCCACCGCCGCTGCGGCTTCTGCGCCGTTGTTTGCGGCGGCGTTCGAGGCTGCGGGAGAAGAGCTGCCCGACGACGGCTCGGCCTGGGAGCTGCCGCCGCAGCCGGCCAGGGCGAGCAGCAGCACAGCCGCGAGCAGCAGCGCGAGGATCTTTCTTGTTTTCATTGAGGTGCTCCTTTCTTTTGCTGATATCGTTTGATGCTCTGTTTTGACTGAAAGAAAACCGCCCGGAACACTGTTCCGGGCGATAAACGGACAGAAAGACATCGTGTCCGTCTGTCCCACATCTATTGCGCTGGAATAGTGCGGCGCTCCTCTCCATGTATCTGACTGGACGCTGAAGGTCCGACAGTGACCTGCTCGTGGGGCGTGACCCCGTTCCATGGCGCAAATTGAATTGCTGAGAAGAGCGGATATTCGGTTGTGAGACCGCCGCGGCGGACGCAGCGGCCGAGGTTGTGTTTTGTTATATGCGATGATATAATAATTATTGTGTCTTATTATAGATTTATTCATTTTTGTCTGTAAATACGGCGCAGGACAAAGTCCGATACACATTTACGGTTTCCGTATCGATTCGCAGCGGAATGTGCGATTATGTATCGCATTTGGAAAGGCGGTTCTCTCATGGCAAACGGCAGCAGAAAAACGGACAGACGCAGCGTATATACCCGCATGATCATCAAGGATTCCCTGCTCGCGCTGCTGACGAAGCAGGACTATGGGCAGCTCACGGTGGCCGACGTGTGCCGTGCCGCCGAGATCTCCCGGAGCACCTTCTACCGCCATTATGACAATCTCCGTCAGGTGATCGACGAGCTTTTTGCCGACGTCAGGGAGAAGATCGTCAATCCGGATTACAGCGCCGGCACCGGAGAGGAGGAATCGCCGCGGCATCTGTGCATATTCCTGCGAAAAAACCGGAAATACCTGCCGCTGTTCCTGTCGCCCCATTTTCAGGCGGAGGCCGTGAACTGGTTTGTCAGCAATGAGGTGAAGCTCAGAGGCTGGCTGAAATCAGAGGGGGAATCACTGGAAAAGGAGGAGCTGCGGACGATCATGCTGTTTCAGCTCAACGGCTGTCTCGCGCTGATCCGGGAAAACCTGGACGCGTCAGACGCGGATTGGGAGCGGATCAAAAACAGCGTCGACGCTTTTATGAAGCGCGGGCTTGCGGCTCCGTCGGAGAAATAAAAAACCGCTGCGCACAAAAGCGCGCAAACCGGGGAAATCCTCCGGCGGCGTCTTGACTTTCCGCTGCATTCGTGCTATCTTGACAACTGCCAAACCGAATACGGCTTATCAAGAGTGGCAGAGGGAACGGCCCTGTGAAGCCCGACAACCTGCGCGAGAGCGTAAGGTGCCAAATCCGTCGGCGGAAGTCGAAAGATAAGATCAATTATCGCTCCGCCTGTTTCCGGCGAGGCGATATTATTTTTCAGGAGGCCGCACCATGGCACATTTTCTGTTCACATCCGAGAGCGTAACCGAAGGACATCCCGACAAGATCTGCGACCAGATCTCCGACGCGGTGCTCGACGCGATCCTGGAAAAGGATCCCGAGGGCCACGTCGCCTGCGAGTGCACGGTCACCACGGGCCTGTGCCTGGTGGTGGGCGAGATCACCACCGAATGCTACGTGGACATCCCCAAGATCGCCCGGGGCGTCATCCGCGACATCGGCTATGACCGGGCAAAATTCGGCTTTGACTGCGACACCTGCGCGGTCATCACCAGCATCGACGAGCAGTCCGGCGACATCGCCATGGGCGTCAACGAGTCGCTGGAGAAGAAGGAGGGCGGCGAGGACGCCGACCTGACCAACGGCGCGGGCGACCAGGGCATGATGTTCGGCTACGCCTGCACCGAGACGCCGGAGCTGATGCCCCTGCCGATCTCCCTGGCCCACAAAATGGCCCGCCGGCTGGCGGAGGTCCGCAAAAACGGCACGCTGCCCTACCTGCGTCCCGACGGCAAGACCCAGATCACCGTGGAGTATGACGAGGACCACAGGCCCGTGCGCATCGACACCGTGGTCATCTCCTCCCAGCACGCCCCGGAGATCGAGCTCCGGCAGATCCGGGAGGATCTGATCCGGGAGGTGGCGCTGCCCGTAATCCCCGCGGAGCTGAACAAGGGAGACATCCGTTTCTTCATCAACCCCACCGGACGGTTCGTCATCGGCGGTCCCCAGGGCGACAGCGGCCTGACGGGACGCAAGATCATCGTGGACACTTACGGCGGCAGCGCGCCCCACGGCGGCGGCGCTTTCTCCGGCAAGGATCCCACCAAGGTGGACCGTTCGGCCGCCTACGCGGCCCGCTGGGTGGCCAAGAACATCGTCGCCGCCGGGCTCGCCGAGCGCTGCGAGATCCAGATCGCCTATGCCATCGGCGTGGCGGAGCCTGTCAGCGTCAACGTGACCACCTACGGCACCGGCACCGTGGCAGACGATGTGCTTTCGCGGGCGATCGGCAAGGTCTTCGATCTGCGGCCCACAGCCATCATCCGGGACCTGGATCTGAAAAAGCCCATCTACCGCAGGCTGGCCGCCTACGGCCACATGGGCCGGGAGGATCTGGGCGTGGCCTGGGAGCGCACCGACCGCGTCGAAGCGCTCAAAGCCGCCGTCAGAGAGTAAACGAAAAAGGACCGGGACGTCAGTCCCGGTCCTTTTTCGTTTCTCTCATGCATTTACGGCCAGGTGCCGTTCGATGCGGCCCACCAGCAGATCCAGCGCCACGGGATTCTGACCGCCCTCGGGGATGATGATATCAGCCTTCTTCTTCGAGGGCTCCACATACATCTCGTACATGGGCTTGACCGTGGCCTGCCACTGGTCCACGACGCTGCGCACCGTGCGTCTACGCTCCTCCACGTCGCGCAGCACCCGCCGCGCCAGACGGATATCCGCGTCGGTGTCCACGAACACCTTGATATCCATCAGATCGAGCAGGGCCTGCTCGGCAAAGATCAGGATCCCCTCCACAAGGATGACGTGGCGGGGCTCGATGACGACGATCTCGCTGCTGCGGTTGTGGACCGTGAAATCATAGACCGGGCAGTGGATGCTGCGGCCCTGCCGCAGGAGCTGCATGTGCTCGACCATCATCTCGTTTTCGAAGGCCTCGGGACAGTCGTAATTGAGCTTTGTGCGCTCTTCGTAGGTCAGATCGTCATGGGCGCGGTAGTAGTTGTCATGGTGGACGATGGAAACCTTGTCACGGAACCGTTCCAGCAGGTTGTCGGTGAGAGTGGTCTTTCCGCTGCCGGAGCCGCCGGCAATGCCGACTATCAGAATATCAGACATATCTTTACTCCATCTGTGGCGAAAAAGCCGGGATAAAAGCCCGGCTTTTTCTTTTTTATCGTGTGGATTTGTCGTAGGGGATGCCTTCGGCCTTCGGCGCCCGGGAGCTCTTGGAAGTGAACGCCAGCACCAGCAGCGTGATCAGATAGGGCAGCAGCCGGTAGAAGTGGGCGCTGATGCCCAGCTGCGCCAGGGCGTAGACGCCGTCGCCGTTGATATCCAGCGTGGAGAAGGACGCCGCGATGCACTTGAACAGGCCGAAGAGCAGCGCGCCGCCGGCCACGTTCAGCGGCTTCCAGTTGCCGAAGATCATGACGGCCAGGGCCAGGAAGCCGAAGCCGGCCACGTCGCCGTTGGCGGAGCAGTTGGCGGTGGTCAGCGCGTAGACGAAGCCGCCCATGCCCGAGAGCGCGCCGGAGATCAGCACGCCCGCATAGCGCATCTTCACCACGTTGATGCCCAGCGAATCGGCCGCCTGAGGATTCTCGCCGCAGGAGCGCATCCGCATGCCGAAGCGGGTCTTGTAGAGGATCACCGAGAGGATGACGAACACCAGCAGGCAGAAGTAAGTGGCGAAGTAGACCTTGTCCAGGAACGCGCTGGCGAAGAAGCCGAGCTGCGCCTTCTTGTCGTACCCCAGCATGGTCTTTTTCACCATGAACCAGCTGGCCGAGTCGCCGGTGGCCATCTGCAGGGTGTTCTGGTTGGCGATGATACGGATCAAAAACAGCACCAGCGCGGGAGCCAGCATATTCAGCGCCGTGCCGCCGATGGTCTGATCCGCCTTCAGATTGATGGCGGCAAAGGCCAGCAGCAGCGAAAACACGGCGCCCATCAGCGCGGCGACCGCCATGGTGAGCAGCACGAAGCCCTGCATGGAGATCCAGTTGCCCGCGGCGTAGGCGGCGGCGAACCAGCCCGCCTGCTGTCCGATGCGCACGAACAGCACGCCGACGAAAGCGCCGAAGATCATGATGCCCTCCAGTGCCAGGTTGATGATGCCGCTGCGCTCGGCGAAAATGCCTGCCAGTCCCACGATCATCAGCGGGACGGCGTAGACCAGTGTCTGTCGGATCAGAAATGCCATTACGCATCCGCCTCCTTCCCGTTATCGGCCGCGCCCGGGGCTTTGTTCTCCGGGACCGGGGGGCTCTGTGCCGCCGCCGGCGCGGGAGCCGCGGACTTTTTCTCCCGGCCGCCCAGCCACATCTTGATGATCAGCGAGAAGGCGGACAGGTACACGATCACGGCGATGATGACGTCGGTGATGTATTCGTTGTAGGCGGTGAGGTTGGTGATCTGCAGACCGGCGATGTTCAGCATGGACATGAAGCAGCCGGTGAAGATCACGCCGATGGGGTTGTTCACCGCCAGCAGCGCCACGGCGATGCCGTTGAAGCCCGCGGCGGGGAGGGACTGGTAGGTGTTCCAGAAAAACTCCGTATTGCCGGCCAGGTAGTAGAGCGATCCGCCCGCCCCGGCCAGCGCGCCGGCGATGGCCATGGACAGCACGATATTGCGCTTGTCCCGGATGCCCGCGTAGCGGGCCGCATGGCGGTTGGCGCCGCAGGCCTTGAGCTCGTAGCCGAAGGTCGTCTTCGTCATGATGATGTGCACGGCGATGGCCAGCACGATGGCGATTAGGATGCCGCCGCTGATCTGGGAGCCGGGAAAGAGCTTGTCCAGTCCGAATTTCGGGGTGGCCACATTGTTGAAGGTGGTCTTGTAGATATAGCCGGACTTGGTGTTCTCCACCATGTTTTTCAGGTTGCTGATATCAAAGAGCCAGGTCACGATGTTGGCGGCGATCCAGTTGGTCATGATGCAGGCGATGACCACGTTGATGTTCAGCAGCGCCTGCAGCAGGCCGGGGATGGCGCCCCAGAGCGCACCGGCCAGCATGCCGCCCAGAAAGGCCAGCAGCCAGATGATCCAGGGCGGGACCGATGTGGAGGGGATGCTCAGCGCGATGAACAGCGTGGCGCAGGTGCCGGCAAGATACTGGCCCGCGGCGCCGATGTTGAACATGCCGGTCTTGTTTGCGGTGGCCACGGACAGACCGGTGAGGATCAGCGGCATGGCCCGGAAGAGCATGTTGCCGATGCTCGCGGGGTTGAAGCCGAAGGTCAGCGCGCCGGCGGCGTTGCGGCCGGTGCTGAAAATGCCGAAGAGCACCAGACGGATGCCCTCCAGGGCGCTTCCCAGCCCGAGGGCGGGATTTGTCAGGCCCATGATCAGGATGACGACGCTGCCCGCCAGCAGACCGATGGCGATGGACAGCAGCGACGCGATCACGGAGCGGGTAGAATTCTTTTTCCAGAAGGAGGAGTTGTTCGCTTTCATTCGGCTGCCTCCTTTTTCTGTCGGTTGGCGCCGGCCATATACAGGCCCAGCTCCTCCACGGTGACTTTTTTCGGATCGAACTCGCCGACGATCTCGCCCTCGTACATCACGAGGATCCGGTCGGAGAGATTCATGACCTCATCGAGCTCCAACGAGATCAGCAGCACCGCCTTCCCGGCGTCCCGCTGGGCCACGAGCTGCTTGTGGACGAACTCGATGGCGCCGACGTCCAGCCCGCGGGTGGGCTGCACGGCCACGATCAGCGGCAGATCACGGTCGATCTCCCGGGCGATGATGGCCTTCTGCTGGTTGCCGCCGGACATGCTGCGGGCGACCGTCACCGGCCCCTGGCCGGAACGGACGTCGTATTTCTCGATCAAACCCTCGGCGTACTCGCGCACGGCGTCGAATTTGATGAAGCCGTGGTCCTGGAACCGGGGCTCGTAATACCGCTGGAGCACCATGTTCTGCTCGAGAGTATAGTCGAGCACCAGCCCGTGCTTGTGCCGGTCCTCGGGAATGTGGCTCATGCCGTCCAGACTGCGCTGGCGGATGGACTCATGGGTGATGTCCTTGCCGCAGAGCCTGATCGTTCCGCCGGAGGGCTTTTCCAGGCCGGTCAGGGCGTAAACGAACTCCGTCTGACCGTTGCCGTCGATACCGGCGATGCATACGATCTCGCCGGCGCGGGCGGTGAGACTCACGTGCTTGACCGCATCGTTCTTGTGGAGCTGGGAGGGGACGGAGAGATCCTCCACCTCCAGCACCGGCTCGCCGGGGACGGCGGGCGTCTTGTCCACGACCAGCTGCACGTCGCGGCCGACCATCATGCGGGAGAGCTCTTCCTTGCTGGTTTCGGAGGTGTTCACGGTGCCGATGTACCGTCCCTTGCGCAGGACGCTGACCCGGTCGGAGACCTCCATGATCTCATTGAGCTTGTGGGAGATGAACAGGATGCTCTTGCCCTCGGCGGCGAGGTTCTTCATGATCTGCATGAGCTCCTCGATCTCCTGCGGCGTCAGCACGGCGGTGGGCTCATCGAAGATCAGGATCTCGTTGTCCCGATACAGCATCTTGAGGATCTCCACGCGCTGCTGCATGCCCACGGTGATGTCCTCCACCTTGGCGTCCACATCGACCTTCAGACCGTAGCGGTCAGAGAGCTCCTGCACCTTTTTCCGCGCCTGCTTTTTCTGCAGAAAGCCCAGCTTCGCGTCCTCGGCGCCGAGGATGATGTTGTCGAGCACGGTGAAGACCTCGATGAGCTTGAAGTGCTGATGCACCATGCCGATGTGCAGCGCGGTGGCGTCGTTGGGGTTGTTGATCCTGACCTCTTTGCCGTCCTTCTTGATGACGCCGGCCTCCGGCTGATACAGCCCGAACAGGACGCTCATCAGGGTGGATTTTCCGGCGCCGTTCTCTCCCAGCAGCGCGTGGATCTCGCCCCGGCGAAGCTGCAGGGTGATATCGTCGTTCGCCTTGATCCCGGGGAATTCCTTGGTGATATGGAGCATTTCGATGACATACTCCGGCGCATTGTCCATATACCCGCCTCCTTTTCTCTCAAAAACGGCCGCTCCCGGCCGAAACGGATGGATCTGGGAACAAAAGTGTCCGCCGACACAAGAATAATACAAAAAACGGGAATGGTAAAGACCCTTCCCGTTCTGATCGCGGGATTACTCGACCACGTTCAGAGTCACGTGGGCGGTGCTGGCCAGATTGGCGGGATCGTTGTCGATGGTGATCTCACCGGAGACGATCTTGGCGAACATGGCCTCATACTCCTCAACGGACCAGTTCTCCAGGCTCCAGGTGGCGGTGGGCAGGCCCACGGCGCCCTGCTTGGCGCCCAGGGTGACATGGCCGCCGTTGGCGAAGGTCTCCCAGCTGCCGTCGAAGGCGGCGGTCAGGGCCTGGTAAGCGGCCTCGCCGATGCCCTTGAGGGCGGAGGTGATGACCGTGTCGGAGGAGAAGGACTGGTCGACGTCCACGCCGATGACCGCCGCGTCGTTGGCGGAGGCGGCAGCGGTGATGGAGTCGAAGATGGAACCGCCGCAGGAGAAGATGACCTCGGTGCCGGTCTCATACCAGCCGTTGGTCAGCGTCTGCAGCTCGGGAGAGGCCTGGAAGGAAGCGCCGTACAGGAAGGTGTAGTTCATGTGCACGTCCACACCCTTTTCGGCCGCAGCGGCCTCAGCGCCCTGGACGTAGCCGTAGCCGTAGCGGTTGACAGCCGCGTTCGTGCCGCCGCCGCCGCCGCAGAAGCCGAGCTCGGTGTAGCCTTCCATGACGGCAGCGTAACCGGCCAGATAGCCGCACTGCTCTTCCTGGAAGTCGATGCCGACCACGTTGTCCATACCCAGGGACCAGCCGTCGATGAACACGAACTTGACGTCGGTGAACTCAGCGGCAGCCTTCGCCAGGGCGGTGCCCTGCATGAAGCCGGCGCAGACGATCACCTGGGCGCCGCCCTCGGCGGCAGCCTTCATGGCATCGTAGCGGTCGTCATCGGTGGCCTGATCGCCGTTGGCGGGCTGATAGTACTTGTAGCTCAGGCCGTTCTCGTAGGCATAGAGCTTGACGCCTTCCCAGGTGCCCTGGTTGAAGGACTTGTCCTTGAGCTGGCCCACGTCGGTGACAAAGGCGATGACATAGGTGCCGTCGGCAGAGGTCATGTTGTCGTCGATGTCGTCGGCAGTGAGCGCAGCGGGCTCGGCGGGAGTCTCGGTCTGCGCGGTCTGCGCCGTCTCGGTCTGCGCGGCAGGCGCGGCAGCCTCGGCGGGCTTGGTCTCGGCAGGCTTGGTCTCCTCAGCGGGCTTGCTGCCGCCGCAGGCGGCCAGACCGAGGACCATCACCAGAGCCAGAAGGACTGCGATGTACTTTTTCATATGGGTTTTTCCTCCTTAATGATTATCCCTTGTGACGGGGATCTTTAACAGAAATTATAGCACCCAAAGCCTTTCCGCGCAAGGCTCTGTGTTTCCATAACAACCGGCGCGAAAAAGTTTTTTCGACGTTTTCCGCCACGGGTTCGCCCGGGATGACCGATTGTGTGTCAGCTGCGGACAGCCACCTCGAGGGCCAGCTCCATCATCTGCCGGAAGGAGGTCTGGCGCTCCTCGGAGGTCGTCTCCTCTCCGGTGAGGATGTGGTCGGAGATCGTGCAGATGGCCAGCGCCTTCTTCCCGGCGCGGGCGGCGTTGTAATAGAGAGCCGCGGCCTCCATTTCGATGGCCAGCACGCCCAGCTTCATCCAGAAGGAGGAGGCCGCGCCGTCATCGTCGTAGAAGGTGTCGCTGGACAGCAGGTTGCCGACCTCATAGCGCAGGCCCATTTCCTCGGCGACGGAGGCGGCGGAACGCAGCAGCGAGAAGTCCGCGATGGGGGCGAAGCTGCCCCGGAAGCCGAACTGCGCGCCGTAGGCGGAGTTGGTGCAGGCTCCCTCGCCGAGCACGATGTCCCGCACCTTCAGCTTTTCGCTGATGGCGCCGGCGGAGCCGACGCGCAGGATGTTCTCCACGCCGTAGAAATTGAAGAGCTCATAGCTGTAAATGCCGATGGAGGGCATTCCCATGCCGCTGGCCATGACGCTCACCGGCACGCCCTTGTAGGTGCCGGTGTAGCCCTGGACGCCGCGGACGTTGTTGACGAGCCTCCGATCCTCCAGATAGGTCTCCGCGATGAACTGGCTGCGCAGGGGGTCGCCGGGCATGAGCACCGTTTTGGCGAAATCCCCGACTTTTGCCGCGATGTGAGGGGTAGGTACAGACATTTCGATCAACCTCCGGATTTATAGTTTTTGTTCTCTGGCGATGCGCTTCTTCCAGCAGGAATGGCACATGGCGATATAGGTGTCGTTGCCGCCGAGGAGCACCTGCTCGCCCTCGGTGACGATCCGGCCGTCCGAACCGATTCGGGCGTTGACCGTGGCCTTGGAGCCGCAGTCGCAGATCGTCTTGATCTCGGTGATGGAGTCGGCCAGCTCGAAGAGCCGCGCCGAGCCGGGAAAGAGCTTGGTCTGGAAATCCGTGCGCAGGCCGAAGCACAGCACCGGCAGACCCACCTCGTCCACCAGCGCGCGGAGCTGGTCGATCTGAAGCGGCGTCATGAACTGGCACTCGTCGACGATGATCACGTCCCGGTGGCCGCGCTGAAAGTACAGCTCCCGGATGTCGTCCCCGGCGGCGATCACGTCGGCCTCGGCGCTCAGCCCGATGCGGGAACGGAGGATCGTGGCCCCGTCCCGGTCGTCGAGAGCGGGCTTGATGAGCCAGACGCTCATGCCGCGCTCCTCATAGTTGAATTTGGTGATCAGGGCCTGGGCCGTCTTGCTCGAACCCATGGCGCCGTATTTAAAATAGAGCTTTGCCATAAAAACACCTCTCTTTACACAGTAAAATACCATGAAAACACGGCACAAGTCAACGCATCCGGGCATATTCTGAAGCGTAAAAGCTTTAAAGGATGTGTTTGGATATGCGTTTTGCCATCACCGGGAACGACGCGCGCTTCGCCCTGCTGCGGGAGATGCTCATCGCAGACGGCCACGTTCCCTCGGCGCCCGAGGAGGCGGACGTGCTGATCCCGCCGCCCTGGGACAGTCGTGCCCGCTATGCCCGTTCGGAGAGCTATCTGGTGGCCAATGCGGCGCTGACCGCCGAGGCCGCCGCGGCGCTGATCGGCAAAGAGCGGCCGCTCTCCGGAGCAAGGGTGCTGATCCTGGGCTGGGGCCGGGTGGGTTCCCTGACAGCCGAGTCTCTGCGGAGCGCCGGCGCGGCGGTGACCGCGGCCGCCCGGCGGCCGGAGAGCCGCGCGTGGGCCGCCGCCCGCGGCTTCCGGGCCGTCGATATCGGGGAAATGGACGGGATTTTGAAGGATTTTGATGTGATCGTCAATACGGTGCCCGCGCCGGTGCTCACCGCGGAGCGCATCCGGCACACATCGCCGGAGGTACTGCTGACGGAGCTGGCCTCGTCCCCGGGAGGCATAGACGCCGGGGCCGCCCGGGAGCAGGGCAGACGCTATCTCGCCGGCGGGGGCCTGCCGGGCCGGTACGCCCCGACGCTGGCGGCGGAGATCCTGCGCCGGGCGGTCTACGAGACCATGGCGCAGCCGCTGCCCCGCCTGGGCGTGGCGCTGACCGGCTCCCACTGCACCTTTGACAGGGCGCTGGAGGCGCTGCGCCCGCTGGTGGGCAAATATGAGCTCGTACCGATCCTGTCCGAAACCGCCGCGGGGACGGACACGTATTTCGGGCCGGCGTCGCAGTTCCGGGAGAAGCTCGAGTCGCTTTGCGGCAGGAGGGCCGTGGACTCCGTCGTCGGGGCGGAGCCTCTGGGCACCCGGGAGGCCATGGACGTCCTGCTTGTGGCGCCCTGCACCGGCAACACCCTGGGCAAGCTGGCCAACGGGATCACCGACACGGCCGTCGCCATGGCCTGCAAGGCCCATCTGCGCAACGGCCGTCCGCTGGTGCTGGCGATCTCCACCAACGACGGGCTCTCCGGCTCGGCGGAGAGCATCGCCCGGCTGCTGCAGCGCAAGAACGTGTACTTCGTCCCCTTCCGGCAGGACGCGCCGCACACCAAGCCCTTCTCGCTGCAGGCGGACTTTGACCTGCTGGAGGAGACCCTGGCGGCGGCAATGGACGGCAGACAGCTCCAGCCGGTGCTGGTATGAACCGAAAAAAAGAGATCCGTCCGCGGACGGATCTCTTTTGCTTTATGGGATGGCTTCGATCAGATGTCGAAGGGCTCCATGCCGAACACGGGGTGACCCTTCTCGGTCAGGAAGTCGATCATGGCGTCCAGAGCATCGGCGTCGGCGGCGATGGTCTCGTCGCAGATCATGTCGGTGAAGTTGTCGATGCCGTAGAGTTCCTTGGCGGTCTTGTTCAGAGCCGGGCCGACCTCTTCCTTCAGCTTGGAGGGCAGCCACACGATGCGGGCGATGCCGCCCTCGGCGCGCATGAACTTCTTGGAAGCGATGAAATGCTTGCCGTGGCCCATGAAGCCCGGAGTCTGCTGGCCGCCGCCGGTCATGGAGGCCAGCTCGGCGAAGCTCATGCCCAGAGGCGTGGAGCCGGCGTACTCACGGTTGACGATCACGACGCCCATGGTGGAGGGCTCCATGCCGCAGATGCACTCGAAGCAGCCGCAGGAGGTCATAGGATCCTGGAACAGGGAGTACAGGGTGACCTTCTCCAGGTGGCCCTGGGAGAACTCCTTGACGGCGCGGTCGACGTCGGGCCAGATGCCGATGAACTCGTCGACGCAGTCGTCCTTGCTGACGATCTGGCAGGGGCCGTTGGGGTTGAGCTGGTTGGTGGCCTTGGCGTCCAGCCAGGACACGGCGCCGCACAGACCCAGACGCTCGGGAGT
>JAFXYJ010000088.1 GCA_017541825.1 Oscillospiraceae bacterium | reverse complement strand
TATAAGTAATCAAGTAATCTGAAAGGAATCCGGGCCCGGTATTCTGACTGAGGCCGGGCTTTATCAGCAGGGGGAGGCAGGCATGAAGCATCTGTTTATCGTCAACCCGGCGGCGGGCGGGCATGACGCGACGCCCGAGGTCACCGCGAAGGTGCAGGCGGCTTTTCAGAACCGGAGCGACCCGTACGAGGTCTACGTCACCCTCGGGCCGCGGGACGCGACCAGGAAGATCCGCACCGAGATCTCGAACTGCGACGAGCTGCGGGTGTACGCCTGCGGCGGCGACGGCACCTTCAACGAGTGCGTCAACGGCGCAGCCCTGCAGCCCACCGTGGCGGTCACCCCCTTCCCCACCGGGACGGGCAACGACTTCTGCCGGCAGTTCGGCCAGGACGCCGCCCTGTTTCAGGATCCGGAGGCGCTGCTGAACGGAACGGTGCATGAGATAGACCTGATCTGCTGCAACGGCAGCTACAGCGCCAACATCTGTTCGGTAGGCATCGACGCGCGCATCGGCACGGACGTGCACAAATACAGCGGGCTGCCGGTGATCGGGGGCCGGGGCGGCTATGTGATCTCGGCCGGGATCAACGCCATCAAGGGCGTCTCGTCGAACATGCATATCCGCTGCGGGCGCTTTGACGCGGAGGCGAAGCACTCGCTGGTCTGTGCCTGCAACGGGCGGTTTTACGGCGGCGGCTTCAACCCGTCGCGGGACGCGATGATGGACGACGGGCTGATGGACATCTACATCGTAAAGCGGGTCTCGCTGCTGACCTTTGCGCGGCTGATCAAGAAATACGCCGCGGGGCGGGCCGACGAGCTGCCGAAGTATATCACCCATCTGCGGGGCACGGACCTGTATATCGAGTTCCCCGGCGAGGAGGTCATCAACCTCGACGGAGAGGCGCTGTACGGCGACACGGTCAGCATGCATCTGCTGCCGAAGGCCATGAAGCTGATCGTGCCCGCAGGGCTCGGGCAGGGCACAGCGAATCCCCCGCTGTGTCTGTGAGGGCGGATGGACAGGCCCCGGGCTTTGTAACAAAAAGTTTATAATTTTTCTGTCGGAAGGACTTGCAAAAATAGAAAAGTGTGGTATTATTAGCATCGTTAGCACTCAGATGTTTTGAGTGCTAACGATGCTGAATTATGTAATTCAATTTCATGGAGGTTAAGAATATGAAGCTCAAACCCTTAGCAGACCGCGTCGTTCTCAAGCAGAACGCAGCCGAAGAGCGTACCGCTTCCGGCATTTTCCTCACCTCTTCCGCACAGGAAAAGCCTGAGGTATATGAAGTTGTCGAGGTCGGCCCCGGCGGCATGGTGGATGGCAACGAGGTCACCATGATTGTCAAGCCCGGTCAGAGCGTTCTGGTCGGCAAATACACCGGCACCAAGGTCAAGCTGGAAGACGTGGAATACACCATCGTACGCCAGGGCGACATTCTTGCCGTACTTGAGTAATGCAGGAGGAAATGAAACATGGCTAAACAGATTATTTACGGTGAAGAAGCCCGCAAGGCCATTGAGCGCGGTGTAAACCAGCTCGCCGATACCGTTAAGATTACCCTCGGCCCCAAAGGCCGCAACGTCGTGCTCGACAAGAAGTACGGCACCCCGCTGATCACCAACGACGGCGTGACCATCGCCAAGGAGATCGAGCTGGAGGACGCCTTCGAGAACATGGGCGCACAGCTGATCAAGGAAGTCTCGACCAAGACCAACGATGTTGCCGGTGACGGCACCACCACCGCCACGGTCCTCGCCCAGGCGATGATCAGCGAGGGTCTGAAGAACCTCGCCGCCGGCGCCAACCCCATGGTCATGAAGAAGGGCATCCAGAAGGCCGCCGCTGAGGCTGTCGAGGCTGTCAAGTCCGTGTCCCAGCCGGTTTCCGGCTCGAAGGACATCGCCCGTGTCGGCACCATCTCTTCCGGCGACGAGCTGATCGGCTCGCTGATTGCCGAGGCCATGGAGAAGGTCAGCCAGAACGGCGTCATCACGATCGAAGAGTCCAAGACCGCCGATACCTACAGCGAGGTCGTCGAGGGCATGCAGTTTGACCGCGGCTATCTGAGCCCCTACATGGTCACCGACACCGACAAGATGGAAGCCGTCATCGACGACGCGCTGATCCTCATCACCGACAAGAAGATCTCCAACATCCAGGAGATCCTGCCCCTGCTGGAGCAGATCGTCAAGGCCGGCCGCAAGCTCCTCATCATCGCCGAGGACGTCGAGGGCGAAGCCCTGGCGACGATCGTGCTCAACAAGCTGCGCGGCACCTTCACCTGCGTGTGCGTCAAGGCCCCCGGCTTCGGCGACCGCCGCAAGGAGATGCTGCAGGATATCGCCATCCTGACCGGCGGCCAGGTCATCTCCGCCGACTTCGGCATGGAACTGGCTGACGCCACGATCGCCACCTGCGGCCGCGCGCATCAGGTCAAGGTCACCAAGGACAACACCACCATCGTCGACGGCGTGGGCGACAAGGCCGCCATCGCGGACCGCTGCAACGCCATCCGTCACCAGGCCGAGGAGACCAAGAGCGACTATGACCGCGAGAAGCTGAACGAGCGCCTGGCCAAGCTGGGCGGCGGCGTCGCCGTCATCAAGGTCGGCGCGGCCACCGAGGTCGAGATGAAGGAGAAGAAGCTCCGCATCGAGGATGCGCTGAACGCCACCCGCGCGGCCGTGGAAGAGGGCATCGTGGCCGGCGGCGGCACCGCTTACGTCATGGCCGGCAAGGCCGCCGAGGAAGCCGCGGCCAAGCTGAGCGGCGACGAGAAGACCGGCGCCGAGATCGTTGCCAAGGCCCTGCAGGCCCCCATCCGCCAGATCGCCGTGAACGCCGGTCTGGAGGGCGCCGTGATCTATGACAAGGTCGCCGGAAACAAGTCCGTCAACTTCGGCTATGACGCCGCCAGCGACAAGTTCGGCGACATGCTCAAGGCCGGTATCGTGGACCCGACCAAGGTCTGCCGCAGCGCCCTGGAGAACGCCTCCTCCATCGCCGGCATCGTCCTCACCACCGAGTCCCTGGTGGCGGATCTGCCCGAGAAGGAAGAGCCCGCTGCTGCCGCCAACCCCGGCATGGGCGGCGGCATGTATTGATCCGCTGAACGCTCACACAAATAAGAGAACAAAAAAAGCTCCCCCGATGGGGAGCTTTTTTTGTTGCATAATTACTGGATCTTTCCGCGGGCGGTGATGATGTTCAGCTCCTTGCCGCTGTAGCGGCCGCCGTAGAACCACTCCACCGTGATCGTCGAGCCGGAGGCGGGGGCGT
>JAFXYJ010000087.1 GCA_017541825.1 Oscillospiraceae bacterium | reverse complement strand
GATCAAACTCTCAATAAATCTTATCTCAGCGATCTCTCGATCGGTGAAATCATTTACTGATCGCTATTTCTAGCTCTCAAAGAAATCTTTCGACAGAACCTCTCGGTCCCGTCAAGAACCCTTTCTGGTGCTTATTTGCATAAGCTTTGTTACTTTGTTCAATTTACAAGGTGCACTCCGCGCCGCGCACGCGCGAAAAAACCCGCTCTCCGTGCGGCGCTTTGCTAATATACCACCCCAAAAACCCCTTTGTCAAGCCCTTTTTTTGTTATTTTTTCGGGAATTTTCGGAGGGTCTAAATATTGTGTCCGGCGCCGGTTACACTATCAATATGTTTGATTTTCAGTCGTTTGAAGCCGCGCCGCGGGGCACCGTCTCCGCCGCGGCGGTGAAGGAGATCCTGTCGCGCTGCGGCGACCTGGAGCAGCGCGCGGTGTGCAGCGGCGGCGGGCGCGTTCACGCCGAAGCGCTGTGGTTCGACGGTCTCGCCGACGCCCGGGCCGTGTCCGAGGAGGTGCTCGCCCCGTTCTGCGCCCTGCCGTGCCGCACCGAGGACGAGTGCGCGCGCAGATCCCTGGCCGGCGGGGTGTACCGCTGTCCGGCGCGGGAGCGCCTGCGTCCCGACGAGACCGCCGCGGACATCGCCGCCGGTTCGGTCGCCCTGATCTTTGACGGCCTCGGCACGGCGCTGACATTTGAGGTGAAAAGCGGCATAGGCCGCAGTGTGGAGGCGCCCACGGTGGAAAAGTCCGTGCTCGGCGCCAAGGAGGCCTTCGTGGAGACGCTGCGGGTGAACACCGCCCTGGTGCGGCGCCGGCTCCCCAGCCCCCGGCTGAAGCTGTGGAATACCGAGCTGGGCGGCCGGACAAAGACCCGGGCGGCGGTGCTCTATATGGAGGGCGCCGCGCCGGAGGCGCAGCTCCGGGAGCTGCGGGACCGGCTCTCGTCCCTGCGGGAGGGGACGTTCTGCGATCCCGGGGCGCTGGAGCGGCCGCTGACCTCGCCGCCCCGCGGCGCCGTGCCCCAGGTGCTGCACACAGAGCGGCCGGACCGTTTCGCCCAGGGGCTGCTCGACGGGAAGCTCGGGGTGCTGGCAGAGGGGATGTGCGTGGGACTGCTGCTGCCCGGAACGCTTCCGGAGATGCTGCGCACCCAGGAGGACCGCTCCCGCCACGCGGCGGTGGCCGCGGCGCTGGTGCGGCTGCGCTCCGCGGCGCTGGCGCTCTCGCTGCTGCTGCCGGCGATCTACGTGGCCGTGGCCGTGCATCACCAGGAGATGATCCCCTACAAGCTGCTGCTGTCGGTGATCCGCGCCAAGGAGGAGGTGCCCTTCTCCACGACGGCGGAGGTGCTGGGGATGCTCCTGAGCTTTGAGCTGCTGCAGGAGGCGGGCATCCGGCTGCCCGAGCCGGTGGGGCAGACCGTTTCGGTGATCGGCGCGCTGATCGTGGGCCAGTCGGCGGTGGAGGCGAAGGTGCTCAGCCCCATCGTCATCATCGTCGTGGCCATCGCCGGCGCGGCCGGCTACGCCCAGCCCAGCCAGGAGCTGAGCGCAGCGGTGCGGCTGTGGCGCTTCGCGCTGGTGGGCCTGGCCGCGGCGCTGGGCTTTTTCGGCGTGATGTCCGGACTGATCGTGCTGCTGCATCGGCTGTGCGGGACGGAGAACCTCGGGACAAGCCTGCTGTACCCTCTGTGCGACGCGCCGGCGGGTACGGGACTCGCCGCGTTTTTCCGCCCGAAGGCGGCCGGAAGGGGGCGGGGATGACGCGCCGCGCCGCGCTGGCCGCCGTGCTGGCGCTGACCTGCGCCGCCGGGTGTGCGCCGCTGCCCGCGCCCCGGGAGGTGGAGCAGCTCCAGCTCATACAGACGCTGGGCTATGACTGCCTCGGCGGCAGGGTGAGGGTGTCCGTTTCCTCGGGCCGGGAACCGGACGGCGGCGTGTCGCAGCTCACCGCGGAGGGCGGCAGCATCACGGAGGCGATCCGCCGTCTGCAGGATTACTCTCCCCGGGAGGAGCTGTTTTTCGCTCACGTGCGCTTTGCCGCGGTGGGGGAGGACGCCGCCGGGGCCGGACTCGGCCCCCTGCTCGACTACTTTGAGCGCAACACCCAGACGCCCCTGGATCTGCCGCTGTTCGTGGTGCGCGGCGCCGAGGCGGAGGCGCTCGTGGCCGCCGCGCCGGACCCGGCCTATGAGGTCACGGCGCTGCTGGCCTCCCTGCAGCGGGACGCCGAACGGATGGGCACCGAGCACTGCTTCACGGTGCTCGAGATCGCCCGGCGGCTGAGCCGCAGCGGGTCGGCGCTGTGCGCGGCGGTGCGGCCGGTCCCGTCCGGGGACCATGTGCCCTCGGCGCCGGAGGGCGCCCTCTCGGTGCTGCCCGCCGGATACGCCGTGCTCCGGGACGGGGCGCTGGCCGGGTATCTTGACGAGGACGCGGCGCTGGGCGCCGATCTCATCCTGGGGCTGGCGGGACAGGCCTGTACCGTGCTGCCGCTGGACGGGGGCCGGGTCACCGTGCAGCTGCGCGCCAGCAGGTCGGAAACGGTCCGCGGGCCCGACGGCGGGACGCTGGTCCGGATCCGCTGCCGGGCGGGCGTGGTGGAATCCGACGGCGCCGGGAGCCTCACCGGCGCGTCGCTCGGCGCGCTGGCGGAGGCTCTCGCCGGGAGGCTCGCCGCCTGCGCGGCCGCGGCGCTGGAGGCCGAGACCCGGCTGGACACGGATTTCCTGGAGCTGGGACGAACGGCGGGGGAGGGGCCGTCCTCTGTCCCGCCGCACTGGCGCGCGGAGGTCACCGCCGTGATCGAACGCTCCTACGACCTGGCCGACAGCGCCCGTGTGGACGGCCGGGAGGACCGGGATGGCTGAGCGGGCGCCGCTGTCCCGGTGGCAGTTCACCGCGCTGCTCTGGGCGGCGATGGTCTCTCCGGCGATCCGGCAGATCCCCGGGGCGGCGCTGGGCGCGGCGGGATCCGCAGCCTGGCTGTCGGCGGCGCTCTGTCTGCCGGCCGCGGCGGCGCTGGGCGGCCTGTTCGGGCGGCTCCTGGATCGCCGCAGGGACGGCGAGGGGCTCGCCGCGCTGCTGTGCCGGGCGCTGGGGGCGCCTGTCGGACGGGCCGTGTGCGGCCTGTGGGGTCTGTGGACGGTGTTTTACGGCGGCTTCGTGCTCCGGGCCGGAGCGGATCGGTTCGTGTCCGCGGTCTACAACGACAGTCCGGAATGGCTGTTCATGGGCGTCACGCTGCTGCTGTGCCTGCCCGCGGCGCGGGGGCGGGTCCGGGTCCTGGGACGCTGCGCCGAGATCCTCGCCCCGCTGCTGTGGGCGGTGTTCGCGCTGGTATTCCTCCTCGGGTTCAAGAACGTGGACGCGGCCTGCCTGCGGCTCCCGGACTCACAGCCCGTCGGGCGGGCCCTGGCCGGGATGCTGCCGCTGACGGCCGCCCTGTGTTCGGCGGTGCATCTGGGCTTTCTGGCCGATACGGCGGAGCAGGACAAGCTCGCGGGCCCCTGCGCGAAAGCGATGGCCGCCCTGGGCGCGCTGGGGCTCCTGCTCTCGGTGACGGTGCTGGGCACCTTCGGCGCGGAGCTGTCCGGCAAGATCAATTATCCGTTTTTCGTCATGATCCGCTCCCTCCGGATCCTCCATCTGATCGAGCGCATGGAAGCGCTGGTGGTCGCCCAGTGGGTGGCGGCGGATTATCTGCTGCTCTCGGCGCTGCTGCGCTCCGCGGCCCGGGCGCTGACCGCCGCCG
>JAFXYJ010000086.1 GCA_017541825.1 Oscillospiraceae bacterium | reverse complement strand
GCCGCCCAGATCGTATACCAGAATCTTCTGGTTTTCTTCCTTGTCCAGGCCGTAGGCCAGGCTGGCCGCGGTGGGCTCGTTGATGATCCGCTTTACGTCCAGGCCCGCGATGCGGCCGGCGTCCTTGGTGGCCTGCCGCTGGCTGTCGGAGAAATAGGCGGGGACGGTGATGACGGCCTCGGTGACGGGACCGCCCAGATACGCCTCGGCGTCCGTCTTCAGCTTCTGGAGCACCATGGCGCTGATCTCAGGGGGCGTATAGCTCTTTTCGTCGATCGTGACGCGGTAGGCGCTGCCCATCTCACGCTTGATGGAGGAGATGGTGCGGTCAGGATTGGTGATGGCCTGACGCTTTGCGACCTGGCCGACCATGCGCTCGCCGGTCTTGGAGAACGCCACGACGGACGGAGTGGTCCGGGCGCCCTCGGCGTTGGGGATGACAACAGGTTCGCCGCCCTCCATGACGGCCACGCAGCTGTTGGTGGTTCCGAGATCGATTCCTATGATTTTACCCATTGTAAAGATCCTCCTTATATAGCGAATAATTTATTGACAGATTCAAAAAACGGTTTTCCGGCTTTTCGGCGCCGGCCGCCGCGCCAAAGCGGGGCCGCGTCGGTCAATTTGCCACCTGGACCATGCTGAACCGGATCGGCTTGTCTCCCAGCCGGAAGCCCTTCTGGAATTCCTGCACGATCTCCTGCTCGCCCCGCTCGGGGTCCTCGAGGTGCATGACCGCGTGGTGCAGCTCCGGGTCGAAGGTCTGTCCCTCGGCCTCGATGGGCGTCACGCCCATGCCCTTGAGCGCCTCCAGGAACTGGTTCATCGTCATCTCGACGCCCTTGCGGTATGCCTCGTCCGCCGTAGGCGTGTTGAGCGCCCGCTCCAGGTTGTCGTAGACCGGCAGCAGCCGGGTGATGGTGTCCGCCCGTACGTCGGCGTACAGGTTATCCCGCTCCCGGGCGGAACGCTTGCGGAAGTTATCATACTCCGCCAGCAGGCGCAGATATTTGTCTTTCTCGGCGGCCAGTTCGGCTTTTGCCGCCTCCAGCTCCTTCTGACATCCGTCCGCCTCGTCCTCCGGGGCCTCCGGCGTCTCCCCGGCAGGGGTCCGGCCGGCAGTCTCCTCCGCGGTCTCTTCGGCGGTCTCCCCGACGGGGGTCTCCTCCTCCAGGGGAGCGGCGTCATTCGTCTGGCTCATCGGACTTTACGTCTCCTTTCAAGATCATTTTTCCGAATCCGGCCGGGGCCTCTCCGCCGCCCAGCAGACGGCTGAGCCCCTCGGCGATATACTGCAGTTTGGCGGCCACGGCGCTGTAGTCCATGCGCAGAGGCCCTACCACGCCGATCAGGCCGCGCTGGCCCTCCCCGGCGTCATAGCTGGCCATGACCACGCTGGAATCGCGCAGCTCCTCGGCCAGGTTCTCCGGCCCGATGATCACCCGGACGTCTCCCTGCCCGCCGCCGGAGGGCAGGCGCAGCAGATGTTCGGAATCGGACAGGTAGCTGATCACGCGGTGCGCCTTGTCCGGGTCGCGGAACTCCGGCTGCTGCAGCAGGCTGCTCTCGCCGGTGACGTATGCCGCGCCTTCGCGGCTGCGCGAGAGCGTCTCGATGGTGAAGGCCGCGATGATCGAGGTCAGCCCCATGGTGTCCCGGGCGGCCCGCTCGGTGGCCGAGATCAGCACCGGCGTGATCTCCTCCTCCGTCAGGCCCGTGAAACCCGCGTTGAAGAGGGCGGAGAGCTTCTGGATCTGTCCCTGCTCCACGGAAAAGGGCAGGTGGACCAGCTTGTTCTTTACCGTGTTGTTGCTCAGCAGCGCCACGATGATAAAGGTGTTCGCGTCCACATACAGCAGGTCGAAACGCTTCACCGCCGCGGCACGGGGCGCGGAGAGGGTCAGCGCCGGATAGCCGGTGAGCTGGCCGGCCAGCTTGCCCGCGTCGGTCATCAGCCGGTCGAGCTGCTCCATCTTTTCATTGAGACGGGCGTTGATCGCCTCGGTCTCCTCCACGGAGAGCTTCTGACGCTCCATGAGCTCGTTGACGTAGAACCGATAGCCCTTCGGCGACGGTACGCGGCCCGCGGAGGTGTGGGGCTGCTCCAGATAGCCCAGCGCCGTGAGCTCGGCGAGCTCATTGCGGATCGTGGCGCTGCTGCACCCGAGCCCGGCGGTCTCCGCGATGGTCTTGGAGCCCACCGGCTCTGCCGTGCGGATATATTCATCCACCACAGCGGCGAGTATCTTCTTTTTTCTCGCGCTGATCTCCATGGGGCGATCCTCCGTTAGCACACAGCCGTCCGGGAGTGCTGGCACTCTCGTCTTCCGAGTGCTAAAGTATCACTTTCGGCAGGTGTTGTCAATAGAAGAATACCCGAAAAGAAAAGAATTAAATGATTGTTCACAAATGGCAAAAAATATGTATAATAAAGGCATGGCCCTCAAACGGGAACCGCTTCGCTGGGTTCCCGTTTGAAATGGTTTGCAGCCGTCTGCGGCGCACTCGCTGCGCTCGCACGCTGGACGGCTGAGAAGTATTTTTTCCGAAAACGCGGTTTCCGGAAAAAATGATTAAATCTTATTTGCCGCTGCGGCGGCAAACTCTGCGAGGCCAATACTCTATCCATATATCTATCCATATAAACGAAAGAAGGAAAAACGATGCCTACACCCTGGAAGCGCTCCCCCCAGGAGCTGCACTCGACTTATCTGGCCAACACCGAGGCGTTCTATAAGGTGGCCGGACGCGGTCTGGCCCAGGAGCTGGACGATTTCGTGACCACCTGTGCCCTGGGGCTGTGGAAAAACGCCCGCGGTCTGGGCCAGCAGCACGCCGACGCGGCCAACCAGCTCTACTCAAAGGGCCGGCCCCAGCCGAAATGGCTGCTCTGGGACCTCACCGAGAAGGTCTGCTCCGCCGGGGACTTCCTGCCGCCGCTGTTTTTCTGGAATCTGACGGAGATGGACGCCCGCCGGGGGACCAGCAATTCCCGGGTGTTCATCCGCATGCTCACCAACATCCTGCTCTATCTCGCGGCCGTGGACGACGAGGTCACCATGGCCGAGGCGGAGTACATCACCGAGTGCTCGGACAGGCTCACGGCCCTGTGCGACGGGGCCAACGTGCCCCGCTCCAAGGCGCCGATCAACCCCTCGGAATACATCACCAGCCAGGAGCCGGCCTTCACGGCCCGCGCGGGCGTGTCAACCGGCGGCGGGGCCCAGGCCGCGGAGAAGGCCGCCGAGACCGAGGAGGTCAAAAAGCCGGATCTGGACGAGCTCATGGCCCAGCTCGACGAGCTGGTGGGTCTCGAGACCGTCAAGAAGGAGGTCAAGAGCCTCACCAACCTCATCAAGGTCCGCAAGCTCCGAGAGGAGGCGGGCCTGCCCAACGCGCCCATGAGTCTGCACATGGTGTTCCTGGGCAACCCCGGCACCGGCAAGACCACGGTGGCCCGGCTGATGGCGGGGCTGTACGCGGCCATCGGCGCCCTGTCCAAGGGACAGCTGGTGGAGGTGGACCGCTCCGGGCTCGTGGCGGGATATGTGGGCCAGACGGCCCTCAAGACCCAGGAGGTCATCCAGTCTGCCATGGGCGGCGTACTGTTCATCGACGAGGCGTATTCCCTGGCCTCCGGCGGAGAGAACGATTTCGGCCGGGAGTCCATCGAGACGATCCTCAAGGCCATGGAGGATCACCGGGACGATCTGGTGGTCATCGTCGCCGGCTACAGCGAACCCATGGAGAAGTTCATCGCCTCCAACCCGGGCCTGCAGTCGCGCTTCAACAAATACATGTTCTTCCCCGACTACACCGGCGAGGAGCTCATGGCCATGTTCCGCTCCCGGGTGAAGAAAAACGGCTACGTCCTCACCGAGGAGGCCGACGACACGGCGCTGGCGCTGTTCTGCGACATGTATGAGAACCGGGACGACAACTTCGGCAACGGGCGCGACGTGCGCAACCGTTTCGAGGACGTGATCTCCCGCCAGGCAAACCGGCTGGCCGCCATGGACGCCCCGACCAAGGAGGACCTGATGACCATCGAGAAGCGCGACCTGCTCGATGAAGAGGAGATGGCCGCCTTCGAAGCCGCCGGGAAGGACGACGAGGCGTGACGACGCCGGAGGAGGGACGAGCATGAATACAGCCAACGCGCCGGCCGCGAACACATGGCGCGCCCTGGCCGCGGCGTGCGAACGGCCCGTCGGCTCCGAGGGCGAGCGGCTGCGGACGTCCATGCTGGGCGCGGCGGGCTTCACGCTGGCGGCCCACGGCTTTTCGTTTTTCACGTTCATGCCCCAGCATGACGCGCTGATCGAGTCCTACTGGCAGAGCACCGACTGGGTGATCAGCCTGGGCCGGTTCCTGCTGCCCGTGTATATGCGCCTGCGCGGCTATATGGCCATGCCCTGGACGGCCGGGATGCTCACGATGCTGTTCTTCGGGCTTTCCGTGTATTTCGTCACCCGCTCGCTGCGCATGGACACCCGGGCGGAGATCCTGCTCACCGCCGGATTTTTCTCGGCCAACTTCTGCGTCCTGGCCATCAACTCGCTGTTTCAGTTCGCTCTGGACGCCTACATATGCTCGCTGCTGTTCGCATGTATGGGCGTCTGGCTCGTCAGCGACAGGCCGGGGCTGCGGGAGGCCTTGCTCGCTGCCGTCTGCTTTTTCATCAGCGTGGGGATCTATACCGCCTTCATCACCGCGGCGCTGTGTCTGTTCATGGTGCTGGCGCTGCAGGAGGCCGCCGACCGGAACGGTCTGCCCCGGGAGTTCTGGAAAAAGCTCGGCGTCTGGGCCCTCACGCTGGCCGCGGCGGCCGCCGCCTATTTCGTCGCCTCCCGGCTCGCGCTGTCCGCCGCGGGCGTGACGGGCGCCGACAAGAACACCAGCGTGTTCTCCATGGGCGCGCTGAGCGCGGGGGACATCGTCCACCGGCTGGGCGTGAACTATTATTTCTTCACCGTCATGCATTTCCTCGGCTTCTCCCCGGTCCATCACGCGGATTATCTGGGCGTCGGTGCCGGCGTCATGAGCTCGCTGCTGGCGGTGCTGTGCATCGTCTCCTTCTGCCGGGAGCACGCCGGTACGCTGAAAAAGGGGATCTATGTCCTGTTCGTGCTCGTCGCCGGGCTCTTTCCCTTCGTGTCCCGGCTGGTGCCGCTGCTGACCGGCAACGGCAACAGCTACCACACGATGTTCGCCCAGTATCTGGTGCAGCCCGTGCTGCTGTGGCTGTTTTTCCGCCGCGCGAAGCCCTCCGGCGGCGCTCCCCGCCGGGCCGCGGCGGTGCTTGCTGCAGTCGCCCTCTCTCTGGGCCTCATCGGGGCGAACATCCGCTACTCCAACGAGGCCTACACCCTCCAGCAGGTGATCTATGACCGGACGCTCTACCACACCGGCCGGGTCATCGAGGATCTGCAGGAGGCGGGATACGACCGCGGCGCCGGGGACAAGGTCGTCCTGTCGGGCACCTTTGAGCTCAATTCGGACCTGGACCGCCAGCTCGGCCAGTATATCGACGCGGGCTTCGCCGGATTTAACGACACCTCCGTCACCTACGCCGCGACCTTCCGTTCCGCGGCGCGGCTGCTGGGCTATACGGTATCCGTCGGCTCCGCGGACCAGAGCGCCGACCCGGAGGCGGTCCGCGCCCTGCTCGAGACCATGCCCGCCTATCCCGCGGAGGGATATGTACGGGAGATAGACGGGTTCTATCTCGTCCGGCTGAGCTGAGATACAGAGAATACAACACAGAAAAGGATGAGCCTATGATCTCGATCGTCGTGCCCTGCTACAACGAACAGGAGGCGCTGCCGCTGTTCTACGAGGAAGCCGCCCGCGTCATCGGCGGGATGGACGAGCCCTGCGAATTCATCCTCGTCAACGACGGCTCCGCCGATGATACCCTGAAGGTCATGCGGGAGCTGGCCGACAGGGACAGCCGCGTCAAATACATATCCCTCTCGCGGAATTTCGGCAAGGAGGCCGCCATGTACGCCGGGCTGTGCAACGCCGGCGGAGATTACGTGGCGGTCATGGACGCGGATCTGCAGGATCCGCCCTCCCTGCTGCCGCGGATGCTCGAGCTGCTGCGCGGCGGCGAGTATGACTGCGTGGCCACCCGCCGTGCCGACCGGAAGGGCGAGCCGCCCGTCCGGAGCTGGTTCGCCAGGCAGTTCTACCGGCTCATCAACCGCATCACGGACGCCGAGATTGTGGACGGGGCCCGGGATTTCCGGCTCATGCGGCGATCCATGGCGGAGGCGATCATTTCCCTCTCCGAGTACAACCGCTTTTCCAAGGGCATCTTCGGCTGGGTGGGCTTCCGCACGTACTGGATCAGCTACGACAACATCGAGCGGGTGGCCGGGCAGACCAAGTGGAGCTTCTGGAAGCTGTTCGTTTACGCGCTGGACGGGATCATCAGCTTCTCCCAGGTCCCGCTGAACATCGTCTCCTGGTTCGGCACGGGCATCACGGGGCTGTCCTTCATCATGCTGATCTTCGTCATCGTGCGCAAGCTGATCTTCGACGATCCGGTGGCCGGCTGGGCCTCGACGATCTGCGTGATCCTGTTCATGGGCGGCATACAGCTCATGTGCCTGGGCATCATGGGACAGTACATCGCCAAGACCTATATGGAATCCAAAAACCGGCCGCATTACATCGCCGCCGAGACCAATATCGAAAATGCGAAACGAATCAAATGACTTAAGACGTTAAAGCGAAACACAGGGCGCAGGCCCTGTGTTTCGCTTATGGAACCATCCGCAGGTGCTATACCGGCAACGGGTAAAAAAGCCCCCGGAGGGGTACGGTTTCTTTCCGTACTTGCAATATCCCGCCGGGTGAGTATATAATGCTTTCAAACGCGATTTGAGGAGGACTCCCCTATGGACGTGCGCTCTCACCAGAACATGACCATGCTCTGCGACTTCTATGAGCTGACCATGGGCAACGGATATCTGCGTTCCGGCTACGCCGACCAGATCTGCTACTTCGATCTCTTTTTCCGCCAGGTGCCCGACGGCGGCGGGTTCGCCATCGCCGCCGGTCTCGAACAGGTGGTGGATTACCTCTCCGGCCTTCGTTTCGAGCCCGAGGATATCGCCTATCTCCGGGGCCGGGGCATCTTCTGCGAGGAATTCCTTGATTACCTGGCCGATTTCCATTTCACCGGCGACGTCTGGGCCGTGCCCGAGGGCACGCCCGTGTTCCCCCGGGAGCCGCTGATCACCGTGCGCGCCCCGGCCATCCAGGCCCAGCTGGTGGAGACCTATCTGCTGCTGGCCCTCAACCATCAGTCTCTGATCGCCACCAAGGCCAGCCGCATCGTCCGCGCGGCCAAGGGGCGGCCCGTCATGGAGTTCGGCTCCCGCCGGGCCCAGGGCGCGGACGCGGCCATCCTCGGCGCCCGTGCCGCCTACATTGCCGGCTGCTCCGGCACGGCCTGCACGATCTCCGATCAGTGCTACGGCGTGAAGGCCCTGGGCACCATGGCCCACTCCTGGGTGCAGATGTTCGACTCGGAGTATGACGCCTTCCGCACCTACTGCGAGCTCTATCCCACCAACGCCGTGCTGCTCGTGGACACCTACGACACCCTGCGCTCGGGCATTCCCAACGCTATCCGTGCCTTCAACGAGGTGCTCCGGCCCCAGGGCATCACCAAATGCGGCATCCGCCTCGACTCCGGCGACATGGCCTATCTGACGCAGAAGGCCCGGATCATGCTCGACGAGGCCGGCTGGCCCGGCTGCACGATCACCTGCTCCAACTCCCTGGACGAGTACATCATCCAGGACCTGCTGCTCCAGGGCGCGAAGATCGACTCCTTCGGCGTGGGCGAGCGGCTGATCACCGCCCGGAGCGAACCGGTGTTCGGCGGGGTCTACAAGCTGGTGGCCGTGGAGCACGACGGGAAGATCATCCCCCGCATCAAGGTCAGCGAGAACGTGGTCAAGATCACGGTGCCGCACTTCAAGAAGCTCTACCGGTTCTATGCCCGTGATACGGGCAAGGCCCTGGCCGACTATATGGCCCTCCACGACGAGACCGTGGACGACGGCGGCAATTTTGAGATCTTCGACCCCGACACCACCTGGAAGCGCAAGGAGCTCTACAATTTCGAGGCAAAGGAGCTGCTGGTGCCGATCTTCCGGGGCGGCGAGCTCGTATACAAGCTGCCCACGCTCGAGGAGATCCGCGCCTACTGCGCCGAACAGCTCAACACCCTTTGGGACGAGGTCAAGCGTTTTGAGAACCCCCACGGCTATTATGTGGACCTCTCCCAGAAGCTCTGGGATATCCGCAACGACCTGCTCATGAACGCCCGCCGCTCCCAGATCCCCGCGGAAGAGTAAGCGTACGCATTGTTCCGTGACCGGGGGTCGGCGCAGTCGGCCGGTCCGGGCACGGCATCGAAAGAAAAACAAAAAAGCGCTCGCCGGCGGTTCAAGCAGCCGCCGGCGGCGCCTTTTTTGCGCTTTCCTCCAAAAACGGTTTTATCCCGGAGCGTGCAGGCCCCGTCAGTAATCCACATATACGTCCCCGGTGTCGGAGACGATCGTGACGTCGGCGCTGTCCGAGTCGCAGAGAGATCCGTATACCGTCCCGCTCCCGGAGAGGATGTCCGCTTTCTCCACCCGCAGATCGCCGAGCCAGACATCGCCGCTGTCCGTGGTCACGCTCAGCGCGGCGATCTCGTCGTCGTAGAGGCTGACGTCGCCGTCCGCCGCGGTCACCGTCAGCGCGGGCAGCCGGCAGTCGTATACGCTCACATCGCCGCTGTCCGTAGTCACCGACGCGCGGATCCCCTCGCCGGGCAGATCGCTGAGCGTGATATCGCCGCTGACGCTGACGGCCTCGATCCGGCCGGTGAACGACGAAGGCAGCCACACCGCCGCATAATCGTCATAGCTGTCCCGGCGGAACAGACGCTCCAGCCGGTCGGAAGCGCTCTCGGTAATCACGAGCGTTCTGCCGTCCAGCGCCGCTGTGACGTGCCTGACCGCCCGGCCGGAGGCGTACGCCTCCGCAGTATCGTCCCAGCTCTCATAGAACCGCAGGTCACATTCGAGCATTTCGGCCCGGATCGCGTCGAATTCCGAGGTCTCCAGCGTGACCAGCATCTCATAGCTGCCGCGGAAGGGGGAATAGCTCCAGCCCATGCCGCCGCCGACGGCGATCCCGGCGGCGATCAGCAGCAGCGCGATGACAAGCAGCGTGACAAGCGTTTTGTTTTTCATATCCCTCTCCCGCGGATCAGTGTGTGTCCGCCTCTTTTTTCAGCTCGTAGAGCAGCTCCAGCGCCTCCCGCGGCGTCAGGCTGTTGGGGTCCACGCCCCGCAGACGCTCGGTGAGCGCGGTCTCGCCCATGTCGGTGATGGTGACCTGTCCCGGCCCGACTGTCTCCCGAGGCGTCACCGCCGGCGCCGCGGCCTGGGCGTTGAGTTCTTTCAGATGCGCCGAGGCGCGGCGGATCACCGCCTCCGGTACGCCGGCCAGCTTGGCCACCTCGATGCCGTAGCTCTCGTCGGTGGCGCCGGGCAGGATCTTGCGCAGGAACACGAGCCGGCCGTTCTGGCGCTTGGCGCTGATATTGTAGTTGCGCACGCCGGGGAGGCTGCCCTCCAGCACGCTCAGCTCGTGGTAATGGGTGGCGAACATGGTCTTGGCGCCCAGCCGCTTGGGATCGGCGCAGAATTCGAGCACCGCCCGGGCGATGGCCATGCCGTCATAGGTCGAGGTGCCGCGGCCGATCTCGTCGAGGATCAGCAGGGACTCGGCGGTGGCGTTTTTCAGAATGGAAGCCACCTCGCTCATCTCCACCATGAAGGTGGACTGGCCGCCGGCCAGGTCGTCGCTGGCGCCGATGCGGGTGAACACCCGGTCCACCACGCCGATGACCGCGTCCCTGGCCGGGACAAAGGAGCCGATCTGCGCCATGAGCACGATGATGGCCGTCTGGCGCATGTATGTGCTCTTGCCGGCCATGTTCGGTCCGGTGACGATGGCCACCCGGTTGTCCCCGTCGTCCAGATCGGTGTCGTTGGGCACGAAGGGCGTTTCCGGCTGCATCGCCTCCACCACCGGATGGCGCCCCTGCCGGATGTGGATCTGGCGGGAGAGCTCGATCTGGGGACAGACATAGCCGTTGCGCACGGCGACCTCGGCCAGCGAGCACAGCGCGTCCAGCTCGCCGACGGCGGCGGCGGTGCTCTGGATGGCGTCCACCCGGTCGGCCACCTGATGCAGGATGTCTATGAAGAAGTCGTATTCAAGCTGCTCGATGCGGTCCCGGGCGGAGGTGATGTCCTCCTCGAGCTTTTTCAGCTCCGGCGTGAAATAGCGCTCGGCGTTGACCAGCGTCTGCTTGCGTATATATTCCTCCGGGAGCTCCACGGCTCCCGCGGAGTTGGGCACGTCGATAAAATAGCCGAAGACCTTGTTGTAGCTCACCCGCAGCTTTTTGATGCCGGTGCGCTCCCGTTCCCGGGCCTCCAGCTCGGCCACCCGGGCCGCGCCGTGTTGGCGGATGTCCCGGAGCCGGTCCACCTCCTCGCTGTAGCCCGCGCGGAGGATCCCCCCCTCCCGCACGGAGAAGGGCGGCTCGTCGGCGATGGCGCGCGAGAGCAGCAGCGCCACGTCCTCGAGCGGCTCCGCCTCCGAGAGCGAGACGAGCATCGCGCTGCGGTACTTTTTCAGCAGAGAGAGGATCTCCGGCAGCAGGGAGAGATACCGTCCCAGGGAGAGCATGTCCCGGCCGTTGGCGGTGCCGTACACAGCCCGGCTGGTCAGGCGCTGTATGTCGCCCATGGCGCGCAGCCGCTCGATGAGCTCGCCCCGGCCCACGTTGTCCCGGTACAGCTCCTCCACCGCCGAGAGCCGGCGGCGGATGGCCACCGGGGAGAGCAGCGGCCGCTCCACCCAGCTGCGCAGCGTCCGTCCGCCCATGGGCGTGCGGGTCTTGTCCAGCACCCACAGCAGGGAGCCGCGCTTTTCGCCGGTGCGCAGGTTTTCCGTCAGCTCCAGGTGACGCCGCGTGGCGCTGTCGAGCTCCATGTACCGGCCCCGGGTGAACACATCCGGCCGCCGGAGCTGGCTCATGTCGCCCCGCTGGGCGTCGGCCAGGTAACCCAGCAGCGCGCCCACAGCCGGCGCGGCCGCGCCCTCGAGCCCGAGGGCCTCGGGTTCGGCGGCGTACTGCTGTCGTATGCATCCGGCGCTTGCCTCGACGTCAAACAGCGCGTCCGCGGTCTCGGTGCGGCAGGAGAGCCGCTTTTCCAGCGCCTCGGTGAGCTGCGCGCTGTTCGCCGCTCCCGCGGAGAGCACCGCCTCCCGCGGCCGGAACCGCGCCAGCTCGTTGACAAGATGAACGGCCGCGCCGCCGGAAAACGCCGCGGCGCAGACCTCTCCGGTGGACACGTCGCAGAACGCGCAGCCGCCGTCGTCTCCGTCGAGATACACCGCGCCCAGGTAGTTCGACTCTCCCTCGGTGAGCATGGAGCTCTCGATGAGCGTGCCCGGGGTGATGATGCGGATCACGTCCCGCTTGACGAGGCCCTTGGTCAGCTTCGGGTCCTCGAGCTGCTCACACACGGCGACCTTGTAGCCCTTCTGGATCAGCCGGGCGATATACTGCTCCGCCGAATGGTAGGGCACGCCGCACATCGGCGTCTGCTCCTCCTCCGGGCGGCCCCGGTCGCGGGTGGTCAGCGCCAGCTCCAGCTCCCGGGAGCCGATGATCGCGTCCTCGTCGAACATCTCGTAGAAGTCACCGAGACGGTAGAACAGCAGGCAGTCCGGGTGCTGCGCCTTGATGGCGTTGTATTGTACTTTCATGGGAGTGGTTTCCGCAGGCAATGGGATCCCTCCTTGGGGTTTTTTCATCTGAGCCGGGGTAGAGTTTATGCTCTGTTGTCGGTGCTTGCCCGACGCAATACGCTTTTTTCCGTTTACCGGGGTTTGGCGCATCCAGCTCCATTGTCGGTACGATACCGAGGTAATGCGCTTCTTTTTTTGCGTATCTTTCTTTTGAAAAGCCCAAAAGAAAGATACGCGAGAAAGAAAAGGCTCGGTGCAGGACTTTAGGCGGAAGCCTCTTAAGTCTATCACTCAAAAGACTGCTGCGCCGCCGGTCGCGCCACCCCGCTTGCGCTCCGGCGCTTGGCGGGCAGTGAGTTTAGTGTTGCCTC
>JAFXYJ010000085.1 GCA_017541825.1 Oscillospiraceae bacterium | reverse complement strand
TGAAATGGAGGACGAGACAACATGAAGAAAGGATTGACCAGAGTTCTGTCCCTGCTGCTGTGCATCCTGATGATCGCGTCTGTCCTTCCGATGTCCGTTATGGCGGAATCGGAGGAGCCGGAGGATCTTGAGGAGCAGGAGCAGGAGGAGATCTTCGAACCCGAAGAGCCGGAAGACCTGGAGGAAGAAGAATTTATTGAGGAAGAGCCCGAGGAGCCCGAAGAGCCCGAGCAGCCGGAGGAACCCGAGGAGCCCGAGCAGCCCGAGGAGCCGGAGGAGCCCGAGCAGCCGGAGGAGCCCGAAGAGCCCGAGGAGCCCGAGCAGCCGGAGGAGCCCGAGCAGCCGGAGGAGCCCGAAGAGCCCGAGCAGCCCCAAGAGCCCGAACAGCCAGAAGAGCCCGAGGAACCTGAGCAGCCCGAGCAGCCCGAGGAGCCGGAGGAACCCGAGGTGCTCACAAAGGGCGAACCGCCCGCAGACCCCGAGGACCCCGAAGGGGAAGCCACGCGCGGCGGCCGCACACCCCTGATGATCGACACTGAGGAATGGGCGGATATCCTTTTCCCGGGGGAAATGGTGTATTTCTCCATCACGCCGGACGTGACAGCCGTGTACACGTTCAGAGCAACGGCCACTTCTTATACAGATTCGTACGGCTATCTGTATGACAGCAAATGGAAGCAGCTTCTTTACGACGATGACAGCGGCGGGAACGGTAACTTCAAGATCACCTATACGCTGACGGCGGGCAAGACCTATTATTACGGCGCAAGGTTTTATGACAGCGACGTTACCGGCAGCTTCCCGGTCCGTCTGACATACAACGATCTCGGCTTCGACGTCTGGCGCCTGTCGGCGAGCTCCTTCTACGTCAAGGGCGGCGCTACCGTCACGATGAAGGTGGGCGCCCAATCCTCAGCCGGCAGCCTTACATATACCTGGACGGATCCGGACGGCAAGGCGCTGTCGGCCACCGGCCCCACCCTCAAGATAAAGGCGAACAAACAAGGCGATTACAGATGTACGGTCGAAGACGGAGCCGGCAACAACACGTATCTGGATTTCTATCTAGACATCAACAACAATCTCTCCGTCTCCATGACCGGCAGCTACTACAAGCTCGTCAACATCGGGAAAACGGCGACGCTGAAGGTCAAGGTCAAGGCCACGAACAAGAAGGGCCTTAAATATCAGTGGTACAGAGACGGCAATCCGATCCCCGGCGCGACCAAGGCCAGCTATACGATCCCGAAGATGACGGTGAGCACACCGGAATACGGGTACGGATGTCAGGTGACAGACCGTTACGGCAACTCTAAATATGTCACCTACTATGTCGTTCCCAATTTCGGCCTGAAGATCGGGGTCGCCGGAACGGGTCTCAAGCTGAGCTGGAAAGCGGTGACGGGCGCCACAGAGTATGTGGTCGAACGCGATGGTTCAGATATTGCCCACATAACCGAGACGGTTTTCACAGACACCGGCGTGACCCCCGGCGTCGGGTACCGTTATGAGGTTTATGCCAGGATCGATTCGAGCTGGATCTCCCTCGGCAGCGTCTCCGGCGCGGTCATGGCTGCACCGCAGAATGTGCAAACATCTGTGTATACTTATGATATAGAGATATACTGGAACAGCGTCGAAGGCGCGGACTACTATATACTATATCGCAAGGCGGGCAGCGGCAAATGGAAGAAAATCGGTACGACCGGGAGCACCGGTCACGATGATTATTCTGTCAAGGCCGGAACCAAGTACTCCTACAAGGTTGCAGCGGTCTGCGGAGATGTGACCGGCCCGCAGTCCAAGGCCGTGTCGGCGTCCATCAAGAAGACGAAGAGCTATGCCCCGAGCTTCAAGCTCAAGAAAAACGCCGACGGCGCGTCGCTTACCTGGAAGAAAGTCAAGGGCGCGGCACGCTACTGTGTAGTGTGGGAATGGTACGATGAAGTCAACCATGAATGGCTGTGGGGTGAAGATTACACTGACACAAACAGCTATAAATTCACGCAGGCAAAGTCTGGTTACGTTTATGATATTGGCGTCCAAAGCATAGATAAGAACGGGAACTGGCTGCCCGGCATGAATTGGAAGTCGATGAGCTTCGTCGCGACGCCGAATGTGACCTTTGATTCGTATAGCGGCAACATCGAATGGAGTCCCGTGGCCGGCGTTGATGGCTACCGGATCCAGCGCAAGGACGGCAAGAAGTGGGTCACCAAGTACGAGACCTACGACGCGAAAACACTTTTCTATTGGTATGACGACACGGCCGTTCCGGGCAAGAGCTACACCTACCGGATCGTAAGCCTGAACAAGCAGGGCAAGGTGATCAGCTCCTGGCGGACCTTCACGCTGGCGGTCCCGGAGATCATCACCTGCATGCAGCCCGGATCCGGCCATGATCTGATGATGGAATGGAAAGCGGTACCGGGCGCGGCGAAGTACGCCATCTGGTATTACAACATGAATACCAGACAGTGGGTACAGGTCGACACCACGGTAACAACCAGCTATGGCGGGCCCGATTATTATGATGAGTATTACTATGAGGACTGGGATGGCTACTGCGGGACGATCGGCGTGAGCTGCCTCTCGCCCGCGGGCCCCATCGTCGAGTGTGACCTGTGGCTGTAAGCCCTGACAACTTAAAACCAACCCCGGGCCGCTGAGGCGGCCCACGCGAAGAACTGCCGCAGATTTCTGCGGCAGTTCTTTTTGTATGCCCTGCCGTTTTAGCCCTCCGCCGGGCCGAAGGCTCTCCCGGTCGGAATCGTCCGCCGACTGTCTTTTTACGGCTGCGCGCAAGAAGCTGTTGAAAAATCGGAAATTTGGATATATAATACATATTTGCATCTGTATAGTTCGGCCGCAGTGCCGTTTGGAGGGTTAAAAAAGGAATCATGGCGAAAAAACAATTCAAGGCGGAGTCCAGGCGTCTGCTGGACATGATGATAAACTCGATCTACACCCATCAGGAGATCTTCCTGCGCGAGCTGATCTCCAACGCCTCGGACGCCATCGACAAGCTCTGCTTCCTGTCGCTGACGGACGATCGGGTCGGCATGACCCGGGAGGACTTTTTCATCCGCCTGCGCGCGGATGAGGAAAACCGCACCCTGACCGTTTCCGACAACGGCATCGGCATGACCGCCGAGGAGCTGGAAAAGAATCTGGGCGTCATCGCCAAGTCCGGCACACGCGCCTTCCGCAGCGAGCAGGACGCGGGGGAGCTGGAAAAGGCCGATCTCGACGTGATCGGCCAGTTCGGCGTGGGCTTTTACAGCGCGTTCATGGTGGCCTCCGAGGTCGTGGTGATCTCCAGAGCCTACGGCTCCGAGGACGCCAACCGCTGGGAGAGCCGCGGCACCGACGGCTACACGGTCACGCCCTGCCGGAAGGAGACCGTGGGCACCGACGTGATCCTGACGCTCAAGCCCGATACCGAGGAGGAGCGCTACAGCGATTATCTCGCCTCCTGGAAGCTCAAAGAGCTGGTGAAGAAGTATTCCGACTATGTCCGCTGGCCCATCCGCATGGACGTGGAGACCACCCGCAAGATCGATACCGGCGAGACCGACGAAAACGGCGTGCCCAAAATGGACTGGGAGACCGTCACCGAGGAGCAGACCGTCAACTCCATGATCCCTCTCTGGCAGCGCAGCCGCCGGGAGGCCACGGATGAGGAATGCATCGCGTTTTACAGGGAGTCCTTCCATGACAGCGAGGATCCCGTGGCGGTGATCCGCGTCAACGCCGAGGGCGCGGTCAGCTACCGCTGCCTGCTGTTCATCCCGGCCCGGGCGCCCTATGATTTTTACACCCGGGAGTATCAGCCGGGGCTGCGGCTTTATTCCAACGGCGTGATGATCATGGACAAGTGCCCGGATCTGCTGCCCGACTGCTTCCGCTTCGTCCGGGGCGTGGTGGATTCGCCCGACCTGAGCCTGAACATCTCCCGGGAGATGCTCCAGCACGACCGGCAGCTCAAGCTGATCGCCAACAATCTGGAAAAGAAGATCAAGGCCGAGCTGGCAAAGGTCATGGAGAACGACCGGGAAAAATATGAGAAGTTCTTCGCCGCCTTCGGCACCCAGCTCAAATACGGCGTCGTGGCCGATTACGGCATGCGCCGGGAGCTGCTCACGGATCTGCTGGTGTACTGGTCCGCCGACCGGGAGAAGCTGATCTCCCTGAAGGAATACGCCGCCGTCATGCCCGAGAGCCAGCAGTATATCTACTACGCCGCCGCGGACAGCGTGCAGCGCGCCGCCCGTCTGCCCCAGACCGAGCAGGTCCGGGCCCGCGGCTACGATATCCTCTGCTTCGATCAGGACGTGGATGAGTTCGTGGCGGAGATCCTCGGGACCTATGAGGGCAAACAGCTGCGCAACGTGGTGTCCCAGGATCTGGGGCTCGAGAGCGACGAGGAGAAGGCCGAGGCCGAAAAGGCCGCCGAGGCGAACCGCGCGCTGCTCGATTTCGTCAAGGATAAGGTCGGCGACCGCGTCCACAGCGTCCGGCTCTCCAACAAGCTCAAAAACCACGCGGTGTGCCTCTCCTCCGAGGGGGAGATCACGCTGGAGATGGAGAAATACTTCCACACGATCCCCGGCGCGGATACCGGTGCCATGAAGGCCGTGCGGGTGCTCGAGCTCAACGCCGAGCATCCGGCCGTGCGGAAGCTCGACCGGGCCCGGACCGAGGATCCCGAACGGGCCGCCGCCATGGCCATGGTGCTGCTCTATCAGGCGGAGCTGGCCGCCGGCCTGCTCCCCGAGGACCCCGCCGCCTACGGCGACCTGGTGTGCTCCCTGTTTTGATCGATCGAGACCCGCTTCGCTGGGCTCTCGATCGAGTTCCGCAGTCCGCTGCAGCGCGTCGTCAGAATAACACCGTTAGGTCAGGCCGCGTCGCACGCGGCACGGCCCAGACCGACGATGTTATTCTTCCTCTCTCAAATCAAAACAAAATGCTTTGATTTGAAAAGGACGAGCAGCGGAGTGAATGAGCTCTGCCGCTTGCGGTCAGAGCGAACAATACGCAGCTTGCGAGGACGCTGCTCGCACGTTTGCGGACTGAGAGGTATTTTTCCCGAGGTACACGCCCCCGGGAAAAATAATTCCGATTATTTTGCGCCTGCGGCGCAAATTCTGCGAAGCTTTCATTAGTATTCAATCGTGTCCGGAGGTTTTCAATGGCCGCTGAAGACAAACGCATCGGCGTATATATCCACATACCGTTCTGCGCGTCCAAGTGCGGCTACTGCGATTTCTGCTCGCTGCCCGGCAGGGACAAGCTGATGGGCCCCTATCAGGACGCGGTGCTCATCCAGCTCCAGGAGACGCTGCCGCGCATGAAGGACTACTTCATGGACAGCGTCTACATCGGCGGCGGGACGCCCAGCTATTACGGCGCCAAGCGGCTCACGGAAATCCTCCGGGAGCTCAAATCCACGAGCCGGCTGCTCAAGGCCGCGGAGATCACCGTGGAGTGCAACCCGGACAGCGTCCGGCGCCGGGAGCTGAAGATGCTCCGGGACGAGGGAGTGAACCGCATCTCCATCGGAGCCCAGAGCGCCAACGACGAGCTGCTGCGGCTGATCGGCCGGCGGCACAACTGGCGGCAGGTGGTGCTCGCGGTGAAGCGCGCCCGGCAGGCCGGATTCAAAAACATCAGCCTGGACCTCATTTACGGGCTGCCCAGCCAGACCCGGGAGGACTGGGCGGACACCCTGGCCAAGGCCATCGCGCTCAAGCCGGCCCATATCTCCTGCTACGGCCTGCGGCTGGAGGAGGGCACGCCGATGTACGACGAGTACAACGATTCGCCGATGATCCCCTCCGACGACGATCAGGCGGACATGTACCTCTACGCGGTGGATCTGCTCGAGCGCCACGGCTACTATCAGTACGAGATCTCCAACTTCGCCCGCCGGGGCTATGAGAGCCGCCACAACCTCAAATACTGGCGGCTGGGCGACTATATCGGCTTCGGCGCCTCGGCCCACTCGAACATCGGCATGCTGCGCTACTCCTATACCAGCAACGTCCGGGAGTATATTTCCGGCGTTTTGGGAGACAAAGATATTATCGACGAGCAGGAGGAGCTGACCGATTTTGACCGGGCCAGCGAGTATCTGATGCTCGGGATGCGCACGATCTGGGGCATCAGCCGCGAGGAATATCTGGCGGTCTACAACAGCCCCTTCGAGCCGCTGGAGGAGATGCTCAACACCTTCGCGGAAAACGGCTGGGCCGCGCTGGACAACGACCGCTGGCACTTCACCCCGGGCGGGTTCCTCGTATCCAACGTGCTCATCGGCGCGCTGCTCGAATCCCAGACCCGGGAGAGGTTCAACGCCAACCCCTGGATCCGCGAGGCCTTTGAGACCCAGGGACGGCGGGTGCCGCTGCCGACCGTCACGGAACCGTATATGAACTGACAATATCCACCGCCTGTACAAGAGAAAGAAGGAAACCGCCATCGCCAACGAGACCAGACAGGGAGAGGACCTCTCCTCCCCGAACCGGCCGGACGAGCGGCCGGAGCCCGACGTGACCGCCCCGGAGACGCCGGTCGTGGAGTCCGTCGCCATCAGCTCCGAGGACGCCCCCGCCGTCCCCCGGCGCAGGACCGCCCCGGCGCGGTCCGCGGCCGCGGGCGCAGGGCCCGGAAAGAAGAAAAAAGTCAATAAAAAGACCGCCGGCCGTTCCCAGGCCGCCAGACGAAAAAAGCGCCGGGCCGAGCGCAGGCACAATCCGGTGCTCGCCGCCGTCATCATCCTGCTGGCGGTGGTGCTGCTGGCAGGCATCGGCGCCGTGGGCTACGGCATGTACCGGGTCAGCCTGGTGGACACGATCTATCCGGGCACCGTGATCGAAGGCGTGGACCTCGGCGGCATGACCCGCCGGGAGGCCGCCGAGGCGCTGCTGGCGCTGGGCGCGGAGAAATATGACGGCCTGGCCGTCACCGCGCAGCTCCCGCTGGACAACGAGCTGACCGTCACGGCCTACGACGCCGGACTGACCTACGCCACCAACCGGGCCGCCGACGCCGCCTGGGCCTACGGCCGCGGCGGCGGAGCCCTGGCCGACACCGCCGCTTACATGAGGGCGGCGTATATGGGCGCCAACAGTTTCGCCTTTGAGGGCGACGCGCTGGAGGTCTCGCTCGACGAGGAGGCGGTCCGCTCGATCGTGGCCGACGCCGCGGTGAGCATCGACGAGCAGCTCCTCGTCAGCGGCATCGAGTTTGCCGCCGACGAGATCCACATCACCAAGGGCGCCGTGGGGCTGACCATCGACGAGGAGGAAGTGACCTCCCGGTTCATCAGCGCCCTGCTCGCCGGCGACGGCAGCGGCTTCGTCTACGAGAGCGTCCCCGAGGCGGACGAGACCTATGATTTCCAGGCGCTCTACGACGAGATCCACGCGGAAAAGGTTGAGGCGCAGCTGCTTTACGCCCGGGATTACGGCCTGTTTGAGAACATCAGCGCGGCGGTGACCTCCGATGTCGAGCAGCCCACCGACGAGCACGGCAACATCGTCTATCCGGCGCTGCCCGAGGGCTTCGACTTCAACGGCCAGCCCTACGGCGTCACACGCTCGGTCGTGGGCGTGAGCTTTGACGTGCCCGCGGCCTACGCCGCCTGGGCCGCCGCCTCCTACGGCGACACCGTGACGATCCCGCTCAAGCTCGACTATCCGGACAACTCCACCGAGGACATCCAGTCGCGGCTGTTTGCCGACAACCTGAGCAAGAACTGGTCGATGGTGCGATTCTACAAGGCCGACTACTGCGAGGAGGTCCGCACGCCCCTGGCCGGCAGCAAGCCCGGACGGATCTCCAACGTCAAAAAGGCCTGCGGGCTGCTCAACGGCATCATGCTCATGCCCGGCGACGTGTTCTCCTACAATATGGCGCTGGGCCAGCGCGTCCCCGAAGCGGGCTGGCTCCTGGCGCCGGCCTATGCCAACGGCGAGGTTCGGCAGGAATACGGCGGCGGCATCTGCCAGGTGAGCTCCACGCTCTACAACGCCGTGCTCTACTCCAACCTGGAGGTCGTGGAACGGGAGTGCCACCAGTTCCAGGTGGGCTACCTTCCCTGGGGCCTGGACGCCACGGTGAGCTGGGGATGGCCGGACTTCAAATTCCGCAACAACAAGGACTATCCCATCGAGATCGTGGCCTGGGTGGACGAGAGCACCAACCAGTGCTGCATCCAGATCAAGGGCACCGACACGGAGCATGTGTACGTGGTGATGCACTACAGCACCGACAAGCTCTATGACAAGGACGACGGCAAGACCGTCATCGGCACCTGCGCGGCCACCTACCGGTGGATCTATCACGACGGTGACGACTACCTCACCGCCACGCCGATCAGCCGGGACTGGGAGGCCTACAGCGAATACAAGTTCCACGACGACTAAAAATCGCGCAGATTTCTGCGGAAGTCTGAATATCGCCTGTCGGCGACGCGATTTCCGGGCGGGAACCATGTTCCCCCCGGATGCCCCCTTCTTTTTGGAACAAGGTTTTTTACTGATATTAAGGATTATTTGCAATACGAGGAGAGACCGCCATGCCGAAACCGACCTTTTATATCACAACGCCCATTTACTACCCCTCGGACAAGCTGCACATCGGCCACGCCTACTGCACCGTCGCCTGCGACGCCATAGCCCGCTACAAGCGTCTGCAGGGCTATGACGTGATGTACCTGACCGGCACCGACGAGCACGGACAGAAGATCGCGGAGAAGGCCAAGGCTGCCGGTGTGAGCCCCAAGGAGTTCGTCGACCGCATCGTCGAGGGCGAGCGGGG
>JAFXYJ010000084.1 GCA_017541825.1 Oscillospiraceae bacterium | reverse complement strand
TCCTTGATCACGGCCTCCAGCATCTTGGCGTTGTCCTTGCAGTCGCCGCAGCCGACGCTGACGACCACCTTGTCCAGGCGGGGGATCTGCATGACGCTCTTGTACTGGAACTTGTTCATCAGAGCGGGAGCGACTTCCTCATTATACTTTTTCTTCATTCTTGCGACATACTCAGCCATAATGATCTTTCACTCTCCTCTCTCAGAATTTTGCGCCGCACTTCTTGCAGGCGCGGCTCTTCTTGCCGTCGGCGAAGTCATGACCCACGCGGGTGGGCTTGCCGCACTTGGGGCAGATGAGCATGACCTTGCTGGCGTAGATGGGGGTCTCACGCTTGATGATACCGCCCTCTTCGCCCTGACGGCGGGGCTTCTGGTGGACGGTGGCCACCATGACGCCCTCCACGATGACCTTGCCGGCCTTGGGGTCCACGGACAGGATCTTGCCCTTGGCGCCCTTGTCGCGGCCGGACAGGACCACGACTGTATCGTCTTTACGAATCTTCATTCCCATGTCCTCCTCAAATGACTTCGGGAGCCAGGGACAGGATCTTCATATATTCCCTGTCGCGGAGCTCACGGGCCACGGGCCCGAAGATGCGGGTGCCCTTGGGGTTGTGGTCCTGGGCGCCGTTGATGAGAACGGCGGCGTTCTCGTCGAAACGGACGTAGGTACCGTCGGCGCGGCGGACACCCTTGGTGGTGCGGACGATGACGGCCTTGACCACGTCGCCCTTTTTGACGCTGCCGCCGGGAGCGGCCTTGCGGACGCTGGCGACCACTACATCGCCAACATTGCCGTACTTGCGCTTGGATCCGCCCAGGACACGGATGGTCTTGAGCTCTTTGGCGCCCGTATTGTCGGCAACTTTCAGATAAGATTCAGCCTGTATCATATCGGCGCCTCCTTACTTTGCTTTTTCGATGATCTCGACCACGCGCCATCTCTTGTCCTTGGACAGGGGGCGGGTCTCCATCACGCGGACTCTGTCGCCGACACCGCACTCGTTGTTCTCGTCGTGCGCCTTCAGGCGATAGGTGCGTCCGATGATCTTTTTATAAATGGGATGGGCCACACGGTCCTCGACCGTGACGACCACCGTCTTGTCCATCTTGTCGGACACGACCTTGCCCACCCGGGTCTTGCGGGAAGAAGTTCTCTCACTCATGCTGTCTTACCTCCTCACTGCTTTATCTGCTTCTCACGAAGCACGGTCTTGACTCGGGCGATATCGCGCCGCACGTTGGAAATGCGGATGGGATTGTCCAGATGGTTGGTGGCGTGCTGCATGCGGAGCATGAACAGGTCCTTCTTCAGTTCGATGAGCTTCTTGTCGAGCTCCTCAACGGAAAGATTGCGGATCTCATTAGCCTTCATCTTCTTCACCACCATTCTCGGACTCGGCGGCCTCGCGGGCGATAAACTTCGTCTTGCAGGGCAGCTTGTGGCTGGCCAGACGCATGGCCTCGCGGGCGACATCCTCGCTCACGCCGGCGATCTCAAAGAGAACGCGTCCGGGCTTGACAACGGCGACCCAGTACTCGGGAGAGCCCTTGCCGGAGCCCATACGGGTCTCGGCGGGCTTCTGGGTAACGGGCTTGTCGGGGAAGATCTTGATCCAGACCTGACCGCCGCGCTTGGTGTAGCGCGTCATGGCGATACGGGCCGCCTCGATCTGATTGGCGGTGATCCAGCAGGGCTCGGTGGCCACCAGGCCGTACTCACCATAGGCGATAAAGTTGCCGCGGGTGGCTTTCCCCTTCATACGGCCGCGCTGCTGGCGGCGGTATTTGACTCTTTTCGGCATTAACATCAGGAATTGCCTCCTTCCTTGGGAGCGGGCGCGCGGTTGTAGCCCTGGCCGGCGGGCCGGCTGTAGCCCTGACCCGCGGGGCGCTGGCCGCCCTGACCGCGGTTGTCGCGGTTGTAGCCCTGGCCGCCCTGGCCGCGGTTATCGCGGTTGTAGCCGCCCTGGCCGCCCTGGCCGCGGTTATCGCGGTTGTAGCCGCCCTGACCGCGGTTGTCGCGGTTGTAGCCGCCGCGGTTGTCCCGGCGGTTGCGGTTGTCGCGGCGACGGTCGTTGAGGGGCTTGCTGGTGTCCATCACGCGCGGCGTGGTGCGCAGCGTGGTGGTGAGGATCTCGCCCTTGTAGATCCAGACCTTGACGCCGATGCGGCCATAGGTGGTCGCGGCCTCGGCCAGGCCGTAGTCGATGTCGGCCCGCAGGGTCTGCAGGGGGATGGTGCCCTCGTGATAGGTCTCGCTGCGGGCGATCTCGGCACCGCCGAGACGGCCGCTGCACTGGACCTTGATGCCCTTGGCGCCCATGCGCATGGCACGGCCGATGGCATTCTTCATGGCCCGGCGGAAGCCGATGCGCTTCTCGAGCTGCTGGGCGATGTTCTCGGCGACCAGCTGCGCGTTGGTATCGGGGGTGCGGACCTCGACGATGGACAGAGCCACCGGCTTGCCGATGAGCTTCTCCACATCCAGGCGGAGCTTCTCGATCTCGGCGCCGCCCTTGCCGATCACGACGCCGGGGCGGGAGCAGTGGATGAAGATGCGGACCTTGGCGCTGTCGCGCTCGATCTCGATGGTGGGCACACCGGCGGAGTACAGCTTCTTCTTGAGGTACTTGCGGATCTTGTCGTCCTCAACGACCAGATCGCCTACCTTGTCGGCCCGGGCATACCAGCGGGAATCCCAGTCCTTGATGACGCCGACGCGGAGGCCGTGCGGATTCACTTTCTGTCCCATAAATCAAGCCTCCTTTTCTGCCACGACGACGGTGATGTGGCTGGTTCTCTTCAGGATGCGGGAGTAACGGCCCCGGGCGGAGGCCCGGCCGCGCTTCATGATGGGACCGGCGGTCACCATCACCTGGGAGACATACAGCTTGGAAGGATCCATCTCGTGATTGTTCTCCGCATTGGCGCAGGCGCTGCACAGGACCTTGTAGAGCAGCTCGGCGCCGCGGTTGGGCGTGTGCTGCAGGATGCCCTTGGCAAGCTCGGCGTCCTTGTCGCGGATCAGATCGCAGACGATCTTGACCTTGCGGGGAGAGATGCGCGCGTATCTGTGTTCAGCTCTTGCTTCCATTGTTTCTCTCCTCCTTACTTACCGGAAGTCTTGCTGCCGGCGTGGCCGCGGAACGTGCGGGTGGGCACGAACTCGCCCAGCTTGTGACCGACCATGTCCTCGGTGATATACACGCTGACGTGGCGGCGGCCGTCATGCACGGCAAAGGTGTGGCCGATGAAGGAGGGGAAGATCGTAGATCTGCGGGACCAGGTCTTGAGGACCTTCTTCTCGCCGGTCTTGTTCATTTCGTCGACCCGCCGGAGCAGCTCGGGAGCTGCGTAGGGGCCTTTTTTGATGCTTCTGCTCATTCTCTATTCCCTCCTTACCTGGCGTTGCGGCGCTTGACAATGAACTTGTCGGTGGGATTCTTCTTTTTCCGGGTCTTGTAACCCAGGGTCGGCTTGCCCCAGGGGGTCACAGGGCCGGGCCGGCCGACGGGGGACTTGCCCTCGCCGCCGCCGTGGGGGTGGTCCACCGGGTTCATGACGGAGCCGCGGACCATGGGACGGCGTCCCATGTGGCGCACGCGGCCGGCCTTGCCCAGGGAGATGTTGGCGTGGTCGATGTTGCCGACCTGGCCGATGGTGGCGTAGCACTCCATGCGGACCTTGCGCATCTCGCCGGAGGGCATGCGGACCGTGGCCATGCTGCCTTCCTTGGCCATGAGCTGCGCGGCGTTGCCCGCGGAGCGGACCAGCTGGCCGCCCTTGCCGGGGTACATCTCGATGTTGTGGATGATGGTACCCACGGGGATGTTGGTCATCGGCAGAGCGTTGCCGGGCTTGATATCGGCGTTCTCACCGGCGATGACCGTGTCGCCGGCCTTCAGGCCCACGGGAGCCAGGATATACCGGCGCTCGCCGTCGGCGTACTCGATCAGCGCGATGAAAGCGCTGCGGTTGGGATCGTACTCCAGGCGGAGGACCTTGCCCTCGACGTCGCGCTTGTTGCGCTTGAAGTCGATGATGCGGTACTTCTGCCGGTTGCCGCCGCCGTGGTGACGGACGGTGATGCGGCCGTAGCTGTTGCGGCCGGAGTGCTTTTTCTTGACCTCCAGGAGGCTCTTCTCGGGGGCGGCGTGCTTGTCCACACCGTCAAACCCGGAGACCGTCATGTGCCGGCGGGCGGGGGTCACAGGGCGAAATGTTTTGATAGCCATTCTCGTTTACCTCCCTTACGCCATGCCTTCGAAGATCTCAATGTTCTTGGAATCTTCGCTCAGACGGACAACTGCCTTCTTCCAGGTCTTCTGGAAGCCGGCGGGATAGCGGCCGGTGCGCTTCTGCTTGCCGTGGACGGTGGTGGTGGTCACGTTCAGAACGGTGACGTCAAAGATCTCCTCCACAGCCTTCTTGATCTCGATCTTGGTGGCGTGCTTGTCCACCTCGAACACGAACTTCTTGATGTCCAGATCTTCCATGGACTGCTCGGTGATGACCGGGCGAATGATCACATCATAAGCGCTCTTCATCAGCAGTAAACCTCCTCGATCTTGGCAAGGGCAGCTTTGTCCACGATCAGGGTGCGGGCCTTCATGATCTCATAGGGGGACAGGATGGTGGCGATGGTGGTCACGACGCCGGGGATGTTCCGGGCGGACTTGATCACGTTCTCGTCCACGTTCTCGGTGACGATCAGGGCCTTGCCGTTCACGCCCAGCTTCTCCAGGAAGGAGGCGCAGGTCTTGGTCTTGATCTCGTCAAAGCCCAGTCCGTCCACCACGAGGATCCTGCTCTCGGCAGCCTTGAGGGACAGCGCGCTCTTGAGCGCCAGGCGCTTTTCCTTGCGGTTGATGGTGTAGCGGTAGCTCCGGGGCTTGGGGGCGAAGGCGACGCCGCCGTGGGTCCACACGGGGGAACCCTTGTAGCCGGCGCGGGCGCGGCCGGTGCCCTTCTGACGCCAGGGCTTGATGGTGGAATAGGAGACCTCGCCCTTGGTCAGAGCGCTCTGCGTGCCCTGACGGCGGTTGGCCAGATGATTCTTGATGGCCGCGTGAAGGACCACCTCGTTGGGCTCAATGCCGAATACGGCGTCGGAGAGCTCAACCTCGCCGACCTGCTCGCCGGCCATGTTGTAGAGATTCGCCTTAGGCATAAATCATACTCTCCTTTCTTAGCGCGTACGGGCGGAAGCCTTCTGCGGGTTGGTACGGGCGGAAGCCTTCTGCGGGTTGACGCTGGTAGCGACCTGGGCCTTCTTGACGACGTTGTTCTTCACGGTGTTGCGGATGAAGACGATGCCGCCCTTGGGGCCGGGGATCGCGCCGCGGATAACGATCATGTTCAGCTCGCTGTCCACCTTGACCACGTCCAGGTTCTGCACGGTGACCTGCTCAGCGCCCATGTGGCCGGCGCCGATCTTGCCGGGCAGGATGCGGCTGGGGTCGGTGCTGGAGCCCATGGAGCCGGCGTGCCGGTGCACGGGGCCGCCGCCGTGGGTGGTGGGGGTGCGCTGGGCGCCCCAGCGCTTGATGACGCCGGCGTAGCCCTTGCCCTTGCTGATGCCGGTGACGTCGACCTTGTCGCCCTCCTGGAAGGTGTCGGCCTTGATCACGTCGCCCACATTCATCTCGTTGGCGTTGTCCAGGCGGAACTCATGCAGCACGTTCAGTGCGCCGGCCTCCGCCTTGTCAAGGTGACCCTTTTCGGGCTTGGTGAGCTTGCGCTCGGGGACTTCCTCGAAGCCCAGCTGGACGGAGGCGTAGCCTTCCTTGTCCTCGGTCTTCTTCTGGACCACTTTGCAGGGGCCGGCCTCGATGACGGTCACCGGGACAACCTTGCCTGCCTCATCGAAGATCTGCGTCATGCCGACCTTCTTGCCGATGATGGCCTTCTTCATTGGGTGTTCTCCTTTCAGGTTATTGGTCGGGCCGCATGGCAACATTGGGTGTGCCGGAGGCTCCCGACTTGACCCGTTCCCCTCATGCAGGGATGGGGTTCAATACAAATTTGTGATTCGCGGGGATATTATATAAGGTATACGATCAGTGCCGCTCTATAGGTTTGGCGGACTGTCCGAGGCTTTCAGATCGTCGAGAAGATTTTTAGTCTGGGGAAGTTGAAAAACCGCAGGAATACTTTGTGTATTTCAAGGTTTTGAAACAATGCCAGGCGGAAAATCAGCCGGCGGGCTGGAAGCGGCGGGCTGGCCGGCAAGCCTTAAAGTTTGATCTCGATCTCCACGCCGGCGGGGAGCTCCAGGCTCATCAGGGCCTCCACGGTCTTCTGGGTGGGGGACACGATGTCGATCAGGCGCTTGTGGGTGCGGCGCTCGAACTGCTCCCGGCTGTCCTTGTACTTGTGGACGGCGCGCAGGATGGTGACGACCTCCTTCTGGGTGGGCAGGGGGATGGGGCCGGAGACCCGGGCGTCGGTGCGCTTGGCGGTCTCGACGATGGTCTCGGCGGCCTTGTCGATCAGCTGGTGATCGTAAGCCTTGAGACGGATGCGGATCATTTTCTTTGCTGCCATG
>JAFXYJ010000083.1 GCA_017541825.1 Oscillospiraceae bacterium | reverse complement strand
TTTACGGTGAATCTGTCCCGCCAGGAAAAAACCTTCTGTTTGATAAATAGTCTGCTCATGGTCAACCCTCCCGTCAAGCCGGAACATCATATCACAGCCGCGGCGGATTGACAACCGCCGCGCCGCATTCCGGGGGAAAAAAGAGTTGCATTCAAACTGCCGAGGGATTATAATGCCGGTATAATAATTAAATAGTTGGATCCACCCGGCGGCGCGTTTTATGTTCCGCCGGAAAAGCGCTTTCAGTGCCCTTCCCGGGAGGGCGGGGTCAAAAGGGAATCAGGTGAAAATCCTGAGCGATCCGGTCACTGTGAACGGGGAGGGCCGCCGAACAACTGCCATTGCGCGTCGCGTGAGAAGGCATGGCTGCGCCCGATGATCCGTGAGCCAGGAAACCTGCTGAGAGCAGTAGTGTACCGCTTCCGGGAAAGCAGGGCTGTTGGTTTTGTCGTCTGTTTTTTCGGGAAAACAGACGGCTTTTTTGTTTGCCGCATTTGGGACCGCAGATAGACAACCGCCGACGCAGTAAAGAAGGGTGAGACGTGCAAGTGAAGATGAAAAAAACCCGTATCCTGGCCTGCCTGCTCGCATTGGTATCGATTTTGAATACAGCCGCGCTTGCGGCGGACAGCCAGTCACAGAGCGATCCGGAGGAGACCGCGGTCGTTTCGTCGCCGAAGCCGACCGAGACGCCGAAGCCGACCGAGACGCCCAAGCCGACCGAGACGCCGAAGCCGACAGAAGCGCCGGAGCCGACCGAGGCTGCTCAGCCTGCGGATACTCCGGATGCGGCAGCGGCGCCGGAAACCGCCCCCGCGCCGGAGGCGGAAGACCCGGGGCCGGCGGAAGCATCCCCGGTCGACGCGGGTGGCGAAAGCGCGCCCGGCCCGACTTCTTCTCCCGCGGCGGCGGCCGAAGAAGAGCAGGACGAGTCGCCGCAGGAACAGCCGGAGAACGCTCAGGAAGCTGATACGCCCGCCGACGGACCGGAGGATGAAACGCCCGGGCAGGCGCCTGCTCCCGAGGAGACGCCGGATGCGGCTGCGGAGTCCGGGGACGCTGCGCCGGAGACGGAGGAGGCGGCAGAGCCTGCGGAAACCGCGGACAGCACCGGACAAACGGAAGAAAATGACACAGAGGACAACGCCGACCCCGAGGAGGACGATGTCCTAAAAGCGCAGACAGCCGTCGTCGACAACAGCACCGACCTGCCTGACGGGAGTTACAGGCTGCCGGGCAAAGAGTTTGCCGCGGCGTTTACCGGAAAACTCGCGCCTTCGGCTGCCCGCCTGGAGATCTCGGAAGGCAAAGCCGCCGTCACGATCGAGTTTGACGGCGAGGAGCCTGCCGTTCTCGATGCGGCGGGAAAGCTGTACGACGCGCAGCTCTCCGGCGGCAAAGCTGTATTTGAAAAGATCCCCGTGTCCATCGGCGGGCCCAACCGCATGATCGCGCGCTGCAGCGCCGGACCTGTCGAGATCTCTTTGGAGATCAAGCCGGTCGGGAACGCAGGGACGCAAACGCCGGCGAAAAAACCGTCCGTTCCCGACAGACCTCGGCACGGCGACGGCAGTGTGCAGATCACCCAGGAAGGGCTGTCGGTCCGACATTCGCTGTTCACATGGCGGCGCATGTCCGGCAAAAAAGCCGCGGAGAATGACGACGATGATCCCGGGACCGCGACCTATGCGGTGAGCGTATCCTCCGACTCACCGATGTTCCCGGTGCAGACGGAAGCGGTCGCGACGCTGCAGTCCGACGGCACATACGCGCTGCGCTACACGATGACCGCCGGCGCGCATCGGGAAAAGATGACTCTCGGCAAGGATGTCGGAGAGTATCCGGTATATTACAAGAACGAATCCGCTGACGGGAACGTGTTCACGATCCCGGTGACACTGGACGAAAACGGGAACGGCAGCGTGTATGTGCATTACTGGCGCGAGAATGAGGGCGTATGGTCGAAGGCAAGCACGCTGACGATCACCGGCCCGCTGGCAGAGAGCGGCGCCGAGCCGGCTGTGGTCAAGCCCAATCAGGACAAGCCGGAGGACGATCCGACGCCGGAAGAAAACGCGCCTACCTATAAGGTGAGCGTGGCCTCCGACTCACCGATGTTCCCCGTGCAGACGGAAGCGGTCGCGACGCTGCAGTCCGACGGCACATACGCGCTGCGCTTCACGATGACCGCCGGCGCGCATCGGGAAAAGATGACTCTCGGCAAGGATGTCGGGGAGTATCCGGTATATTACAAGAACGAATCTGAGGACGGGAACGTGTTCACGATCCCGGTGACGCTGGATGAAAGCGGGAACGGCAGCGTGTATGTGCATTACTGGCGCGAGAATGAGGGCGTATGGTCGAAGGCAAGCACGCTGACGATCACCGGCCTGCTGGCAGAGAGCGACGCCGAGCCGGCCGTGGTCAAGCCCAATCAGGACAAGCCGGAGGAAACCGCGGACACATTCACGGTCGGCGCCGCCTCCGACTCGGACAGTTATCCTGTACAGGCCGAGGCCGTGGCGACGCGCCAGTACGACGGCACTTACGCGGTACGCTATACAGTGACCGCGAGCGCTGCCGTCCAAAGTGTGACCCTCGGTGAAGAGGTCGGAGAAAACCCTGTATATTACAGGAACGAATCCGCGGACGGGAACGTGTTCACGATCCCGGTGACGCTGGATGAAAACGGGAACGGCAGCGCTGCCGTGCGGTACCGGCAATCGGATGACGAGACCTGGTCGGAGCCTTGTACGCTGACCTTTACCGGACCTCTCTCCGAGAGCGATGCGGAGCCCGCCGTGCTCGATCCGCACCAGGACGGCTCGGAGGAGCCGCCCGCCGGCGCCGATTATACCGCGGTGGACGCGGCGATGGAGAAGGTGCCGGAGGATCTGAGCGTCTACACCGCGCAGTCCCGCAAAGCGCTGGAGGACGCCGTCGCGGCCGTGGACCGCAGCCTCGCCGCGGAGGATCAGGCGCTGGTGGACGCCATGGCGCAGGCCATAGAGGACGCGATCGCGGCGCTGGTCAAAACCGAAGACGGTCTGCAGGTCCTCAAGGAGGACGACACGGAGTATGGCATGCTGCGCGTCCTGACCTACGACGCGGTCACCGACGGGACCACGGTCCGCATCACATTCACCACCGCCCATGACACCTACTGCAGCGGGATCTTTTTCGGAACACTCGACCAGATCAAGAAGATCGACAGCTACTTCAAGCGCGCCAAGGACAAGTCCTTTACGATCTCCGTTCCCTATGAGAAGCTCGGCGAGACGCTGCCGATCCTGATCCTGACCGAGAACGGCTGGAAAGACACGCAGTATTACATCCACATCCCCACAGAAGCCGCCATGTCCGAGGAGCCGGTCGAGGAGGCCGAACAGACCGAAAACAAGGACAACGACGTTTACATGCCGCCCAAGGATAACAACAACGGCACCACCAGCGCGGTGGACAACTCCACGACGCTGGAGGACGGCACCTATCAGCCGGACAACTTCACCTATTCCGGCGGCAGCGGACGGGCTGTGATCACCTGCCGGCAGATCATCGTCAAGGGGGGCCTGGCCTACGCCGTCATCAGCTTCGACAGCCCCAACTACACCTATGTAAAAGCCAACGGGAAAACCTACTACACGACGCAGAGCGGCGGGACCTCCACCGTTACGATCCCGATCCGTCTCAACAAGGTCAACAGGATCATCGGTCAGACTACGGCCATGTCCCAGCCCCATGAGATCACGTATTCCATCTGCGTCTATCTGGCCGCCGCGCTGGAGGGCGCGGACGCGGCCCTGAAGGACGAGCAGAGGATCCCCGGACTGACATATCTGTCCACAGACAGGAACGCAGCCGGCAGGCTTTACGAGATCTACCGCTATAAGGACGGGTACACGGTCATCAATGTGCTTGGCGTCGGCAGATATTTGGTCGTTCCCGAAGGGGCGGAGGTCCCCGAGGCGCTCGACGCGGATATCCAGGTGGTCGCCCGCCCCTCGGAGTGCGTATATGTGTCCGACGTGGGCATCTATGACATGTTGGCCGCCATCGGCAGCGGGGATCTGCTCGACAGGCTTAAGCTTGCGGGCTTCGAGCCGGAAGAGGGCAGCGCCATGATCTGCGCGGGCGCGTATGACGGGCTGGTCTTCGCCCAGCTCGTGCGCAGCAGATGCGACTTGGCGCTGATGCCCGAGATCTTCGCGGATCTGCGCGTCAACGGGTATCCGGCCCAGGCAGACAACGCATTTGCCGCGGAGGAGCTCTCCGACGAAGACGCGGAGAATCTGGCAAAGATGTTCGGCGCGCTGCGTGAGCTCGGGATCCCCGTGTTCGTTGACCGCTCACGCCATGAGGAGACCGCTCAGGCGGCTCTCGAATGGATCAAGGTATACGGGATCCTGTTCGGATTTGAAAAAGAGGCCAACGCGGCGTTTAACGCCCTGAAGGCGGGTTAAGGAGGTCGAAATATGAAACAAAGGACCATCAGACGGATCCCGGCTCTGCTGTTGGCGCTGGCGCTGCTCACGGGGCTTTGCGGCTGCGGCGGCGTACAGGCCGGGGAAGCCCCGGGCCCCGCTGCCGCAGAGCAGCCGGCCGTGACCGCGGCCCCCGCGGTCTCTCCCGCAAAGGACCCCGCCGCCCCGACGGCGGAGCCGGCGAGCGAGGAACCCGCAGGGGAACCTCCCGTGACCCTTCCGGGGCTCACGTATCTGCGCCGGATGGAAAAGGCCTATGCTGAGCAGTTTGACGTCTACTATTTTGAAGGCGGCTACAAATACATCGTGATCGGCGACGGGAACCGCTATCTTCTCGTGCCCGAGGGGCAGAGCGCCCCGGCAGGCCTGGACGCCGAGATCAAGGTCCTGCAGGGTCCTGTCAGGAAGATCTACCTTGCCGGCAGCTCTTCCATGTCGCTGTTCGACGCGATGGATTCGCTGGACACGATCCGGCTCTCCAGCATCGAAAAGGACGCGTGGTATGTGGAGAACGCCCGCGCCGCCATGGAGCGCGGCGATATCCTCTTCGGCGGCAAGTATTCCGAGCCGGACTATGAGCTGCTCGTGGATTCGGGCATCGATCTGGCCATCGAGAACACGATGATCCTCCACACTCCCAAGGTCATCGAGATGATCGAGCTGCTGGATATCCCGGTGTTCATCGATTATTCGAGCTATGAATCCCATCCGCTGGGCCGCACCGAATGGGTCAAGCTCTTCGGCGCGCTGATCGACCGTGAGGAGGCAGCCGAGGCGTTTTTCAACAGCAAGGTGTCCGTTCTCGACGAGATCGAGGGCCATGAGAACACCGGCAAGACCGTGGCGATCTTTCTGATCGATTCCACGGGAAAAGCGCAGGTCCGGTCCGGGACCGACTATCTCGCGCAGATCATCGGCATCGCCGGCGGCGTCAACGCCTTCAGCGGCGGCGACAGCGCGCAGACCAACGCAGGCATGACGATGGAGGAGTTTTACGCCACCGCGCTGAATATCGATTATCTCATATACAACGCCAGCGGGTACAGCTCCGGCGTCACCAGCGTCGCCAAGCTGCTGGAGATGAACGACCTCCTGGGCGACTGCAAGGCCGTGCGGAACGGCGATATCTGGTGGATCGGGCCGGAGACATACCAGCATTCCGACCAGATCAGTGACCTGATCCAGGATATGCATCTGATGCTGACCGGACAGGAGGGAGAGATGACCTTCCTGCACCATATGGAGTGAGCCGCCATGGAAGACAGGAGCTATCTCAGGGAAAACCTCCGGCGCCGCGCCCGTTACGAGGCGGTTTTCATCGGGCTGATCCTCGCCGCGCTGCTGATCGTCGTGCTCAATATCAACATCGGCAGCGTGCCGATCTCCATTACCGAGATCGCGAAGATCATCTTTACCCGCACCGGCGATCCCACACAGGTCAATATCATCTGGAAGAT
>JAFXYJ010000082.1 GCA_017541825.1 Oscillospiraceae bacterium | reverse complement strand
CGGGGAAAGACGCCGCGGATCTCACGGACGCCGCCGAACATCAGCAGGCCCGCGGCGGTGGGCCGCAGCGTCCCGTCAGGCTCTGCTTCCGCCGCGCCGAGCCGTTCGAGAAGCTCCTCGTCGGGAAGCCCGATCCAGGCGTAGCCGGGTCTGTCGGCGCTCATGCGCTCCCGGAAGCGCCGCAGCGTATCGCCGCAGAGCACGGCCGCCTCCAGTCCCGGCACCGCGAGCATGTCCCGGGAACGGCGCTCCGCGTCCCGGTACATGGCCTGCAGCTCCTCCTCCGAGCAGCGATAATCCCCCTCCCCGCTGCGCCGGTAGGTGCCGGTCCGGGGATTGCCGTCCACAAAGACCGGCCGCTCATAGCGGGCCGCCCTCGGGACGCGGATCACGATGATACGGTCCCCGCCGACCGTCTCGATGCGCACGTCGCTTTCCCCGAGCACATTGACGCTGGCCTTCTGCGGGTCGCTGACCAGCGCGCGGAATTCGCGGACCATCCCCTCCGGATCGGGCAGATCCACCGGATGCAGCGATTTGTCCGGGTATTCCTCGACCCCCAGCAATATGAGCCCGCCGAGAGTGTTGGCAAAGGCGGAGTAGGTCTCCCAGATGCTGTGGGGCAGCCCGCCCAGGGCGCGTTTGGCCTCTATGCGGTTGTTCTCCCGGTACTGTTCGAGTCTGTTCAGGTCGATCACAGCCGTGCCTCCTTTAGCGTCGTCCGATCCGCGTGATGTGTGTTGTTATGTCAACCTTTTGCCGTGCTCAGGTACAGCGTGTAATCCACGCCGGGGCCGGGATACACATAGGGCTTGGTGTAGCCCGGATCCATCCACACCGTGTAGTCTCCCCAGCGGCCGTCATAAGGCAGGTATTCCCAGTCGGCGGGGATCTCGACGGTCTCGGTCCATGTATTCCGCACCGGCCCGCTGAAGTTCTCCCAGCAGAGCGTCACCGTCCGCATCTCACCATCCCAGCCGTCCAGATACGGCAGCCTGGGCGGGGACTGCGTATACTCATACACCGTGACCGAGGGCGGAAGCTCCTCGGCATAGTAGACCTCCCGCTGCCGGAGCACCAGCGTGCCCTTGTCCACGGCGAGCACTTCCCTCATGCCGCCCCAGGCGACGCATTCGAGCCAGCAGAGGTCGGCCTCCACCCGGTCGAGCCGGACCGAGAGCAGTGAGGAAAAGCTCTCCGTGAGTATGCCGTCGAGCTTGTCCCAGCTGCCGTCGGCCTCGTCGAAGGCGCCGATCATGGCGCGCTGTCCGTCCGTGAAGTGCTCATATTCAAAGCGGCAGCCGTGATATTCTCCCGAGGAGTAATCGTCCCACTTGTAGATATAGGCGAGGGCGTCGCCCCGGGGGAAGATCCAGTAGACCATATCCGGGCTGTGGTCCGGGTCATACCAGTGCACCGCCGGGTAGATCGAGAGGCTGCTGCGCAGCCGGTTGGCCGCCGTCAGCTCCTCATATGTAAAGTTCAGTCTCCGATCCCACTGGGGTCCCGCGGCGGGCAGGCCGACGCCCGCGAGCCGGTAGGCAAAGGCGCTGTCGGCCGTGCCGTTGGGCGCAAAACGCAGATCGTAATCCCAGGTCAGCGCCTCGCCGCTGTCGTAATGATACGTCACCGACGCGACCGCGTCCAGCGGTCCCGCGGCCGTCACGCTGACCTCGGTGTTGACGCCGAGCATCGCATCCATCTCTTTTTTGTGCTGATCGAAGTCGTAATAGGTGACCTTGTCCGGGGCGGTGAAGACCCTCACCACGCCGTATTCCGCCCAGCTCTCCGGCAGCTCCGGCACGCCCTGATAGCCCACCGAGCGCAGGAAATCCTCGACCCTGTCTCCGGAGATCAGGTCGCAGTCCTCCACAGTGCACAGCCACGCGGCGTACCAGCCGGCCATGTCCCATAGCAGCAGCGGATCGGACACGCCGCTGCCGCGGCGCAGATCGGCCAGATAGCAGGCCATGGCCGCCGCAAAGGACTGGGCCTCCACAGCCTCTTCAAAATCGAGATAGTCCTCCTCGTCCTCTTCCGGGGCGTCCTCTTCCGGGGCGTCCTCTTCCGGGGCGTCCTCTTCCGCGGCGTCCTCTTCGTCATCCGGGAGCTCGTCGATCATGTCCCCTTCGATCCCGAGGTCGTCCATGGCCGATTTTGAATCGGCGGCGCAGCCGGAAAGAGTTCCCAGCAGCAATACTAGGCTCAGCAGCCAGGCGATCGTTCTTTTCATGTCCATCCGTGATCCCTTCGCGGCGCGTCAAGCCCTGCAGCCGGCGGCGTATACCGTGCCGTCGGCGGTCCTGTAGGGCTCGGGACCGATAATGTCATCCTCTCCGTGGCGCTCCACGGCGGCCATGTCCGCGGGGAGGTTGTAGGGCAGCGTCCCTCCCGCGGGTCTGTCGCCGAAGAGCACGTCCAGCAGTATCCGGTCGCTGACGCCGAAGTGAACGAGGACGCCGTCTGCCGGGGGCTCGAATTCCGCGGGGACGGTGGGATTGTGCATATACATGCATACGATGACAGGCCTGCCGCCCATTTTCTCCCGGGCCAGGAGCAGGTTGTCAAGGTCCGCCTCGTTATAGCAGACGTTGCTCTTGCCTTTGTAGCTGCGGTCGGTGAAGCTCTCGCGGAAGTCGCCGCCGGCGATGCTGGGCTGCCGTGCCTCCGCGGCGGTGTAAGGCCGGTACTGCAGCATGATCGGCCGATATCCGTTGCCGCCCGCGGCCGCGTCGGCGGCGTCGTAGGCGTCGGAGAGCGGGCTCTCCATCACCACCAGCGCCGCGTCGGCCTCGGCGGGGTCTTCGGTCCGCGTGAACCATGCGGAGGTATCCGTTCCGCCGAAGGGCCGGAGCCGCGACGCGGGATCCATGCCGCGGAAGAAGTTTTTGTGCGCGCCGATCGTCCGCTCGGGGATCCAGAGCTTCATGCCTTTCCGCAGCGGCAGGACGCCGCCGCTGTTTTTGAGCGGCACGACCGAACGGGCCTGGGCCTCCAGTCCAGCCTTGACATACTCCGCCCTGCCGACGATGCGCACGCTCTCCTCGGGATCGAGGTAGGGGTTTTCAAACAGGCCGAGACGGAACATGGCCCGCAGCAGCCGCCAGGCCGACAGGCGCATCCGCTCGTCCATCCACGCCGGGCCGCAGCGCTCGTCGCCGATCCGCCACGCCTCCAGCACCGGGCCGGCCTTGTCGTTGCCGCCGAACTGGTCGGCGCCGTTGAGGATGATGCGCAGATGATGTTCTGCCTCACTGAGCTCGCTGACGCCGTAGCACCGGGCGCCGAAGCTGTCGATCGACGGGTCGGGCGTGCCGGTGATGCCCCAGTCGGTGCACACGATGCCGTCATATTCGTATTTGCCCCGCAGCAGCTCCCTGAGGATATACTCGCTGTAGGAGTTGCCGACCTTTTCGTTCTCCTCGAGCCAGGAGACGGTGTAATAGGGCATGACGGCCGCAGCCTGGCCGGTGGGGCCGTCCAGTCGGAAAGCTCCCTCGGTGAAGGGCCGCAGATGGGTCTCGAACCGGCCGGCGGGATATACCGCGAAGCAGCCGAAGGGATAGTGGGCGTCGCGGCCGCCCTCGCCGGTGCCGCCGCCCGGCCAGTGCTTGACCATGGTGTTGACGCTCTCGCGGCCCCAGCCGCCGGGGGTGCCTTCCGTGGTCTGCATCCCGTCGCAGTAGGCCCTGACCATCGGGATGACCTTCTCCGGGTCGCTGCCCAGGGTATCCTCCAGGCGCATCCAGCGCGGCTCGGTGGACAGGTCGATCTGGGGGCCGAGGGCCGTGGTGATGCCCAGGGCACGGTATTCGATGGAGGCGATCTGCGCGAACTGCCGCACCAGTTCCGGGTCGCCCGCGGCCGCAAAGCCGATCCCCTCGGGCCACTTGGACACGTCCGCGCCGGACGAACGGAATTCCGCGCCGCCGGACCTGGCGCCGTGGCGCGGGTCGGTGGAGATGTTCACCGGGATCCCCCAGGGCTCCGCCTCGCACACGGCCTGCAGGTTGTTGCTCCAGCGGGCGGAGGTATCCGCGTCCTGCACGCTCATCTGCAGGATATGGCGGATGTGGTCTTTCTTCAAAAAGGCGAGCTGTTCGTCCGTCAGGTCCGAGGGTGCGTTTTTCTCCTCGTCATACGCCGCGCCGCCGTAGTGGGCGGAGAAAAGCCCCATGGCGCGGAAGGGCACGATCTGGTGAGAGGAATAGAGCATCAGTCCGGCCACCTCCTCCCGGGAGAGCCGGGCCGCCAGGTCCTTTGCCCGCTCCTCGGGCGTCAGGCGCCAGTCCTCATAGGGCAGCAGCTTACCGCAGCGCGCCAGATCCTTGAAGGCAAAACCGTCCTTTTCGATGATGGGCACGTCTCCCGCCATACCCAGCTCGGCGCCGCCCTCATTGCGGATGACGGTACAGTAGGGCCTTGTTTCTTTTGTCCAGGCCATGGTCGTCCTCCTTTCGGGTCATTCTCCGCCGTGGGAAGCGCGGCGGCACGTCCTTGTCGTTACTGTGATTATAACATCTCCCCGCGCCGGTTTCCACCATTGCGCGTGTTTTTTGTCTTTCGGAAGGATCCGCGGCCGGAATGCCCTTTTTTCGGCCCCGTCGTGTAAAACGCCGCGATTCCGTGTCCTTGCGGGACGAACGATTGTACAGTTCTACGGCTTGACAGCGCCGCGTTTCTTTAGTACAATAGCCCAAACCAAATATTGCAGTTAAAGGATAGAGGCGCAGTTGTCATCAGTAGGGCCGGTGCAAGGCATCGCAAAGCCGTTGCCGGTTTGAAAGGGGCCGCTGCCGAAGATGTGACCGGCGGGTCACGTCTGGGCAAACGGATAAGATCCGTTTGACTGTCGCATTTGCGGAGCGCTATGCATTAATTGTGATCCTCCCGCCCGGTCTCCGGGTCGGAGAGGCATACTTGAACGCAAAGCACAGCGAATGCAATTCCGGCATTCGCTGTTTTGTTTTCCTGGTGCGATACGCGGTTGAATACTATTTTGGAGGAAAAAGCCATGACAAACGAACCCATCTTCCGCGGCGCCGCGACCGCCCTGATCACCCCCTTCACCGAGGACGGCATCGATTTTGACGCCTTCGGCCGTCTGATCGACTGGCAGATCGACGAGGGCATCAACGCCCTGGTCATCGCCGGCACCACCGGCGAAGGTGCCACCCTCACCGACGAGGAGCACCGCGCCGCCATCTCCTTCTCCGTGGAGCGCGCCGCGGGCCGCGTGCCCATCATCGCCGGCACCGGCTCCAACGACACCGCCTACGCCATCGATCTGTCCCGCTACGCCTGCCAGGCCGGCGCCGACGGCCTTCTGGTGGTGACGCCGTACTACAACAAGGCCACCCAGAACGGTTTGATCCGGATGTTCACCGCCATCGCCGACGCGGCCACCAAGCCCCTGATCCTCTACAACGTGCCCTCCCGCACCGGCTGCGCCATCGAGCCCGCCACTTATCTGGCGCTGGCCGATCACCCCAACATCGCGGGCATCAAGGAAGCCAACGGCGATATCTCGAAGATCGTCAAGACCGCCGCGCTTGTGGGCGGCAAGCTCGATATCTACTCCGGCAACGACGATCAGATCGTGCCGATCCTGTCCATGGGCGGCAAGGGCGTGATCTCCGTGCTCTCCAACGTGATGCCGCGCCGGACCGTGGAGATCTGCGACCGTTGGTTCGCCGGCGACATCACCGGCTCCGCGGCGCTCCAGTGTGAGCTGCTGCCGCTGATCAACGGCCTGTTCTCCGAGGTCAACCCGATCCCCGTCAAGGCCGCCATGGCCGCCATGGGCTGGTGCAGCGAGATCATCCGCCTGCCCCTCACGCCGATGGAGGACGCCCACTGGCAGGCGCTGCGCGCGATCATGGTCGGACAGGGCCTGCTCGCATAACCATTTTTGACGAACAGAGAGAGAAACGCCATGAATATCATCATTTCCGGCGCCAACGGCCATATGGGCCGCATCATCACCGACACCGCCGCCGCGGCGGGCCACACCGTCGCCGCCCGGGTGAGCCGCAGCTTCACCACCGACCCCGCGGCGGGGGTATACGCATCTCCGGCCGAATACACCGGTCCGGCCGACATGCTCATCGACTTCTCCCACCATGCCGCCACCGGGGCGCTGATGGCGTACTGCACCGAACGCGGGATCCCGGCGGTCATCGCCACCACCGGTCAGACCGAGGAGGAGCTTGCCGCCATCCGCGCCGCGGCACAGACCGTCCCCGTGTTTCTCGCGGCCAACATGTCCATCGGCGTGGCGCTGCTGGCGGAGATGGCCGCCAAAGCGGCGGCCGTGTTCCCCGACGCGGACATCGAGATCATCGAGCGCCACCACAACCGCAAGCAGGACGTACCCAGCGGCACCGCGCTGATGCTGGCCCGGCGTATCCAGGCCGCCCACGACAACGCCCCGATCCTCGTCGGACGTCACGAAAACGGCCGCCGGGGACGCGAGATCGGCATCAGTTCCCTGCGCTACGGCAACGAGGTGGGCACCCACGAGATCGTCATCGCCGCCGGCAGCGAGACCTTTACCCTCAAGCACGAGGCCGAAGACCGCTCGCTGTTCGCCCGCGGCGCTCTGACCGCCGCGGAGTATCTCGCCGGAAAAGGCCCCGGCCTTTACGGCATCCAGAATATCGTAGAATAAGAGGTGCGACTATGGACGCGCAGGAGATCATCCGCTATATCGCCGCCGCCGAGAAAAAAACGCCGGTGAAGCTCTACATCAGGGAAAACGCCGCCGTGGACTACGGCTCGGCACAGGTTTTCGGCGTCGGAGACAAGATCGTTTTCGGCGACTGGCGGGAGCTGGGCCCGATCATCGAGGCCAACCGGGACAGCATCGCAGACATCGTCATCGAGAGCGATCGGCGCAACAGCGCCCTCCCCCTGCTGGATCTCAAGGAGATCCCCGCCCGCATTGAGCCCGGCGCCGTCATCCGTGACCAGGTCACGATCGGCGCCAACGCCGTCATCATGATGGGCGCGATCATCAACATCGGCGCCGAGATCGGCGAGGGCACCATGATCGACATGGGCGCCGTGCTGGGCGGCCGCGCCACTGTGGGCAAAAACTGCCATATCGGCGCGGGAGCCGTGCTGGCCGGCGTCATCGAGCCCGCCTCCGCCGTTCCCGTGGTCATTGAGGACGGCGTGCTCGTGGGCGCCAACGCCGTGGTCATCGAGGGCGTGCGCGTGGGCGCGGGCGCCGTGGTGGCCGCCGGCGCCGTGGTCATCGAGGATGTGCCGCCCAATGTCGTCGTGGCCGGCTGCCCGGCCCGCGTCATCAAGGAGAAGGACGCCGGGACCACCCAGAAGACGGCTCTCGAGGCCGCGCTGCGCCGCCTGGACGGCTGACGGCATGGGGATCGACTGGCTCCGGGAGGCAGAGCGGCTCGCGCCGGAGATCGCCGCGCTGCGCCGCGCCTTTCACGCCCGGCCCGAACCGGGCAATCAGGAATTCGAGACCGCCGCGCGGATCGAGGCGTTTCTGCGCGGCTGCGGCGTCGAGACCCGCCGGATCCTCGGCACAGCCGTCGTGGGGCGGCTGCGCGGCGCCATGCCGGGCCCCGGGGCCGCCCTGCGGGCGGACATGGACGCGCTGCGCGTCACCGAAGCCACCGGCGCCGCCTTTGCCTCCCGGACGCCCGGGATGATGCACGCCTGCGGCCACGACGTCCATATGGCGGCGGTCCTCGGCGCGGCAAAGCTGCTCTCGCAGCACCGCGATACGCTTCGGGGGGAGGTCGTGTTCCTCTTTGAACCCGACGAGGAGGGCAGCGGCGGGGCCCGGCGCATGATCGCCGAGGGCGTGCTGGAGGGCGTGGACGCCGTGTTCGGCTGTCATGTCTCGCCGGATGTGCCCGCCGGCAGCGCCGCCGTGCGGTACGGCAAGTTCTACGCCGCCTCGGACACCTTCCGCATCACGCTCACCGGCAAAAGCGCCCATGGCGCCGAGCGGGAAAAGGGGATCGACGCCCTGGCCGCCGCCGCCGAGCTCGTCACGGCGCTGCTGAAGCTGCCGGAGACGCTGCCCGGCGAGCGCTCGGTGGTCTCCGTGGGAACTCTGCGCGCCGGGACCGCCCTCAATGTGGTGGCCGACAGCGCCGAGCTCACCGGGATCGTGCGCACTCTCGGGCCGGAGGCCCGCTCGCTGATGCGCGCGCGGCTGGCCGAGACGGTCCGCACGGTGGCCGAACGTACAGGCACTGCGGCTGATCCGGGGCTGCGCGAGAGCTATCCGGGCGTCGTCAACGACGGGGCCATGACGGATCTGGTCCGGGAAACGGCCGCGTCGCTGCTGGGCCCCGACCGCGTCCGCGTCCTGTCCGAGCCCACCATGACCACCGAGGATTTCGGGTACTTCCTTATGGAGCGGCCCGGTTCCTTTTACCATCTCGGGGCGGGCTGCGCCGCGCCGCTGCACAGCCCCGCTTTTCTGCCCGACGAAAACGCCGCGGTCACCGGCGCGGCGCTCCACGCCGCGATCGTCGCGGCATTTCTGGAATCAAAGACATGACCGCCGGCTGGCCCGGTGGTCTTTTTTGACGATTGCGCCGCTGCGGCGCTCGTGGTAGAATCGATGCTGTGGAAAGCAGGTGAGACGATTGATACGGCTGGAGCTTGAAGATTATGTAAACCAATTTGCGGACGACAGCGTTCCTCCCGGGGAATACGCTCTCTCCCTGCCCGAGGCGGCGGATCTCGCCCTGCCCCGGCGGGAGAGCGTCAGTCATAAGTACACCTACGGCCGGGCTCTCGTGATCGCGGGTTCCCGCGGCTATGCCGGGGCGCCGGTCCTGGCGGCCAATGCCTGCGAGCGCAGCGGCGCGGGTCTGACCCGTCTGGTCGTGCCCGAGAGCATATATGTCCCGGCCGCCGCGCGGATCGACGGCGCGGTGGCAACGCCGCTCCGCGCCGACGAAAACGGCGCCTTTGCCCGGGGGATCCTGCCGGAGGTCCTGCCGCTGCTGGGGGGCGCGAGCGCCTGCGTGATCGGTCCGGGGATCGGCACCGCGCCGGGGGCCGGAGAGCTGACGGCGCTGGCCGTGCGGGAATTTGAAGGTCCGCTGATACTCGACGCCGACGCGCTGACCCTCTGCGGAAAAAACATGGCGCTTCTGCGCCGGCGCACTTCGCCGGTGATCCTGACGCCCCATGAGGGCGAATTCCGGCGGCTTGGCGGAAACCTCTCCGCCGGACGTCTGGCCGGTGCTCTCGCCTTCACGGCGGCTTTTCCGAACGTCATCCTTGTCCTCAAGGGTCACGGCACTCTGGTCTGCCGGGGCCGGGAGGTCACGGTCAATCCCACCGGGGGCCCGGCCATGGCAAAGGGCGGCAGCGGCGACGTGCTGGCGGGCATCCTCTGCGCCCTGCTCGCCCAGGGCTTCGAGCCGCTGTTCGCCGCCCGCTGCGCCGTCTATCTCCACGGGCTCGCGGGAGATTTGGCCGCCGGTGCGCTCGGGGAGTATTCCGTCACGCCGTCGGACCTGATCCGCTGCCTGCCCGAGGCGTTCAAAAGCGTGACGGCTTGAGGGCCGCGTATGGACAGGGCGGTCATCTTCGACATGGACGGCGTGATCTTCGATTCGGAGCGCGCCGTCTACAACGGCTGGGTGGAGCTCAGCCGCAAATACGGCTTTCGGGACCTCGATGAGGTTTACATAAAATGCATAGGCGTCAATGCCGCGGCCACGCGGCAGATCTTTCTGGCGCATTACGGCGCGGATTTCCCCTATGACCGCTACCGGCAGGAGCAGTCGGAGAATTACCACCGCCGCTATGACGGCGGGCTTCTGCCTCTCAAGCCGGGCATCCGCGAGCTGCTGGCCTTTCTCAAAAACGAGGGGTACGGTACGGCGATCGCGTCCTCCACGCGCTCCGCGGTGGTCATACGGCAGATCGAGGACGCCGGGCTGGCCCCGTTCTTTGAAGCGGTCATCGGCGGGGAGACGATCGCAGCGGGCAAGCCAGCGCCGGACATCTTTCTGGAGGCGGCCCGCCGGCTCGGCGCCGCGCCGGCGGACACCTTCGTTATAGAGGATTCCTACAACGGCATCCGGGCCGCCTGCGCCGGCGGGTTCATCCCGATCATGGTGCCCGACATGCTCCCGCCCGACGACGAGATGCGTCGGAAGGCCCGCCGTATCTTCCGCGATCTGACGGAGGTCCGGGCGTTTTTCGAGAAACGGGACTGAGCCGCGCAAAAGCAGTTGTCAAAAGCATATTGAAACGGTATAATTCAATTGAACTGAAAGGAGGAGCATACAATGAACGAAGCATTGGCAAACATTCTCAACCGGCGGTCCTGCCGCAAGTTCAAGAGCGAGCAGATCAGGCCCGAGGAGCTCGACGCGATCCTCGAGGCGGGCACCTACGCCCCCACCGGCCGCGGCGGGCAGTCTCCCCTGATCGTTGCGATCCAGGACAAAGAGGTCCGCGACCAGGTCGAACGGCTCAATGCCGCGGTCATGGGCAATCCCGAGATGAAGCCCTTCTACGGCGCTCCGACGGTCGTCGTCGTGTTCGGCGATTCGGAGAGTCCCTTCTGCGTCTCCGACGGCAACCTGGTCATGGGCAACCTGCTCAACGCCGCCTTCGCCGTCGGTGTGGATTCCTGCTATATCTGGCGGGCCAGGGAGGCCTTTGAGAGCGAGGAGGGCAAGGCCCTCAAGGCAAAATGGGGCGTGCCGGAGAAATATGTCGGCCTGGGCAACATCATCCTCGGCTACGGCGAGCCCGACGGCATCCGTCCCGCCGCGCCGCGGAAGGAAGGATATGTTATCCGCGTGTGACGCATCGGCACGAACAGACAAAAGAGAACAGCCATTCCGGAGAATGGCTGTCCTTTTTTTGTCTGCCGGATCCGGCGGGTGACGCGGGGAGACGCTGCGTTATCTGCGCAGCTCCTCCATCAGCAGTCCCGCCAGTCCCCCGGTCTGGTTCCTGTCGATATTGTCGTAGAGTGCCCGCACGCCGTCCAGGGCGAGGACGCTCTCATAAAAGGCGTCGTCGTACTCGATGAGCTTCATGCCGCTTTCCGTGAGCTTCTGCTTGTGGTAACGGTCCACCTCCGCCATCAGCGGGCGCATATAGGCGATCGCCTCGGCCGCCGCCTGCTCGATGGCGGCCTGATAGGCCGGATCCAGGCTGTCCCAGGCCTCCCTGCTCATGCAGATCTGGTTGCAGTACAGAAGGTGGTCCGTACAGGCCAGGTATTGCTGTACATCCTGCAGCGACGCGCCGTAGCAGGTGTCGGCGGCGTTTTCCTGGGCCTCGATGTTCCCGTTTCGGAGCGCGTCGTACACGTCCGCCCAGGGGAGCGGCGTGGGCATGGCGCCGAGCGCGGACCAGAAGGCCATCTGGTTGCTGTTTTCCATGGTCCGGATGCGCAGGCCCTTAAAATCATCGAGGGACGCGATGCTCCGGTTCGCCGTCGTCAGCCGGTACGTGCCGTTCTGCAGGAAGCCGAGAAGATGAAGGTTCGCTTTTTCGTATGCGCCCTCGAGCCGGGCCGTAAAATCATTCCGGCCGTTGAGAACGGAGTCGATCCGGTCCCCGTCATACTCGGAAAAAACCATGGGCAGGTCAAAAACCGCCATTTCCGGGACGAAGGAGACGATGGGCGCCGTCTGGCATACGACCACCTGGATCTTGTTCGCCTGCATCTGACGGATCAGGTCGAGATCGCCGCCGAGCTCGCCGTTGGGATGATAGTCGACGGACAGCTTTCCCTCGGTGATCTCCAGCACCCTCTGGGCGAAATACTGTCCGAAGAGCTGTCCGGCGGTGCCGACGCCTGTGGAGTCGGCGCCGATCAGCTCGACTGCCGGCAGCTTTGAATACACGTTTTCGTCGGCCGCGGTCAGATCCCCCGCACCGCAGCCGGCCAGCGACAATATGACGGCAAGCGCCAGAACGCATACCAGGATCTTCTTCATCGGCGGATCCTCCTAACGTTGATCTCTTGTTGATTCCGTTCGGCCCGAAACACTGCGGCGGACCGGTCGGCTGTGAAGCCGCGTATCACTGTTCCGCGGGGAGGGAAAACAGCACAGGCAGGAAGTTGTACAGCCCCGTAGCCCAGGCGGTGAACAGATGCTTGGCCCCGCGGATCTCGTTGAAACAGGCGTTCACGCCGTCAGTGAGGCCGTCGGAGCGCTTGACCAGGTCATGGTACTGGTAATTGTGGCCGTTGAACATGCCGTCATTGGTGCCGATACTGTTGTAGAAATAGCAGATGGGCTTGTCGGCGTTCTCCGGCGCGTTGAGCACGGCCGCAAGCTGGGTCATGTTCCCGTCGCTGCCGGAAAAGCAGCCGTACCAGCCGAACAGATCCAGACATTCGGGCATGATGGTGGTGTAGGCGTAGATGGAGCCCATGGACAGGCCCGCATAGCCGAAGTGCTCCCGCGCCTCGCCCATGGCCTCCAGCGTGGCTTCCCGGGCGTAGGTGGGGTACTTGGCCAGCAGCAGCGGCAGGATGTCCTCCCGCAGCTCCTGGAGGAACTGGCGCTCGTCCAGCTTCTGGTTATACACGCCCATATTGTCGGGATAACGGTAGAAGGTGGGCGTGGCAATGATCATCTTATGGCACCAGCCCATCTCCATCAGGTTGTCCAGCAGGTCGGTGGTATAGACGAAATCCTCCTGGGGATAGAGGTAATCCTGTCTGTCCACCAGCCAGTAGGTATCCTTCTCGCCCATGCCGTGGAGCAGGATCAGCATGTCGTACCGCTCCGCCGGATCGTAGCCGTAGGGCAGATAGACGTAGAGCTTTTTCTCCAGCCGGATGGGCTCGGGGTTCGAGAGGGAGAGGACGTAGTCCCAGGTGGTGTAGTGCAGCTCCTCCACCGTGCCCTTGTGCCTGCAGGGCGTGAACAGGTTCCGGGGCAGGATCTCGTTGATGAACGCCGGCTTCTCGCCGCACATGGTGCACACGCCGTTCAGATACGTGTGCGGCACCGTCTGGCCGCACCAGTCGCAGTTGCGGCTCTCGCTGTTGTGGGACGGGTGGGAGCAGGCCATGCCGCAAACCATGCAGCAGCCGTTTTTCCAGCCGGGATGCGTACATACCTCGCCGCAGCCGTCGCAGACCCCGTCCGTCCAGGTGAGATGGGGACAGGGCGTGGGCTCCGGCGTGGCTGTGGGGGGCGGCGCCGGCGTGGGCTCGGGCGTGGGCGCCGGTGTGGCTTCGGGCGCGGGCGCGGACGGTTCCCGGGCGACAGCGGACCGAAAGCCGCAGCCGCACAGCGCCGCAGACAGCAGCAGACAAGCTGCCAGCAGATACAATGACCGCCTTTTCATGGTGTCACCTCGTTCGAGAGTAGCTGTGGTCATTGTACCTTATAAGGTCCCCGCTGTAAAGGACCGGGCGGCGCGCTCTTCCGCCTCAGGTGACCGGCGGGACCGGGTCGTTCGGGACGGCATATGAGAGCGCCAGGCAGGCAGCCCTGTGGTCGGGGCCCAGCTCCCTGAGCGGAGGGCAGGTGTTTTCACACTCCCGCGCAGCCTGCGGGCAGCGGCTGTGGAAGGGACAGCCCTCGGCCCCGGAGGCATTCGCCGCCACGCTCATGTCCTCCACCTGGATGATTTTCCGGTTGGTGCGGTCGTGGACGGAGAAAACGGACTGGAGCAGCCGCCGCGTATAGGGGTGCTGCGCCTCCGCCAGGTCTTCGCTTCTGAGCTCCTCCATGATCATCCCGGCGTACATCACCGCGATCCTGTCGGCGATGGTCCGGACCACCGCCAGGTCGTGGCCGATGAAAACATAGGTCAGATTCAGTTCCTTCCGGAGCCTGCTCAACAGCTCGAGCACCAGCTTCTGCACGGACACGTCCAGCGCGCTGGTGGCTTCGTCCAGCAGCAGGACCTTGGGCCGGATGGACACCGCCCGGGCGACGACGATCCGCTGCAGCTGGCCTCCCGAGAGCTGGTGCGGCATACGGTCCATCAGCTCCGGCGGCAGCTCCACGAGCTGCAGGAGGTTTTTGGCCTCCTCCGTGGCCTGGGCGCGGGTCATGATCCCGTGATGGACCAGGCCTTCCCCCAGGAAGGTCCCCACGCTCATGCGCGGGCTGAACACGGAATAGGGATCCTGAAACACCATCTGGATATCCCGGTAAAGGTCCAGGAGGGCCCTGCCCTCCATCTTGGACGTATCCCTGCCGCAGAGGATAATCTCGCCGCTGGTGGGATTGATCAGGCGGGTGATCATGCGGGCGATGGTGCTCTTGCCGCAGCCGCTCTCGCCGACGAGCGCCACGCACTCGCCGGGATAGACGCTCAGCGAAGCGTCCCTGACGGCGCGGACCTCCCGGCCGTCGTCCGTGCGGAAGGTCTTGCAGACATGCCGAAGCTCAAGGATCGGCGCTTGTTTTTCCGTCATCTGTTCCACTATGCCATCCTCTCGTCATCCAGCTCGATCACCGCGCTCAGGAGGGACCGGGTGTACTGATCCTTCGGCGAATAGATGAGCTCTTCGGCCGGGGCCATCTCCACAAGACGGCCGTTCTTCATGACCCCGATCCGGTCGGACATATACGATGCCACGCCCATGTTGTGGGTCACGATGATGATGGTAGTCCCGTACTCCCGGCGCAGCTCCATCATCTGGCGCACGATCTGCGCCTGGATCGTCACGTCCAGGGCGCTGGTGGGCTCGTCCGCCAGCAGGAGCTTGGGCTGAAGCGCCATGGCCATGGCGATGCCGACACGCTGGCGCATACCGCCGGAAAGCTCAAAGGGATAGGAGTTGAGCACGCGCTCGGCGTCCGTCAGATGCACCCGCTTGAGCCGTTCCACCGCAAGATCGTGGGCCTGCTCGCGGGTATAGTTCCCGTGGACGCGCAGATACTGCCAGAACTGCTTGCCGATGCGCCCGATGGGGTTGAGATAGCGGCCCGTGTCCTGGAAAATGACAGCCATGTCCACGCCGCGCATGGCACGCTGCTCCGCCTCCGACAGAGAAGGGATCTCCTTGCCGAACACCCGCAGGCTGCCGCGGGTGGCCGCGCTCCGGGGCAGCAGTCCCAGGATGCCGTGGAGCAGCGTGGACTTGCCGCTGCCGCTCTCCCCCACGATGCTGATGATCTCGCCCTCCTCCACATGGAAGGAGACGTTGTCCACCGCGCTGCGGAGGCCGTCGTAGGTTATGGAATATTTTTCGATCTCCAGTAAAGCCATAATCTTTCTCAGGTCACCTCCCCGCTTTCGCGGGGAGGCTTTGGTCTTGGTTTGAGTGATTCTTCCGACGGATATTACTCGATGTCGATGGTGTTGGTCAGGAAGTAGTAGTCGATGGGGTGGACGACTACGTTCTTTACGCCCGCTTTCGCCATGACGAAGTTGTTCCGGCTGAACATCATGATATTGACACAGTCGGCCAGGATGATCTTCTCAGCTTCGATGGTGAGCCGCTGACGGTCAGCGAACTCGAAGGCGCCGGCCAGCTCGTCACAAACGGCGTCAAGCGCGGTATTTTTGTAGCGGGCTCTGTTATTGGGACCGTCGGACCGGTACATGTTGTCCAGGAACCAGCCCGGGTCGCCGGTGGACAGGGACTGCCAGTTGCTCAGCACGATCTCGAAGGAGTCATCGGAAGCCATCAGATCCGGATAGGTGTCCATAGGCTGGAGGGTGAGCTTGATGCCCACGGCCTTGGCCATGGACTGGATGGCCTCCATGACGGTAGCCATGCTCTTGTCGTCGTACATCAGCTGCAGGGACAGCACCTTGCCGTCCTTCTCCATGTAGCCGTCGGCGTTCAGAGTGAAGCCGGCGTCAGCCAGGCATTTCTTGGCGGCTTCCAGGTCATAGTGCTGGCGGTCCAGCTGGTCCCAGCCGTAGGGGGCGGAGGCGGGGTACGGGGTGCCCGCGATGGCATAGAGGCCGCCTGTGATAGCCACCAGAGCGTCGTAATTGATGCAGTAGGCCAGGGCCTTGCGGATGTTGATGTCCTTGAGGAACTCGTTGGTGTGGTTCATGACCAGGATCTGGACACGGGTGCCGGAGTTCTCGAAGACGGCGTAGTCGGAGTCGTTCCGCAGCGTCTCGATATCCGCGGCGCCGATGCGCTGGCCCAGGTCGATCTGACCGGACTGAAGGGCCAGGGCCCGGGTGGAGTCGTCGGAGATGACGTAGAGAGTGACGGTGTCCAGAGGAGAAGCGCCGTTCCAGTAGTCCTTGTAGGCCTCCAGCTCAATGACCTCTTCGGCCTTGAAGGAGATGCACTTGAACGGGCCGGTGCCCACGGGGGTGGTGGCGGGGTCGGCGGGATCGGTCACGTCGATGATCGAGTACAGGGGCTCGGTCAGGTTGGCCAGAAAGGCGCCGTAGGGCTCGGTGGTATGGATGGTCAGGGTCATGCCGTCGGCCTCGATGGTGTCGATCTTGCATGCGGTGCGGGCGCGCTCCTGTATCTCCATGGTCCGATCAAGGCAGGCTTTGACGGCCTCGGCGGTCACGGGGTTGCCGTTGTGGAAGGTGACGCCGTCGCGGATGTGGAACACCCAGGTGGTGGGATCGGTCTGCTCCCAGGAGTCGGCCAGCAGAGGCTTGAGCTCCAGGTTCTCGTCGACCCATACCAGGGTCTCGGTGATGCCGGCGCGGCAGGAGGTCCAGCCGTCCCAGCCCACCGCCGGGTCGATGGTGGCGTCGGTCCAGTAGATGGCGGCGTTCAGGTGCTTGGGGCCGGAGGACGCGGCGGGCGCGGCGGCCTGTCCGCTGCTGCCTCCGCTGCTTCCGCTGCTTCCGGAGCTGCTGCCGCCGCTGTCGGAGCTGCTGCCGGAGCTGCTGCCTCCGCAGGCAGAGAACAGCATCATCAGTGCCAGGATAAGTGCCAGGATCCTCAGGTGCTTTCTTTCCATAGCTTCATTTGTCTCCTTTGCGTTTTTTTCTTGATGAATCTGGGGTCGAGGATATCTCTAAGGCTGTCGCCCAGCAGGTTGAAGACGACAACGTTTAGAACGATGGTCATGCCGGGGTAGACGATCAGACGGGGGGCGGACTGCATGAACTGCCGTCCCTCGCTGAGCATGTAGCCCCACTCGGGCGTGGGGGGCTGGGAGGCCAGACCCAGCAGGCTCAGACCGCTGAGGGTCAGCAGCTTGGCGCCGATGTCCTGGGTGATCAGCACCAGCAGATAGGGGAAGACATTGGGCAGAATGAGCCGGGTGATGACCTGCAGCTCATTCAGGCCGCCCATACGGCCTTCTTCCACATATGTATTCTGCTTCAGGCTGAGGACCAGTGCCCGGGTGACCCGGCAGTATTCCGTCCAGCTCACCAGGGACATGGCCAGGATGGTGTTGCCAAGACCGGGGCCCAGTACGCTGACCAGGGCGATGACGAATACCGTGTGGGGCACGGCGATGACGATGTCGGTAAAGCGGGTGATCAGCGTGTCCACCTTGCCGCCCAGATACCCGGCAAGCACTCCCAGCAGGATGCCGACGCCGGCGGAGATGGCAATGACGATGAACACGATCAGCAGGGAGGTCCGTCCGGCATAGATGAGCCGGGACAGGAAGCAGCGGCCGATCTGATCGGTACCCAGGGGGTACTTGTCGCTGTGGGGGATCATCAGGTTGGAGTAATCGTTTTCAATGGGATCGTTGGGCGCGATCCACGGGGCCAGGACAGGGATCAGGATCAGGATCATGGCCAGGGCGAAGAACAGCATGAACTGCGGGTCCCGCAGGGCTTTTTTCACGTAGTAGTTCATTATTTGCCCTCCAAGCGGATCCGGGGATCAAGGAACCGGTACAGCAGATCCACGATCAGGTTGATAACCACGTATATGACCGCCATCCAGAGGATATAGCACTGGATCACGGGGAAGTCCTTCAGGGCGATGGCGTCCACGGCCATCTTGCCCACGCCCTTCCACTCGAAGATGGTCTCGATGATGGTGGCGCCGCCCATCAGGCTGCCGATGGACATGCCGAACATGGTGATCACCGAGAGCAGGGAGTTGGGCAGGATCTGGGTGAAGATGATCTGCCGCCTGGGAAGCCCCCGGGCCAGGCCGCCGTTGAGGTAGTCCTTGTTCATCTCCTCCAGCATGGAGCCCCGGACCCGCCGCAATTACAGCGACACCATCCAGAAGGCCAGCGTCAGCGACGGCAGGATGATGTGCTTGAAGTCGCCGCTGCCCATGACCGGAAGGAGCTTGAGCTTCACTCCGAACAGCAGCATCAGCAGGAAGCCTACCCAGAAGCTGGGCATGGACACCCCGAAGAAGGAGACGAAGCGGAGCAGATAATCCGCGAACCGGTTTTGATATACCGCGCTGATGACGCCTAACGGGACAGCCAGCAGCACGGTCAGCAGCAGCGTGGCGCCCGTGAGCTTCAGGGTGTTGGGGATGCGCTCTTTCATGGTCTTCCAGACCGGCTTTCCGGTCTTGTAAGATTCGCCCAGATCTCCGTGGACTGCCTTCCACAGCCAGCGGCCGTACTGCACCAGGAAGGGATCATTGAGACCCATGGCTTCCTTTTCCTTTTCGATCAGAGCCTGATCCGGCGTCTCTCCCATGCGCTGGTATTTCAGCGTCACCGGGTCCAACGGCGACAGATACGTCAGCGCGAAGACGAAAAAAGACAGGATCAGCATGATTGGGATCAGGAACAGCAGCCTTCCGATCACATATTTGACTGTTTTATTCACCGCTTCACCGCTCCTAAAAACAAATAAGCCGTGGTATAGACATAGCTATACCACGGCCGTATTCCCGTGGGACCGCGCCTCGAAACATCGCAGGGCGCGGCTGACAGCAGTCTGCAGCAGGTCTTCTGACTCACGCCTCCATCCCCGACGGGATGCACGCTGGCCCTGCGTCTTCTCAGATCTCTCCAATGACGGGCTTGCGCCAAGGGCAGCTTGAGGCCGTATACAGCGGCGGTACCGTCCGTGATTCGCACACGGTTCACTATTCTTCCGATCCGCGGCAGGATGTCGCGGCGGACACTGCAGACATTATTCGGTTACAGATTCATTATAACAGGCAGAAGCACCGGGAATTATATTGTTTTTTGATGGTTTTATTCCATTTTTGCCGGGAATCGTCAGGTCCCTCAGGTGCCGACGCGCAAAAACGCCCCGGGAGGAGCGAACACAGTCGGTCCGGTCCTCCCGGGGCGTTTTTGGCCGTCCGTCACGGTCTGCGGGGGCGGTTCATCGCCATCCGTATGCCGCGATCCCGGCGACGGCGGACAGGCAGATCAGGCCGATCGGAGAGATGCCTCCTTTTTTCACCTTTCCGGAGCCGAAGTACACCGCGCCGAGGGCCGCGGTCAGGATCAGCGGGCGGATCTGAAGCGCGCCGGAGCGCATGACGAGCCCGTTTTTCAGGATCATATATACGCCGGTAGCCAGTATGATGCCGATGATGCAGGGCTTGAGACCGCGCAAAACGGCCTGGACATACGGATTCTTCAGCAGTTTTTTCAGCAGGGCCATGATGAGCAGTATGATAACGAACGAGGGCAGCACGACCGCGGCCGTCGCGATCAGTGCGCCCGGGAATCCCGCCTGTGAGCTGCCCACATAGGTCGCCAGGTTCACCATGATCGGGCCCGGCGTGCTCTCGCTGACAGCGATCATGTAGGTGAGCATCTCGTCGTCCAGCCAGCCGTAGGAGAGCACGACGTCACGGATCAGAGGGATCGCTCCGTATGCCCCGCCGAAGGCAAACAGACCGACCTTCAGAAAGCCGATAAACAGATCAAAGCAGATCATTTTGCCGCACCTTCCTTTCCGGGATCCCGCTTCATCAGAAACAGCGCGAGGCTGACGACCGCCGCGATCAGCATCAGGGTGATGGACGATACCCGCAGGGCAAAAAAGTCGATCAGCAGCATGGCGGCAAAGGCAAAGAGCATAATGGTCCGCGGTATCGGCTTCTTCTGCATCTTCCGGATCATTTTGATCGCCGCATCAAGGATCAACAGTCCGACCGCGATTTTGATCCCCATGAACGCGTGGGCGATCCACGCGATCTCCAGAAAACCGTCCAGATAAACGGAGATCAGGAATATGATGCAGAAGGACGGAAGCACCATGCCGATCGTCGCTGCGACGGCTCCGGGCAGTCCTTTCTGTTTGTAGCCGACGAACGTGGCGCAGTTGATCGCGATCGGTCCCGGCGTGGATTCTGCGATCACCGTGACGTTCATCATCTCATCATGTGTGATCCACTGCTTTTGTTCCACGCAGCAGCGCTCTATCAGCGAGATCATGGCGTAACCGCCGCCGAAGGTAAACAAACCGATCCTGGCGAAAGTCAGGAAGAGCTCTGTCAGCAGGATCATTTCATCACCTCCCGGCGGAACTCGCACTGGCAGACCCGAGGATCCCGACAGAGCGCGACGGACTGCGCCTTCATATGCGCAAAAGCCGCGCTCAGCTCGTCGAGCGCCTCCTGTTTGGGCAGATAGTGGATATGATAGCCATATCTCTCTCCGTAGACCAGCCCGGCCTCCCGCAGCACCTTCATATGCTGCGAAACGGCAGATTCTGTGATCCCGAGTTTTTTGGAGAGGGAGCGAACGCAGTGCTTCCTGGCAAGAAGCTGCTGATAGATCGTAAGTCTGGTGGGCTCCCCCAGCGCTTTCAGCATAACGGAAATGTCCATAAAACGCCTCTTTGATTTAGTGATAACTTAATTATATACTCCGGGTTCCACCCGGTCAACCGCAAATCGCATATTTGCGCGGATCTCCGAAGCGGGCGGTCTCCCTTCTGTCCGGTCGGACCGGCCGCGGCCAGACGCGAAAAGGACCGCTGCCGTAAAGACAGCGGTCCTTTTCGCGCACGGCGGTCCGCCTGCGCAGCGTTTTTCAGATCCCGGTATCAGTGGAGACGCAGGACCTCGCCGGCGTAGATGTAGTTGGCGTAATCATCGTAATTCTTCACTTCGATGCCGTGACGCTTGGCAGTGGAAACGATGGTTTCCTCATTGAGCGTGAACAGGAGTCTCCAGGTGGTGCCGTTGGCTTTGGCGATGCTGGTGAGGGTATCGCCGGCCTTTACCGTGTAGGTGTTGCTTTTTTTGGACGCACCGCCGGCCACGCCCTCCAGCGCGGAATCGTTAATGATCTCTGCCATGATTATTACCTCCGTAAATAAAAATATATTTCTCTTCCTTCGCGGACCGCGGCTTCCGCTGCGGCTTTCTGTTTCTTTATACGAATGATATCACAATCCGGACATAAAAACCAGAAAAATCTTCACGGCGGACGCGGTTTTTCCCGAATCATCCCCGCGCGGGTGCCGCCGGGCCGAGGGTCCGGCGCGCCCGGTCAGACCGGCCGGTTTATTTTTTCGACCGTTAGTCGAAAAAATGCTTGACAGGAAGCCGCCGCTGCGGTATGATAATAACCGACCGTTAGTCGAAAAAAGGAGGTCCCCATGAAAAAAGGCGAAAGACGTAAGCAGGCGCTCCTGAAAATTGCCTACAACATGTTCATTTCCCGCGGATATGAGAATACGAGCGTCGATGACATCATCGAAGAGGCCGGGATCGCAAAGGGAACCTATTACTACTACTTTGAGAGCAAGGAGCAGATGCTCGAGGAAGTGATCGGCATGATGATCGATCAGGAAACAGAGGCGGCAAAGCAGGTCATTCAAAACGATATCCCCGTGACGCAGAAGATCGTTGGCCTCATCGTTTCCCTCCGCCCCGGACAGAAAGAGCGGCCCATAGAGGGTGCGCTGATGAAGCCCGAAAACACTCTCATGCACGCAAAAATCAAGCGTCGGCTGGTGGAAACCGGCGTGCCGCTTCTGTCGGAGGTGGTGCAGGAGGGGATCACTCAAGGGATTTTTGCCTGCGACAGCATCCCGGAGCGGGTCCGTATGCTGCTTGTACTCAGCGACGAGATCTTTGACGAGGGACAGTTTACGGAGCGTGACATCGATGTGTTCATCGATATTTCGGAAAAACTGCTCGGCGCAAAAGCCGGAACGATGGATTTTGTCAGAGCCCTGATCCGTTAGGAAGCGGGATCGATGAACGAGAAACGGAATCACCGTATATTTCTGCTCCTGTGGACAGGCGGGCTTCGCCGCGGGCACGGCTGCGGTCCCGCTGCCGCAGGGCATCGGAAAACCGGAAATACAATGAGGGAGAAATCGAAATGAAAGCGAAAACCATGAATGCTGAGGGCTTCGGGTCATACAGGTACCGGCCGGTGCTGTTTTTTGCGCTGGCGTATCTGTTCACATGGTTATTCTGGATCCCGGCCATTTTTGTACCGCAGGAACTCGGCGGGATCCTGATGCTGATCGGACTGCTCGCTCCGGCGGTCGTCTCGACCGTGTTTGTCCTGGTGTCGGGCTCAGAGCTTCTGAAGCAAGATCTGAAGATCAAGGTTTTCGGTTTTTACAAAGTCAACTGGCGGAATGTCCTGCTGGCGATTCTCCAGTTTGCCGGGATCGTGGTGTGCTCCATCCTGCTTTCGCTTGCCTTCGGGCAGTCGCTGGATCAGTTTTCCTTTACCGAGGACTTTTCGTTCACCGGCGTCGGAATCGGCAGCGCACTGATAACGGTGACGCTGGCGTCGATCCTTGAGGAGGTCGGCTGGAAGGGGTACTGCGAGGACTCGATCGGCGCCTACATGAACTGGTTCTGGGAATCGCTGCTCTTCGGCGCCCTGTGGTCCTTCTGGCACTTCCCCCTGCTCTTCATCAAGGGGACCTACCAGGCCGGCCTCATGGTGAATCCGCTGTACGTGATCAACTTTTTCATCAGCGGCATACCGCTGGGCTACATCATCACCTGGGTATATCTGGTCAGCGACCGTTCCATCCTGGCGTGTATGGTCTATCATATGACGGTCAATTTTCTCCAGGAAAAGATCGCCATGACGCCCGAGACGAAATGTGTGGAGACGATCGTAGTGACCGTCGTGGCCGCGGTCGTCGTCATCGCTAACAAGGACCTCTTTTTTGAGACCCGCCACGTCGGGAAACTGCTGGAGACGCGATACGGGCTGGAATGAATCTTTGATCTTGCCTCTCTCCCCCGCGCGCCAAAAATGCGCATTCGATGGCTTTCTCCACGGCGGCATGTTGTGCCGGAACGCCTCATGAGGCGGCGATCCCGGCGGCAGGCAGGCCCTCCTCTTCTCCCAAAATTCGCGGCAGCCCGGCACAAGACCGGGCTGCTTTTATAAAGGGACCCCTTTTGTCCGGAAGACAAAAGGGGTCCCTTTGATGCGTCAGGACACCGGAAATCATACAAATCGGCGTTTCTTACCTCCAAGCGGAGGTGGGTGCAAGGTGGGTGCAGATTATGAAAACCACCTTGCGTCCTCTTTTTTCGCGGAATACATCCAATTGGGCGTTGTGGTGGTATTACAGCTTTGCTAAACCAATAAATAATTATTCAGGAGAATATATATTGCTACGAAGCGTTTCTGCAAAAAGCCTTACCGCAGGTGAAAGGACCTGATAGCGTTTCCATATCAGCGTGCCTGTGACTGCAACAGCCGGGGAAAGCGGACGAAAACAGAGAGAGCTGTCTCCATCCACGTTAATGAGTTTATCAAAACCCAAAGCATAACCCAACCCATCCTCCACCAGCAGAGAAGCGTTATAGATTAGGTTGTAGGTTGCCGCAATGTGCGGCTGCCTTCCCATAAGACCATGGATCATCTCTCCGGATGCACGGGAAATAATCAACGGCTTGTCTTCCAGATCTGCCAGCGTGATAACATTCCGTTCCGCCAGTTCGCTGTCCCGGCGCATCAGCACGCCAAAACGATCCTCCTGGGGCAGCGTCAGGCTGTGATACTGTGAACGATCCACCTCACTGAAGATCAGCGCAAAATCAAGAAGCCCGTTGTTGAGCTGCTCCATCAGATCCCGGGTATCCCCGCTGACGACATGAAAACGCACTTCTGGGTGCTCTTGTGCGATCTGGGCGGCAACGCTGGAAAGAAAGTGAAAGGCATGGGATTCCCCGGCACCGATGTTGACCTCCCCGGTGATTCGGTCCTTTGCCTGCGTAAGCTCTGCCTCGGTCAACTGCATAAGGCGCAGCATCTCCTCGGCTCGGCGTCGCAGGATCATACCTTCTTCTGTCAGCGTGATTCTGCGGTTACCGCG
>JAFXYJ010000081.1 GCA_017541825.1 Oscillospiraceae bacterium | reverse complement strand
CCAACCAAGCGCCGGAGCGAAATCCCCCGATATCAAAAACACAGCCTGTCAAGGCTGTGTTTTTGGAAGGAGGAGCAGCGAAATGAATGAGCTTTCGAGCTTGCGAGGAAGCGAACGATATGCAGCTTGCGACGACGCGGTGGCGCGACCGGCGGCGCTGATACCTCTTGAGTGATAGACCTAAGAGGCTTCCGCCTGCAGTCTTGCACCGAGCCTTTTCTTTCTCGCGTATCTTTCTTTTGGGCTTTTCAAAAGAAAGATACGCAAAGAAAAATGCGCATTACCTCGGTATCGTACCGACAATGGAGCTGAATGCGCCAAACCCCGGTCATGGTAAAAGGCGCCAGCCCCGGTATACCACCGGCAATGGAGTTGGATACGCCAGCCCCCGGTCACGGAAAAAACATATTACCCTCGGATAAGAGTCAAAAAGAGGCTGCCTTGCGGCAGCCTCTTTATTCTGCGTTCGGCGCGTCGTCGTCCACCTGCAGCTTCGAGCCCATGATAAAAACGATCTCCTTGAGCTGTCGGCCCAGCTCCTCGGGGTCGGAGAGCAGGGCGTAGCCGTCGTCGCCGCAGTGGATGACCATATTGACCGTCGGGCTGTACTCCGGATCCAGGCAGTCGACGAAGAAATCCAGCGCGTTCCCGGCGATCTCCATAGGGAAGCCGAAAATATCGTGCAGCAGCTCCACCATCAGGATCTTGCTCTCCCACTCCTGGACCCCGGATGCGACGGAGAAGGCCCGGTGGGCGCCGAAGGTGAACGCGCAGATGACCTGCTCCTCCAGGTCGTCATAGGCAAGCGGGCTCTTGCCGTAGGCCTGGACGATGATCTGGGCGAGCTGTCTGGAAAGGCGCGAGTATTCTTTCGTATCCATGGGGACCTCCCTGCGGTGTGTGATGGCTCCACTATACCGCACCGCGCTCACAAATGCAAAAATTATTTTAACCCGCCGCGGCTTTTGTCCGCTTTCTTATTGACTATGACCGCCATAAAAACTAAAATGGAAAAAGAAGGGACTCCGGTCCGGATCACCGAACTCAGAAGGAGGATAAAAGGATGAAAATCAGGAAACTCCGCACTCTCTCGCTGGTACTGTGCGTCATACTGTTCTTCTCGATGTTCCCCGTGACGGCAGAGGCGGCCAGCAACCCCTACAGCACGCTCTCTTCAAAAAAAGTGCTGCTCACCTTCCCCAAGACGCTGCTGAGCGAGCCCCTCCATGCCAAGGTCAGCGGAGAGCAGAAAAAGGGCGGCATTTATTATGTGCCCAAGCCCGAGACCGGCAACGGCGACCTCGGCATCGTGAAAAAGGGCACGAACGTGACGATTTTTGCCGAAGAAGACGGGTACTATTTCTTTATGACGAATTCCGGGCGGATGGGCTGGAACAAGGTCAAGTACTTCACCGAGCCCGAGCCCTATGACGACTATGAGCTGCCCGGAGATTCCGGCCTGACGACGGACCACCTCGACAAGGTCATGGATTTCCTCAAGGACAACAGCAAGGCCGGCGGGAGCAGCAAATTCTATCCCACCAAGTCTGTCGTGATCGTCAAAAAGGGCAAGTCCGCCAAATTCACGGTCTATGCCAGGTACAGCAAGTATTTCAGCGCCCGGTGGGACTGCTGGGAGAACTACTGCAAAGTCAAATGGGCCTCCACATCGATCCGCAACGGCAAGGCGGCGGTTTCCGTCACCGGCAAGGACGTCGGTTCCGACATCATCGAGTTCACCAACAGCTATACGGACAAATCCTTTAATGTGCTCGTGCTGGTCGTCTGACGGATGACCGCCGAGCGGGGAGGATGACAATGAAACGACTTATCAAGCGGCTGCTGGCCGGGGTGCTGTGCGCCATGGCGCTCGTCTCCCTGGCGGCGACGCCCTCCGACGCCTTTTCGGAGTACTACACAACGGTGACCAAGTCTCCGGAGACGAAGGAGTACGCCACGCTGCAGATGCCCGGCAAGAACCGGCTCTACACCTCCAACGGCAAGCGCCCCAAACGCGCGGAGGTCAAGGCGAGCTGGAAAAACGGCGGCATTTACTTCATGCCCTGTCCCGAGCTCGGGCACGGGGTGCTGGGCAGCGTGGAGACCGGCACGCCGGTGACGATCTTCGCCGAGCAGAACCACCTGTACTTTTTCATGACCGACGACGGCCGCATGGGATGGAACGGCAAGGGCTTCTTCACCAAGCCGACGGATCTGCCCGAGGATGAGGCCGAGCCTCTCTCCGAGGGCAGCGACCTGACGGTCGGAGACGTGCTGACGGTTTCCGACTTCCTCGCCGGGCGGCACCGCGGCGTCGCTTCGGAATTCTTCTACGCCGACAAGGCCCTCGTCATCCTCAAGAGCGGCGAGAGCGAGAAGGTCACCGTCCATGGCTGGTTCTCCAAGGCGACCTATGATTTCAAGACCGTCGACGGCACCTCCGCCGAGGCCGCCTGGTGCGGAAAGAAGTTCAGCAGCGGGCATCGGGACGTGGAGTTCACGGCCAGGGAGCCCGGCGTCACGACCTTCAAGTTCACCAACTCCAAAAACAAGCGGACCTTCCAGGTCATGGTCATCGTGCTCTGACAGACAACGCAAAAACCCTCCCGGTCGCCCGGGAGGGTTTTTTGTTTTATTGTCGGCCGATCAGCCGTTGACCATCTTGGCCACCTCGGCGGCCAGGTCGTCCTGACGCTTCTCGATGCCCTCGCCCTTTTCAAAGCGGATGAAGCGCTTGACGCTGACGGGCGTGCCGAGCTCCTTGGCCACGGCGTCCACATGCTGCGCCACGCTGACCTTGTCGTCCTTCACGAAGGGCATCTGCAGCAGGCAGATCTCCTTGTACATCTTTCCGAGACCGCCCATGACGATCTTCTCGAGGATGTTGTCGGGCTTCTTCGCGTTCCTGGGATCCTGCTTGGCGGTGGCGATGCGGATCTCCTTTTCCTTCTCGATGAAGTCGGCGGGCACGACGCTCTGGTCCAGATACTGGGGATTCAGGGCGCAGATCTGCATGGCAACGTCCTTGCCCAGCTCGGTGACGGCGGCGGGATCGGCGGCGGTGTCGAGCTCGACGAGCACGGCGACCTTGCCCTTCATGTGCACATAAGGCACGCACACGCCCTCGATGCGCTCAAAGCGGCGGACGTTCATGTTCTCGCGCACGGACAGGAACAGCTCGTTCTTGGCGTCGGCGACGGTGCCCTCGCCGGTGAACCAGGGAGCAGCCATCAGCGCGTCCACGTCGGCGGGAGCTTCCTTGGCGATGACCTTGGCCACGCCCGCGACGAACTCGGCGAACAGGGGGCCGCCGGCGACGAAGTCGGACTCGCAGTTGACTTCCACGATGACGCCCACGCCGTCGATCACGTCGGCGTAAGCCATGCCCTCCGCGGCGATGCGGGAGGCCTTCTTGGCCTGGGAGGCAAGGCCCTTCTCACGCAGATAGGTGACGGCCTTGTCGAAATCGCCCTCGCACTCCACCAGGGCCTTCTTGCAGTCCATCAGGCCGCAGCCCGTGGCCTGACGCAGCTCGTTGACAGCAGCAGCGGTAATGTTAGCCATGGATCATTCCTCCTCAGCGGCTTCGGCCACAGGGGCTTCGGCGGTCTCGGCCTCGGCATCCTCGCCCTGACGGCCTTCCTGCACGGCGTTGGCCATGGTGGCGCTGATCAGGCGGATGGCGCGGATGGCGTCATCGTTGCCGGGGATCACGTAATCGACCTCATCGGGATCGCAGTTGGTGTCCACGATGGCCACGATGGGGATGTGGAGCTTGCGGGCCTCGGCGATAGCGTTGTGCTCCTTGCGGGGATCGATGACGAACAGGGCGCCGGGCAGACGGCGCATTTCCTTCACGCCGCCCAGATACTTCTCGAGCTTCTCCATCTCGCCCAGGTGCTTCATGACTTCCTTCTTGGGAAGCATGTCGAAGGTGCCGTCCTCCTGCATCTGCTTGAGCTGGGCCAGACGATCCACGCGGGTGCGCATGGTCTTGAAGTTGGTGAGCATGCCGCCGAGCCAGCGGGCGTTGACAAAGTACATGCCGACGCGCTCGGCCTCTTCCTTCACAGCCTCCTGCGCCTGCTTCTTGGTGCCGACGAAGAGGATGCTCTGGCCGTTGGCGGCCAGGTCGCGGACGAAGTCATAGGCTTCCTCCAGCTTTTTCACTGTCTTCTGCAGGTCGATGATATAGATGCCGTTACGCTCCATATAGATGTACTCGGCCATCTTGGGGTTCCACCGACGGGTCTGGTGGCCGAAGTGAACGCCGGCCTCCAGCAGCTGCTTCATGGATACGACTGCCATGTGGGATCTTCCTCCTTTATTTTGTTATTACCTCCGGGGGACATCCGCCCGGCCCGACCCGACCTTTCGGCCACCGGGTCGCCGGTCCGTCTCCCGTGTGTAATGCTCGGGTATTATAACAAATACCCGAGCATCATGCAAGCCCTTTTTACGAAAAAAACGGAACTTTTCCCGGGCTTTCCGCCCTCACGGATCAAAACAGCGTCCCCTTTTCCCGGTGATCCCGCCGGATGTCCGCCTTCCCGTCGATGAGTATGATGTCGCTGCCCATCTGTGTGATCGCGCCCCAGGGCAGGATATAGTCGCTCTCCCGGCCGAGCAGGCCGAAGAACCGGGCCGGTCCCGGGACGATCAGCGCGGTGATGCGTCCCTCGGCCAGGTCGAAGATCACGTCGGACACATAACCCAGACGGCAGCCGGTGGACACGTTGACGACCTCCCGGCAGCGCAGGTCGGACAGTCTGCAGTCCATATGCAACACCCCCACAGGGGATTCTATGGGGGCGGTGTTCTGTCCTATGATACAAATATGGCTTTTTTGATCTGGTTGATGGCGCCCTTTTCCAGCCGGGAGACCTGGGCCTGGGAGATGCCCACCATGTCGGCCACCTCCATCTGCGTCTTGCCGTCGTAGAACCGCAGCGCGAGGATGCGTTTTTCCCGCGGGTTGAGCTTCCGCATGGCGTCTGACAGCGCCATGCACTCGAGCCAGCTCTCGTCGGTATTGCGGACGTCCCGCACCTGATCCATGACGGTGATGCTCTCGCCGCCGTCGGTGTAGACCGGGTCGAAGAGCGACACGGGATCGCTGATGGCGTCCAGGGCGAAGGTGACCTCCTCCCGGGGGATGCCGAGCTCCGCGGCGATCTCCTCCTCGCCGGGCTCCCGGCCGGTCTGCGAGGTCAGCTTTTCCCGCGCCTGCAGGATCCGGTAGGCCGTGTCGCGCATGCTCCGGGAGACCCGCAGGGCGCTGTTGTCCCGCAGATACCGTCGGATCTCTCCGGCGATCATCGGAACGCCGTAGGTGGAGAATTTCACGTCGTGGGCCTCCGCGTCGAAGTTGTCGATGGCCTTGATCAGGCCGATGCAGCCCACCTGAAACAGGTCGTCCAGGCTTTCACCCCGGTTGTGAAAGCGCTGTATCACGCTGAGCACGAGCCGCAGGTTCCCGGCGATCAGCTCTTCCCTCGCCGCTCTGTCTCCCCGGCGCGACCGCACCAGCAGCTCCCGGGTGGTCTCCGCGTCCAGCACGCGCAGCTTTGAGGTGTTCACGCCGCAGATCTCTACTTTTCCCTGCATAAAACAAACCTCCCTTGCGGGTCTTAGTCTGTCCGCATGGGAGGTCGATTTATACATTTGTTCCGTCCGGGCCGGCGAAGATCGCCGGGATCCCCGTCCGCGGGAACGGCTTTACTCCGGTTTCTTTTCCGCCAGCCCGTGGGCCTCGATAAAGGCTTCGAGCAGCTCCGCGTTTTTCTCGATCGCGGCGACGCAGCCCTTTCCGCGGACGAAATAACGCGCTCTGAGCTCGCTGCACTGGGTGCCGCCCATCGCTTCACGGAAGGCGGTCACATACTCGGCGCAGAGCGCCCGGAAATCGGGCTGTTTATGAGCCGGGCCGTGCAGGACGAGCTTCCCCAGCACCGCGGCCGAGCCGCAGAGGGCCCCGCAGGCAAGGCCGGAGGCAAGTCCCCCGCCGAAGCCGCCCATCAGCCGGGCGTCCTCCTCTGTCAGCCCGAGGCCGTAATGGTCGCTCGCGGCCAGCAGTGTGCTCTCCGCGCAGTTATAGTTTTCCTCCAGGCAGTACGCGGCGGCTTTTTCTTTCAAGCTTGTCGGCATGATGCTTCCTCCTATTATGTGTTCATATCGGTCTCACGCCTCCGGTACGGCGGGCTCCTCCGGGACCGGAGGCATCTTCTCCCTGGCGTGCCGGAGCGCCATACGCGCCCATTTGCCGGTGCTGTAGCGGTAGTACATCAGCAGCGTGCGGATGATCTGGTCGGTGAGCATGGCGATCCACGCGCCCCAGAGCCCCCAGTGGAACACACGGATCATGATCACGGCCAGGCCGCTGCGGATAAACAGCGCGGTGATGGCGGTGACCACGGCGGAGAACCGGGTGTCGCCCGCGCCGCGAAGGCCGCCGGAAATAATGAACTGTTCTGCCTGGATGGGCTGGGCAAAGCCGATCACCAGCAGTATCGCCGACCCGGCGGCGATGACCTCCGGCGTGGTATTGTATATCCCCACGATGGTATGCCGGAAGATGATCACCAGCGTCCCCACGCAGGCGGCCACACAGAAGCCGAGGATACGGGTGAAGCGCATGTAGATCACCGCCATGTCATAGCGCCACTTGCCGAGGCTCTGCCCCATCAGCGTGGTGGTCGACACGGCAAAGGCCTGGCCGATCATCATGCTCATGGCCTGGATGTTCATGCAGATGTTGTGGGTGGCGAACATCACGGTCCCCAGGCCGGACACGGCGCGGGTGAAGATGATCGCGCCGATGCGCATGAACACCTGCTCCACCATGGCGGGGAAGCCGATCTTCGCCACATTTTTCATGATCTCTCCGTCGAAGGTGAATTTGTCGTGCACATCGATGCCCACATACCGCTTCCGGCCCCAGACGGAATAGATCGCGATGGCGGAGGCGACGCACTGGCCGATATCCGTCGCCCAGGAGGCGCCCTCCACGCCCATGGCGGGACAGCCGAACTTGCCGTAGATCATGATATAGTTGAATATCACGTTGACCACGTTGGCCGTGGTGTTGTAGAACAGCGGGACCCGGGAGTCGCCGATGCCGCGCAGCGCGGCGGTGATCGTGAAGGTGAACATCAGCGGGATAAAGCCGTAGAGCTGGATGTTCAGGTAGTTCGTCGCCATGCGCAGGGTGTCCGCGTCGATGGAGGCGTTTTTGCCGCCGCTCATCAGCCGGATAAGGGCTGAGGAGGAGAGCCGCCCGATGGTCAGGCAGATCACGCCCAGGACAAAATTCATCAGCAGCGCCTGGCGGAAGACCTGGTTGGCCTTCTCCCGGTTCTGCTGGCCTCGGTAGCGGGCGATGACCGCGGTGGAGCCCACATTCAGCGCCATGACCATGATCATCAGCAGGAATTTGGGCTGCATGGCCAGGCCCACGGCGCTCAGCCCCTGCACCCCGGCCCTGCCGGGGATCCGCCCCACCATGACCTGGTCGGCCATGCTTGTGAGCTGTGCAAGGATGAGCTCGACCAGGCTGGGCCATGCGATGATCGCCACGTCCCGGATCAGCTCGCGTTTGCGGACGTCCGGAGGAATGGCGATCTTTCCCTTTCGCTCTGTCACGTTTTCGGCTGTGTAATCTCCGTAGGGCAGCCGATCCAGCGTCGTGTGTACGATCTTTGACTTCGTTTTCTTTTCTTCCATAGCGGCAGCTCCCTGCGCGGAAGTCCGGTTCGCGCTTTTTCTCCATCCATTATAATACCGTATTATCGTAACACCGGCAGCGGGAGATTTCAACACAAATCGTTTGCCGGCGGACGGCCGTGCTTCAGCCCGGACGCCGACTGTTAATGCCGGAGCAGCCCCGGTAAACGGAAAAAGTAAATCGCCTACAAGTCAACACCGCCAACGGAGCAAACGCCCCGCCCCCCGGGCGCGGCGAAAAAAAGACTGCCGCACAGAGGGCTGTCTGTGCGGCAGACTATCTGCAAAGGAAAAGCGCGTCGGAAAAGCTCAGAACTCCAGGTTCTTTTCCGTCTCCCTGGAGAAGACGTGGGCCACGCTGCCGTTGAAGGTAAAGTGTACGGTGTCGCCCATGTGATAGTGGCTCGTCATTTCGATGGTGGGGACGATGATGATGACGTCCCGGCCCTCCGCGCTCACATGCAGGTGCACGCTCGAGCCCATCATCTCGCTGACGTCCACAGCGGCGCTCACGCCCTCCTCCGCCAGAGTGGTGTGCTCCGGCCGGACGCCCAGCGTGACGGTCTGGCCGGGCACGTCGTTTGCCAGCAGCCGCGCTTCCTTCTCCGGGGACAGCTCCGTGCGGAAGCCCGCGAGCTCCACGAAGTATTTCTCCCCCTCCCGCACAAGCTGCGCGTCGAAGAAGTTCATGACCGGCATGCCGATGAAACCGGCGACGAAGAGGTTGGCCGGGTGATCGAACACCTCCTGGGGCGTGCCGATCTGCTGGATGTAGCCGTCCTTCATGATGACGATCCGGTCGCCCAGGGTCATGGCCTCGGTCTGGTCATGGGTGACATAGACGAAGGTGGTGTCGATGCGGCCGCGCAGCTTGATGATCTCCGCGCGCATCTCATTGCGCAGCTTGGCGTCCAGGTTGGACAGCGGCTCGTCCATGAGCATGACCTTCGGCGCGCGGACGATGGCCCGGCCGATGGCCACGCGCTGACGCTGGCCGCCGGAGAGCGCCTT
>JAFXYJ010000080.1 GCA_017541825.1 Oscillospiraceae bacterium | reverse complement strand
CCTGCTCACCGGCCATATTGAAAACGGTAGCCTTAGGCATGATTCAAACTCTCCTTTCCTTAGCGACCGCGGGCGGAAGCCTTCTGCGGATTGATGCGGGCGGAAGCCTTCTGCGGGTTGACGCTGGTAGCGGTCTGGGCCTGTTTGACCACGTTGTTCTTCACGGTGTTGCGGATGAATACGATGCCGCCCTTGGGGCCGGGGATGGCGCCGCGGATCACGATCATGTTCAGCTCGCTGTCGACCTTGACCACGTCCAGATTCTGGACGGTGACCTGCTCGGCGCCCATGTGGCCGGCGCCGATCTTGCCCGGCAGGATGCGGCTGGGGTCCGTGCTCGAACCCATGGAACCGGCGTGACGGTGCACGGGGCCGCCGCCGTGGGTGGTGGGGGTCCGCTGGGCGCCCCAGCGTTTGATAACGCCGGCGTAGCCCTTGCCCTTGCTGATGCCGGTGACGTCGACCTTGTCGCCTTCGGCGAAGACGTCGGCACGGATGACGTCGCCCACGTTCATCTCCTGGGCGTTGTCCAGGCGAAACTCGTGCAGCACGCGCAGCGCGCCGGCTTCCGCCTTGTCAAGATGTCCCTTTTCGGGCTTGGTGAGCTTGCGCTCGGGGATCTCCTCGAAGCCGAGCTGGACGGAGGAATAGCCTTCCTTGTCCTCGGTCTTCTTCTGGACCACTTTGCAGGGGCCGGCCTCGATGACGGTGACGGGGACGACCTTCCCCTGCTCGTCAAAGATCTGCGTCATGCCGACCTTCTTGCCGATGATGGCCTTCTTCATTGGGGTTTCTCCTTTCAGGTTATTGGTCGGGCCGCATGGAGACATTGGGTGCTCCGGAGGCTCCCGACTTGACCTCTACCCATTGGGTTAGGGGTACAATTACGATTTTGGGATCCGCGCGGGGGTATATAATATAAGGTAAGCGTTCGAGGTCTCGATCAGGGGTGCCTTAAAGCTTGATCTCGATCTCCACACCGGCGGGGAGCTCCAGGTTCATCAGGGCTTCCACGGTCTTCTGGGTGGGGGAGACGATGTCGATCAGGCGCTTGTGGGTGCGGCGCTCGAACTGCTCCCGGCTGTCCTTGTACTTGTGGACCGCGCGCAGGATGGTGACGACCTCTTTCTGGGTCGGCAGGGGGATGGGACCGGAGACCCTGGCGTCGGTGCGCTTGGCGGTCTCGACGATGGTCTCGGCGGCCTTGTCGATCAGCTGGTGATCGTAAGCCTTGAGACGGATGCGGATCATTTTCTTCGCTGCCATGAATTTTTCCTCCATTACTATTCGTACTTAGGCGGATGGCGCCGCCCAGTGGTACGGTGAGATTTTTCATCCACCGCGCCGTGTGTATCAGACTCGATCCGAAAAACAAACCGGCTTGTGGGCCGGTCCTTCCCGTGCCGACGATATACACATCGTCCTGGTGCGTGGGATGAAGCTCTCAGCCGCCCGATCTACGGACATACTCCACGGAAGTTACCATCGAAACCGATGCAATCTCCCGCTTCACCGCATAATGCGCCCTGCTTTCCACGCAGGCGCTCTGGTAGAATACCAAAAAACGGTGATGCTGTCAAGGGGTCAGTCGGCATTTTTGGAAAAATTTTTGATTGTTTTTTGGCGAAAACAGAGAATTATCCAAATCGGCCCCTGCACCGCCGCTTTGAGACAAAAAAGACGGGACAGTTCCCGCCGTCTGTGCTATATAATATAGGCAGCAGTCCGGCGTGCGGCAGCGCCGCAGGTCGGAGAAATGGAGGAGAACGATATGAAAAAGCTCTTGTTCTGGCTGCTCATCGCAGCGATGGCATGTTCTCTCGGCGGCGTGCAGGTGCTCGCCGCGGAACCGGACGAGATCGTCGGGAGCTATGTGCTGACCGATATGGACGACGGCAGCGGAACGGATTCCTCCGCGATGCTCGCCGCGATGCAGGCTCTGGGCATGAACGCCACGCTGGAGATCCGGGAGGACGGCGCCGCGACCATGTACCTGTTCATCCAGTCTATGGACCTTGTCTTCGATTTTGAGACAAAGCAGGTCTTCTCCGGAGAAAAGGGCGTGCCTTATACTTATACCGACGGCGTCCTGACCTTCGGGAACGACGAAGCGTCCTTCACTTTCACCAAAACGGAGGCGGTGTCCGCCCCGTCCGCCGGTCCCTTCGATTACTACCTGCTGTATCTTGTGAAGGAAAACGGCACGGAGACCGCCTATGAAAAGGACGATGTGGCGCTGTTCGTATTCGGCGACGGCAGCGGGACCCTGGCCGAGGGCGAAGAGCGTGTCGCGCTGAAATTCGACTTTGAAGCCATGACGGTCGGCCCGAAAGATGACGACGGATCGTCCGCCGTCGCCTTCACGCTGGAGGACGGCGTGCTGACGCTGACGAAAGGTGAAAGATCCCTGTACTTCCGTCAGGCCGATCCCGGCCATGTGGGTACGTATGAGATGACGGGGCTGCGCACGGAAGCCGACGGGGACCTGACGGAGATGCTCGCGTCGCTGTCTGCGCTCGGCGAGGCGCCCACGCTCACCATCGACGAGGACGGCAAGGGCGTGATCTCCATGTTCGGCGACACTATGGAGATCTGTTTTGATTTCGAGACCATGACGGCCAGCGCCGTTGACGGCAACGGCGAGCCCGAGATCTTCCCCTTCACTTACGAGAACGGGACTCTTCGGCTCGAAGAGGACGGCGAGTACATGATCTTTCGCCGGGTGATGTCCGCCGCGGGAGCTGCGGAGGAGGCTCCGGCCGAAGATGCGGCTGCGGAGCCCGCGGCGTAAAACGTACGCAGGCCGCCGCCTGCGGGGTCGTGTGCCGTGCCCGGCAGGCGGTGCGGGTTTACAGGAAATTCGCTTTTCCCCGTGACCGGGGTGGGCCGGTTCTGCTCCATTGTAATACTGACTTTCAGGCAATTCGCTTTCTTGCGGGTCTTTTCGCGTCCTCGCAAACTCCGTATCGTTCGCTTCCTCGCAGGCTCGAAAGCTCATTCACTCCGCTGCTCGTCCTTTCAAAAACACAGCCGCGCTGTCGCTGCGGGCCTCGTCGACAACTTCGGCCCTCCCTGTGCGGCTGTGTTTTTGTGAACGGGGATTCATGCAGGAGAAAAGACAGCCAGGGGGGGCGGCGGCAAATGCCGCCCCCCTGGACCCCCCTAAGACTTATTGCGTCAGCGGCTCAATTCGCTGCGAAACTGAATAGGTTTCAGCATCCCCGTCCGCGCCACAACGCTTCGCTCCGGCGCTGCGTGGGTGGAATGATGGGGCTTCCGGCGTTGCGTGGAGCGTGAGTTTACGACGTAGGGGCGCTTCAAAAAGTGCCCCTACGACAGGACGGTACGCCGGCAGGTATACACATCCGCGGAAGCAGAGTGAGAGCGCCAAACCTGAACCAATTTCCCGCCAAGCGCCGGAGCGCAAGCGGGGTGGCGCGACCGGCGGCGCAGCAGCCTCTTGAGTGATAGACTTAAGAGGCTTCCGCCTAGAGTCCTGCACCGAGCCTTTTCTTTCTCGCGTATCTTTCTTTTGGGCTCTTCAAAAGAAAGATACGCAAAAAAAAGAAGCGCATTACTTAGGTCAAGCACCGACAATGGAGCTGAATGGAGCTGCCCCGGTAAAAGGAAAAATGATACAAGAGACGCTCCCCGGATGACTTTATCACCGGGGAACGTCTTTTGTATGACAGGGTTTTGTGCATTAAAAATCGAAGGCAAACGGCATCATTTCCGAGAGAGGGTGGCTCACGAAGGTCCCGTCGCCCTTGCCGCACAGGACCGTCATGTGTTTGCTGAACTCCTGCAGGAATTGCCGGCAGGAGCCGCAGGGATAACAGTATTCCCGGCTGTTTCCCCAGATCGCGATGCGCCTGAAATCGCGGTGCCCCTCGCTGACGGCCTTGACGGCGGCGGTGCGCTCGGCGCAAATCGTGTCTCCGTAGGCGGCGTTTTCGACGTTGCAGCCGGTGAAGATCGTCCCGTCCTCACACTCGAGGGCCGCGCCGACGGCAAAATGGGAGTAGGGGGAATAGGAATTCTCCGCGGCCTTTCGGGCCAGATCCATCAGTTCCTGATCGCTCACTTCGTTCTCCTTTCACTGTCTCAGCCGAGATCGACGGTCCAGTTGGTGATATTGGGAAACACGTTGTACTGATTGGGCATCATCCCTTTGATGACGCCGATGTGGGTGAGCACCTGCTTTTTCTCAAAGCAGACCGGGATCATCACGCTGGTCTCCATCATGGTCTGGAGCATGGCGGTCTCGTTTTCCGGACGCTCCTCGTCGGTGGAACCGATGAAGGCCGTCACGGTCTGCACCAGCAGCGGCTCGTTCCAGCGGCCGTAATTGAGGGTGCCGTCCTTCTGCCAGTCGCCGTTGTAGAGCGTCCGGGTGTCCCAGTCGCCGGTGATGGCGATCTCACCGTAATACAGATCCCAGAGCCAGTCGATCTCTTCCTCCTCGTCCTCGGGATCGACCTGCAGCATGTCCATATACTCCTCCCAGGTCAGCTCGCGCATATGGACGTTGAGCCCGATGGCCTCCATGTCCGCGGCGATCTGCCGGGCCGCGGCCACCTTGACGGCATTGTCGGCGCAGACGAGGAAGTTGATCTCGATCTCCTGCTTGGTGCCGGACAGAGCGTATTCGAGCCGGCCGTCGCCGTCCAGATCCCGGCAGCCCCCCCGCTCCAGCTCCTCCAGGCATTTCTCACGGCTGAAGGCCCGGGACTCCGCCGCGTCGGCGTCGAAGTATTTGCTGTTGGGATGGATGGGCAGCGGCGCTGCCGTGGCGGCTCCGTCCATGGCCACTTTCACGACGGCGTCGCGGTCGATGATCCAGTTCATCGCCAGACGGTAGGAGTCGTACTGAAAGAAGGGACTGTAGCTGTTGAAGCAGATATAGTGCAGGTTGGTGGTGGCAAAGGACCGGGTCTCGTTCTTGCCGCCGTAACCCATGTTGTAAATGCTCGTGGGATCGTTGAGCACCAGATCCACCAGCGAGCTCTCGTACTCGGTGATCAGGCTCTCGGGATCGGAGTAGGGACGCAGATAGACCTTGTCGAAGGGCAGTCGGTCGGCGTTCTCGTAATCCTCGAACTTCTCCAGGCAGGAGAGATCCTCCGAGTACATATACGGGCCGGAGCCGACGGGGGTGTTCTCGAGGACCGAGTTGGTGTAGGACTTGATGATCGGCACCGACAGACGCTGCGGCAGCATGCCGTTGGCGTAGTCCCCGGTCAGGTACACCTGCCCCTGGTAGGCGCTGACGTACACGCGGCCGGTCTGCTGGAAATAGCTGCTGCCCGTGGTGGCGATGCGGGATACGGAGTAGACGATGTCGTCGCCGGTCAGCGTGGAGCCGTCGTGCATCTTGATCCCGTCCCGGACCGTCAGCACCCAGGTGCCGCCCCCGTTGTCGTTCTTCGTGTAGTACCAGTCCTCCAGCACGCGGGAGCTGACGTTGAAGTTCTCGTCGACCTCAAAGAGCCGGTCGTAGACAAGATTGCCCACGTTCTGGTTGAGCGTGCTCGTGGTGGTGATAGGGTTGAGCGGCTTGTCGTAGTCCACGGACAGGGTGAACACGTTGTCCGCGACGTTGCCCGCGGTCAGCGTCTCGCCGGAGACCTCCTCGCTCAGCTCTATATCGTTGGTGGTCTCCTCCGCCTCCGGTGTGCCGCAGCCGGCGAGCATGCCCAGCAGCAGCACCGCACACAGCAGGAGACACAGACTGTTTCTCATCGTTGTTTTCATCGCAGCTCCTCAAAGCATGATGACCGAGGCCATGGTGCCGCGCACGCCTCCGGTGGCCCGGTGGGACCAGTATACGTCGGACATGGACATGGTGCAGTCGGGAGATACGTCGATGTTCCCGGCCGGAACGCCCAGCTGCAGAAGCCGGCGGCGGTTGGTCTCCTTGAGATCGACCATATACTTCCCCGGCACGCCCTCCTCGGGCGGGCACAGGCCCTCCGCGTCCGCGCCCAGCAGGGCTTCCACGGCCTCCTTGACCTCCGGTCCGGTCTCAAAGCAGCACCGGGAGATGCACGGGCCGATGGCCGCGTGCAGGTCCTCCGCCCTGCCGCCCAGTCCGGTGACGGCGGCCACCGCGGCGCCCATCATGTCCTTCGCCGTGCCCCGCCAGCCGCTGTGTACGGCGCAGACGATCCCCGCCCGGGGCTCGTGGAACAGCACCGGCACGCAGTCGGCGGTGAACACGCACAGCGGCACCCCCGGCTCGTCGGTGATGAGCCCGTCGCAGTCCGGCGGGAACGGCGTCAGCGGCGGCATGCGCCGCTCGGCGGCCGTCACGCGCCGCACCAGCGTGCCGTGGACCTGATGGGTGAAGCAGAAGCCCTCCGCGGGAAACCCTCCGGCGTCGCGGAACCGGCGCCACAGCGCGCGGACCCGCTCCCAGACCTCCCGTTCTTCTCCCTGCGGATCGGGATTGGAAAAATAGGGGTACTCCCCCACCCCGCTCAGCCGGCGGGTAAACAGATGCTTCGCCGGAAGCGTTCCGGAGGTCACCCAGGAAAAGCCTTCTTTTTCTGTCAGTGTAAACGCCATCGTTTTCGCCTCTCCGATGGATCTGCCGCGCCGCGCGCTCCGCGGGCTGGCGGATCCGCGCGGACGCCTCAGCCCGCGTTTTTGCCGCAGCAGTCCTTGTATTTCATGGGCAGCCCGTTGGGACGGAGCTTGCCGCAGGGACAGGGGTCGTTGCGGCCGGGCTTTTTGACCTTTTTCACCGGCTGCTTTTTCACCGTGCCGTCCCCCGGGATGTTCGCGGTGGTGTTCTTTGCCACGCTCTTGCGCTGTACGTTCTCCTCGCGGCGCACGCGGATCGTGAAGATCCGGCGGACGACCTCGGAGCGGATGCCCGCGATCATCTGCTCGAACATATCGAAGCCTTCCTGCTTGTAGGCGTCCACCGGCTTGACGTTGCCGTAGCCGCGCAGTCCGATGCCCCGGCGCAGGTCGTCCATGGCGTCGATGTGGTCCATCCAGTACTCGTCCACCACCCGGAGCATGACCACCCGCTCCAGCTCGCGCATGAGCGGCGTGCCGTCGGGCATCAGGCCGAAGGCCTCCTCCCGCCGGGCGTAGGCCGCGGAAGCCAGGGCGTTGAGGGTGTCCAGAAGCTCCTCCACGGTCATGCCCTCATGCCAGGCCACGTCTCCCGGCCGGACGAACAGGCTCGTCAGCGGCTTGAGCCGCTCGGCGAGATCCGCCTCGTTTTCCGGCGGCGTGTTGCCCACCGCCTCGGCCACGCTCTCGGCGATCATGCCCTGGATGTTCTCGCGGATGTCCTCCCCGTCGAGCACCTTGCGCCGCTGCTCGTAGATCAGGTTCCGCTGGACGTTCATGACGTCGTCGAATTCAAGGGTGTTTTTCCGGGCCTGGAAATGGCGGCTCTCCACGGTCTTCTGCGCCGACTCCAGGGCGTTGGTCAGCATTTTGTGCTCGATGGGCGTATCCTCGTCCACGCCGAGGCTCTCAAAGATGTTCATCAGCCGCTCGGAGCCGTACAGGCGCATCACGTCGTCGGTCAGGGCCAGGAAGAACCGGCTCTCGCCCGGGTCGCCCTGACGGCCGGACCGGCCGCGGAGCTGGTTGTCGATCCGGCGGGAATCGTGGCGCTCGGTGCCGAGGATGAACAGGCCGCCGGCCTCCCGGACCTTCTCCGCCTCCGCGGAGGTGACCGTTTTGTGCTCGGCCAGCTTCGTCTGGAACAGACCGCGGGCCGCCAGGATCTCCTCGTTGTCCGTCTCGGCGTAGCCGGTGGCCTCGGCGATGATCTCGTCGCTGTAGCCGGCCTTCTTCAGATCGGCCTTGGCCAGATACTCCGCGTTGCCGCCGAGCATGATATCGGTGCCGCGGCCGGCCATGTTGGTGGCGATGGTCACCGCGCCGAGCTTGCCGGCCTGGGCGACGATCTCCGCTTCCTTTTCATGGTACTTGGCGTTGAGCACGTTGTGGGGGATCCGCTCCTTTTTCAGCAGGGAGGAGAGATACTCGCTCTTCTCGATCGAGATCGTGCCCACCAGCACGGGCTGTCCGTGGGAATAGCAGGCGACGATCTGTTCGATGATGGCGCGGTTTTTGCCCGTGTCGTTCTTATATACCACGTCGTTGTGGTCGATGCGGCGGATCGGCTTGTTCGTGGGGATCTCGACGATGTCGAGCTTGTAGATGGTCTCGAATTCCTCTTCCTCGGTCAGCGCCGTGCCGGTCATGCCCGAGAGCTTGCCGTAGAGCCGGAAATAATTCTGGAAGGTGATCGTGGCGAGGGTCTTGTTCTCCTTCTGCACGTCCACGTGCTCCTTGGCCTCGATGGCCTGGTGGAGCCCCTCGGAATAGCGCCGGCCCAGCATGAGACGGCCGGTGAACTCGTCGACGATGATGATCTCGCCGTCCTTGACCACGTAGTCGATATCCCGCTTCATCACGCCGTGGGCCTTGAGCGCCTGGTTGATGTGATGGGAGAGCGTGGCGTTCTCCATGTCGGCAAGGTTGTCGAGATTGAACGCCTGCTCGGCCTTGGCGATGCCCCGGGCGGTCAGCGTGGCGGTGCGGGCCTTTTCGTCGACGATGTAGTCCGCGTCGATGCTCTCGGACTCCTCCTCCTTTTCGTCCACGGAGGCGACCACCATCCGGCGCAGGCGGGATACGAAATCGTCCGCCCGGCGGTAGAGGTCGGTGGACTCATCGCCCTGGCCGGAGATGATCAGCGGCGTGCGGGCCTCGTCGATGAGGATGGAGTCCACCTCGTCCACGATGGCAAAGGCGTGGCCGCGCTGGACCATGTCGGCCTTGTAGAGCGCCATGTTGTCCCGCAGATAGTCGAAGCCCATCTCGTTGTTGGTGCCGTAGGTGATGTCCGCGGCGTAGGCGGCCCGGCGCTCATCCGGCGTCAGCCCGTGGACGATCAGGCCCACGCTCAGGCCCATGAACCGGTAGACCTTGCCCATCCACTCGCTGTCGCGCTTGGCCAGGTAGTCGTTGACCGTGACGATATGCACGCCCTTGCCGGTCAGCGCGTTCAGATAGGCCGGCAGAACGGCCACCAGGGTCTTGCCCTCGCCGGTCTTCATCTCGGCGATGCGCCCCTGGTGGAGCACGATGCCGCCGATGAGCTGTACCCGGAAGGGCCGCATGCTCAGCACCCGGTCGCAGGCCTCCCGCACCGCGGCAAAGGCCTCGGGCAGCAGGCTGTCGAGACTCTCCCCGTCGGCGCAGCGGGCCATGAACTCGGCGGTCTTGGCGCGCAGCTCCTCGTCGGTCAGCGCGGCGAACTGCGGCGCGAGCGCCTCGATGGCGTCCACCTGGGGGGTGAGTTTTTTGATCTCCCGCTCGGAGCGGGTGCCGAAAAGCTTATCGAAAAGTCCCATGTGTGAAAGCTGCCTTTCATGTAGAGATGATCTTTTGAATATACAGCATGGTATTATAGCATGCTCCGGCGCGAAAAAAAAGAGAATAATTGTAAACGCGCGGCGGAAAAACCGCCGCGCGTTTGAGCGTATCGATGGAGAGCGTTATTCTCCTTCTTTGACGAACAGGCTGCCGATCGTATGCTCGAGGATCTCGGTGAGCTGCTCGTCCTCCACCGCGAAAACGATGGCCACGCCCTCCACGGTGGAGGTGCCGCCGTCAAAGTGACGGATGTTCTCCTCCACGTCGGTAACGGAGATCTGGCCGCATCTGCCCGCGGCCGTCAGGACGAACTTGATGTGGCCGATGATGCCGCCCGCCTCGGTGACGAGCCGTCCCGCCTCGCGCATCTGCTCGGAGAGCAGCTTTTCCGCCTCGTCGTAATCGGCTGTGGCCATCACGCCCTTCATCGCGCCGATGATCGAGCTCTCATGGTGGGAGATCTCCACCAGCTCATGGTGGTGATGGTGGTGATGGCTCGGGTCGGTGCAGTTGGGATCGTCGCACTCATGCTCGTGATCGTGGTCATGACCGCAGCCGCACTCATCGTCGTGATGGTGGTGCTCATGGTCGTGGTCATGGTGGTGTTCGTGCTCGTGTTCGTGCTCGTGATGATGCTCGTGTTCGTGCTCGTGCTCGTGTTCGTGCTCGTGTTCGTGCAGATCTTTCTCTTCCATTTTGCTCACTCCTCCGACATGATGCGGTCAACCAGCTCGATGGGGATGGCCTCATTGGCGCAGCTGGACACGACCTCCGCCTCGGGATTGATGGCCTTGACCGCCTCCATGACCTCGGCCAGCATGGCTTCGTCCACCAGGTCGGCCTTGTTGACCAGTATCACGTCCGCGTCCTTGAGCTGGAAATCGAACAGGTTCGCCATGGCGCGGTAGAGCCGCTTCCACCGCTGGGCGTCGGTCAGGCATATGATGCGGCAGTCCATATTCAGGGCGTGCACCAGGTTTTCCTTGATCGTGTACGGGAACGCGACGCCGGTGGCCTCCATGATCATCCAGTCGGGGTTGATGTCTCTCTCGATCTGGCGGACCGTGGCAGGGAGCTCTCCGGCCAGCGTGCAGCATACGCACCCGGCAAACAGGCCCTTGACCTGATATCCGGAGCCCTTGAGGACCTTGTCGTCCACACTGATCTCGCCGATCTCGTTTTCTAGGATCACGATGTTGTTGATGCCGCGGTCCTCGATCAGATGATGGGCGAGCTTAAGAATGAAGCTGGTTTTCCCGGAACCCAGGAAACCGCCTACAAGTAAGATTTTCATGCCGTCTCCTTTCCGCACAGCCCGAAAGGGGTTGTTCGTATAGATTTTACATTATAAATATTAGTACAAAACCCCTGTGCCGTCAAGCGCAGCGGGGCACAAACAAACAATTTCTGCGCCGGTTATCTTCTGTGCAAACGAAAACGCGCCGGGCATATCCGTAACGGCGCATTTCCTGCCATTCCCGAAGGGCGGCACCGAGCCGCGGGGCAGCCTTGAGGCAGACGCTTTTCGTTTTCTTCTGTGTCACTGTCATTGCCTCAAGAATTCACAATAACGATACACGCTCACGAAGATCATCGTGAGCGTGTATCGTTAAATTATCCAGTCTGCCGTCTATGCGCGTCAGTCGGGGTCGTATCCACAGACCTTTTTGCCGTACCAGTAGACCTCGTCCCAGACGATGGAGTTGACCTTCATGACGTAGTCCTCGGTGCCGATCAGGCCGCCGCAGAAGACGTACCCGCCGCCCGGGGCGTACTTGTCGATGGTATCGCGCACGCCCTGACGGATCTCCTCCTCGTCGTACTCGGGCCAGTTTTTGGGGATGTGGTGATCCCAGTCCCAGCCGCCGACGACAACGATCTTCCCCTTATAGTCCCGCTGGTCTTTCAGGATATCGTTGGTCTCCTGGAAGGGGTCGAAATACTTGACGCCGAAATCCATCATATCGGGGATCTGGCTCTCGAACTTGCCGCAATTGTGGAATGAGACCGGGATGCCGCGCTCCAGCGCGGGCTTGGCCAGGCGCATATAGATGGGCTTGAACACGTCCCGGTAAGTCTCCAGCGAGAAGAACGGCGTCTGCTTGGCGCAGCTGTCGTCGCCCATGGTCCAGATGTCGGGCTGGTAGTATTCCATGGTGGCGTTGATGACCGGCTCAAGGAAGTCCACCATGGCGTTGAGCATGTCCTTGACGCTCTCGGGATCGGTGGCCAGGGCGCACAGGCCCTCGGTGAAGCCCATGAAGGCCACCAGCTGCTGGAAGGGCGAGAACGTGGGGCCGGCCAGCAGGCAGGACTGGGTGCGGTCGATGTTCGCGGCTTTGAGCCCTTCGTTGTACATCTTTTCATAATCGATGTGCTCGGGCATCTCGGGGAACTTGATGACCTTTTCCCAGTCGGCGATATCCTCGAGCATGAAGTTGCCGGGCTCGGGCAGCGTGGCGCCGGTGCCCGAGTCGGACACGTAGCGCACGCCCCACATGTCGTAGCCGCCGTTCATGAAGTGGTTTTCCTTGAAGACCTGCGGCATCAGGCGCATAGTGGGCGCCTCGCCCAGCCAGGGGTCGTTCATCATCGTGTAGCGGGGCACATAGGCGGCGTCCTCGCCCCGGGCCAGCCGCAGATAGTTTTCCTTCGGGGTGATCTTGGCTTTTCCCATTGTCGTCTCCTCCTCTAATAACGGCAATTACAAAGCCCCGCCGCCGTAAGGCGGCGGGACACGAATGCGGACAGTTCAGTCGACGTAGCCGGTAAACTTGCGTCCGTACCAGTGGACCTCGTCACGGACGATCTCGTTGACGCGCGCGGCTGCCTCGTTCATGCCGGGCACGCCGCCGCCGAAGGCGTAGCCGCCGCCGGGACCGTACTTGTCGATGGCGTCGCGCACGCCCTGACGGATCTCCTCTTCCTCAAAGTCGGGCCAGTTGGCGGGGATATGGTGATCCCAGTCCCAGCCGCCGACCAGGCAGAGCTTGCCATGGTACTTCTTCTGCAGATCCAGCAGATCGTTGGTCTCCTGCGCAGGGTCGGTGTACTTCACGCCGAAGTCGAGCATATCGGGGATCTGAATCTGGAACTTGCCGCAGTTATGGAACTCGACGGGGATGCCCCGGTCCGTGGCGGGCTTGGCCAGACGCGTGTAGATGGGCTTGAACACGTCCTTGTAGATCTCCAGGGAGAAGAACGGGGTCTGCTTGGCGGCGGAGTCGTCCAGGATGTACCAGATGTCGGGCTTATAGTATTCCACGGTGGCGTACATGACCGGCTCGATCCAGTCGACCATGGCGTTGAGCATATCCTTGACGCTGTCGGGGTCCGTGACCAGCGCGCACAGGCCCTCGGTGAAGCCCATGAAGGCCACGAGCTGCTGGAAGGGCATCAGGCCGGGGCCGGCCATGGTGGCGGACAGCTCGCGGTTGATGTTCATGGCCTTGAGATCGTGCTCGTACATTTTCTCGTAGTCCAGGCCCTCGGGACGCTCGGGGAATTTGATGACCTTTTCCCAATCGGCGATGTCCTCAAGGATGAAGTTGCCGGGCTCGGGCAGCGTGGCGCCGGTGTTGGCGTCGGCTCTGTAGCGCACGCCCCACATGTCGTAGCCGCCGTCCACGAACTGGTTCATCGGGAAAACCATGGGCTGGAGCATCTTGCAGCATGCCTCGCCCAGGTACTCGTCGCCCATCATGGTAAAGCGGGGGATGTAGGCCGGATCTTCACCGCGGCCGAGGCGCAGGTAGTTCTCTTTCGGGGTGATCTTCATTTGCTTGTTCCTCCTCTGATTTGAAATGTTCATCCCGGGAGGCGGACGGGCATCCCGTCCTCCCTCCAGGAACCTATTTCCTTTCGTACCTGACGGTACGGTTTTTTATTGCGCAGCCTTCTGACGGCTGACCTCGTACATGCCCTTGGCAAAGCCTTCGCTCATCGGGAAGCTGGAGTAGAAGCTGCTGAAGCAGGCGAATTTGCCGCGCTCGAAGAATTCGTTCGCAAACTTTTTGCCGGCCTCGTACTGCGCTTCAAAGCTGTCGTCGGCGGGGGGATCCGGGCAGACGGCGATCATGATCTTGTCGCCGAATTCCCTGTAGAGCTTCTGGGTGTCGTTCATCGGCATCGGGGCCCAGTTGTCCCAGCCGCCGTCCACGATGCACTGGATGCGGTCCTCGATGTGGCCGCAGGAGTGCAGCTCGGCGATCTTGCCCTTGGACTTGATGTGGGAGGTCAGGCGCTTCCACTCGGGCACGAAGAAGGTCTGCGCGGCCTCCTCGGAGAAGAACGGAGACTTCTGGGAGCCCCAGTCGTCGTGGTAGTCGAAGCCGCTCAGGCCCTCGCCGTAGGTCTCGACGCAGCGGTCGACGATCTTGATGTACAGATCGGTCAGCGCGTCGAGCAGCTCGTGCATGGCGTCCTCCTGGTCCTCGTCCACCAGAGCCAGGGCGGCGTTCTCAAAGCCGAAGAAACTGATGAGACGCTCGAAGCCGGCGCCGTTGAGGAGCCAGAGCAGATTGGCCTGGCCGTTGTTCTTGAGGTAGTCGTTGTTCAGGCGGGCGCTGGCGTCCCAATCCCAGGAATCGATGTCGGGGAAGACGATGTTTTCTTTCCAGTCGTTGGCGTCCTCGAGCAGACGGGGATGGTCCGGATCCTCCATGGAGCCGCCGGCCACGGGAACATAGACCCACTCGATGCCGAACATGTCCTTATGGCGGTCATAGGGCACCGGCCAGGGTTTGGCCTCGAACACGAAGCCGCGGGCGATGTTGTCGGGGATGACGGAGGGGGCAAAAAAGCCGGTCTCGATGCCGTAAGGCATCCAGACGGGATCCTTCTTGACCAGCAGGGACTCATAGCCCTCGCGGATACTCACGGGGGTGTTGTAGATCGGGGTACCGGGAACGGCGGGGTTGAAGAAGTTCGGGGCTCTTTTCGTGAATTCGAGTTCTTTGGGGTCAAAAGGATACGACATGTTTTTACCTCCTGATAGTATTATTTATTTAATTGTATTTGCATGCCATAGTATCTCTGTATACTATTGTAATGAAACAGCCGGGGGAATCCATGTTTCCCACGCACAAATAATGGAGAAGGCTTTCCCCGTTTCTTGTGCAGGCACGGTTTTCTGCCGACAGTACGGTTTTCGTAAACGCAAAAAGAGAGGCCGTGGCCTCTCTTTTTGCGCAGACTGTCAGATAGCCTCGCAGAGTTTGCGCCCGCAGGCGCAAATCAAATGTAAATCGTTTTTCCCGGGGACATGTGCCTCGGGAAAAACACCTGTGAAAGAGGGATCGCTCAGCACATTTTGCGGCTGGTCTCGTAAATGCCGCGGGCGAAGTCGTCGGTCATGGGCAGGCCGCTGTAGAAGCTGTAGGCCGCGACTTTGCCGGGACGGAAGAACTTCTCGGCAAAGGCCTTGCCGGCCTCGTACTGCTCCTCGGGCGTGGCCGTGGCGGGATCCCACTTGTCGGCGCAGACGCTGAAGCAGAACCGGTCGCCGTACTTCTCGTACAGCGCGTGGGTGTCGTTCATGGCCATGGGCGTCCAGGTGTCCCAGCCGCCGTCGATGATGTTCTCGATCTGGGCCTCGATATGGCCGCAGGAGTGCAGATCGGCGATCATGCCCTTGCTGTGGATGTGATCGGTGAAGCGCTTCCACTCGGGGACGAAGAACTCCTTGGCCACGGCGGTGGAGAAGAACGGAGACTTCTGGGAGCCCCAGTCGTCGTGCAGGTCGATGGCGGTGATGCCCTCGCCGTAGGTCTCGACGATGCAGTCGACCATCTTGATGTGCAGGTTGGTCAGCGCCTCGAGCAGCTCGTGCAGGGCGTCCTCCTGGTCCTCGTCCAGCAGGGCCATGGCCGCGTTCTCGAAGCCCATGAAGGAAACCAGCCGCTCAAAGCCCATGCCGTTGAGGAACCAGAACACGTTGGCTTTGCCGTTGTTCTTGAGCCACTCCTTGTTCATCCGGCCGCTGCCTTCCCAGTCCCAGGAATAGATGTCGGGGAACTTGATGACCTCTTTCCAGTCGTTCACGTCCTCCAGGGGATGCGGATAGTCGGGGTCCTCCATGGAACCGCCGGCCACGGGCACGTATACCCAGTGGATGCCGAACATGTCGGGATGCTTGGTATAGGGCTCCTTCCAGGGCTCAGCCTCGATGACGAAGCCGCGGGCGATGTCGTCGGGGATGATGTGCGGAGAGAAGAAGCTGGTCTCTACGCCGTAGGGCATCCACACGGGCTTTTTGTCGAGGATCATGGACTTGTAGGCCTCGCGCTCGCTCATGGGGAAGTTGAACAGCGCCGTGCCGGGGGCGTCGGGGATGAAGCTGGGCGCGCGGCGCTTGATCTCGAGTTCCTTGGGATCAAAGGGGAAATTGGACATAATGAGAGCCTCCTTTTGGTATGTATGATCTATTCTCCCTCTTGGGTACAGTCTTCTACATATAGCATTATACAAAAGCAAGCCGGGAAAAACATGTTATGCACGCACAAATCCGCGCGCTTTCGTTCCCCGGACATTTGTGCGGCGGCGGCTCCGGCCCGCCGCCCGCCGTCCTCCCGGGATGAAAAAAGGAAGGGGCGGATCGTTCCGTCCCTTCCCTGCGGATCTGTTCTGTTCGACAGGCGCTGACGCGCCTTTGAAGGTCAGCTCAGCTTGCGGCTGGTCTCGTACATGCCTCTGGCATAGGCGTCTGTGATGGGGATGCCGGTGTAGGTGCTGTACGCGCCCACCTTGCCGGGACGGAAGAATTTCTCGGCGAACTTCTTGCCGGCCTCGTACTGCTCCTCTTCGCTGGCGGTCGGATCCCACTTGTCCGCCACGATGCCGATGACCAGCTTGTCGCCGTAGCGCTCGTACAGATCGTGGGTGTCGTTCATGGCCATGGGCGTCCAGGAGTCCCAGCCGCCCGCAACGATGTTCTCGATCTGCGCCTCGATGTGGCCGCAGGAGTGCAGGTCCGCGATCCTGCCCTTGCTGTGGACGTGCTCGGTGAAGCGCTTCCACTCGGGGACGAAGAACTTCGCGCCGGCCTCGGTGGAGAAGAACGGAGACTTCTGGGAGCCCCAGTCGTCGTGCAGGCAGAAGCCGCCGATGCCGTCGCCGTAGGCTTCGCAGGCCAGGTCGACCAGCTTGATGTGCAGGTCGGTCAGCGCATGGAGCAGCTCGTGCAGGGCGTTCTCCTGATCCTCGTCGACCAGCGCCAGGGCCGCGTTCTCAAAGCCCATGAAGGAGATCAGACGCTCGAAGCCCATGCCGTTCAGGAACCAGAACATATTGGCTCTGTTGTTGTTCAGGTAGTCTTTGTTCAGCTCCGCGCTGCCCTTCCAGTCCCACTCCTCGGGGTTGGGGAATTTGATGATCTCTTTCCAGTCGTTCACGTCCTCCAGCGGATGCGGATAGTCGGGGTCCTCCATGGAGCCGCCGGCGGTGGGGACGAACACCCAGTTGATGCCGAACATATCCGGCGCCTTGTCATAGGGCTTGCCCCAGGGCTTGCCTTCAAACACGAAAGCGCGCGCGATGTTGTCGGGGATGATGGACGGGCAGAAGAAGCCGGTCTCCACGCCGTAGGGCGCCCACACGGGCTTCTTGTCCAGGATCAGAGATTTGTAGGCCTCTTTCTGTGTCACAGGGAAGCTGAAGAGTACGGTGCCGGGCACGGCAGGGTTCCAGCTGGGCTGACGGCCCGCGATCTCGAGCTCTTTGGGATCAAAGGGAATAGACATAACGGTTCCTCCTCTCAATTGTCGACGATTTGTCTGTTTTCCCGTCGTCTGATACTATTAAACAATAATCGTCGGCGGAAACCATGGTTTGCACGCACAAATCCCGGAAAGACGCGCGGTTTGTTTCTTGTGCAGCGGAGCCGATCCCCCGGACGCGGCCGGAAAAACGCGGAAAAACCGGAGGGCGGGCGGGCCCGTCCTCCGGTTTCGGTATCGGATATTCGGTTCAGGAGAGGATCTTCCGGCTGGTCTCGTACAGGCCCCTGGCGTAGGGATCGCACATGACCGGGGGAGAGTACAGGCTGAAGGAAGCGATCTTGCCGGGCTTGCAGAATTTCTCCGCGAAGGCCTTGCCGGCCTCGTATTTCTCCTCGTCGGTGGCGTCGGCGGGCACGGGATCGGCCACCACGGCGATCACGATCTTGTCGCCGTATTTCTCATACAGGCCGTGGGTGTCGTTCATGGCCATCGGCGTCCAGGTCTGCCAGCCGGCCTCGATGATATTCTCGATCTGCGCGTCGCAGTGGCCGCAGGAGTGCAGCTCCGCGATCTTGCCCTTGCCCTTGACATAGCTGGTGAAGCGCTTCCATACGGGCACAAAGAATTCCGCGCCGGCGCTGCAGGAGAAGAACGGGGATTTCTGGGAGCCCCAGTCGTCATGGTAGTAATATCCGTTGATCCCGTCGCCGTAGGCTTCCTCGGAGCAGTCGATGATCTTCAGATGCAGATCCATCAGCGCCTCGAGCAGCTCGTGCAGGGCGTCCTCCTGATCCTCGTCCAACAGGGCCATGGCCGCGTTCTCAAAACCCATGAAGGAGATCAGACGCTCGAAGGTGGCGCCGTTGAGGAACCAGAACATGTTGGCCTTGCCGTTGTTCTTGAGGTAGTCGTTGTTCATCCTCGCGCTGGCGTCCCAGTCCCAGTCGTAGGGATCGGGGATCTTCAGGCTTTCCTTCCAGTCGTTGGCGTCCTCGAAGGGATGGGGGATGCCCGGAGTCTCCATGGAGCCGCCGACGGTGGGGACGAAGGTCCAGTTGACGCCGAACATGTCGTCATGGGTCGTGTAGGGCACCGGCCAGCGCTCGGCCTCGAACACGAAGCCGCGGGCGATGTTGTCGGGGATGACCGACGGGCAGAACAGGCCGGTCTCCACGCCGTAGGGCATCCAGACGGCCTCTCCCTTGTTGTACAGGGACAGCAGCGCCTCTCTCTCGCTCACGGGGAAATCAAACAGTGCCGTGCCGGGTTTGGTGGGGTCGAAGCTCATGGCTCTGCGCTTGATCTCGAGTTCCTTGGGGTCAAAGGGATAATTGGACATGGGGTTTACCTCCTGAAAAATATATTGAATTTCCGAACTGCGAATGATCTCCGTTCCGCAAAAACGGAACAGTCTCTCATGCTGTATTATACCGATCTTTTCGGGAAAGACAATGTATCTGCCGCACAAAGTTAGCATCCGCATATTGCTTTTTCCGTCGGAGGATGCACATCGATCCAATTATGTCAACTTATTGCGCGGGCGCATTTTTCTGTTGCCGAATGACGGCGAATCATGTATTATGTTATATTATGATAAAATCCTCCGGCCGGTGAGGCCGATCGTTTCATACGGGAGAAATGCCATGAACAGGATCGGTTTTGACAACGATAAATACGTTACCATGCAGTCCGAGCGCATCCGCGAGCGCATCCGCGAGCTGGGCGGGAAGCTGTACCTGGAGTTCGGCGGAAAGCTGTTCGACGATTATCACGCCTCCCGGGTGCTGCCCGGGTTCCAGCCGGACAGCAAGATCCGGATGCTCATGGAGATGAAGGACGAGGCGGAGATCATCGTCGCCATTTCCGCGGACGACATCGAGCGCAACAAGCGCCGCGGCGATCTGGGCATCACCTACGACATGGAGGCGCTTCGGCTCATCGACGCCTTCCGGAACAGCGGCCTCTATGTGGGCGGGGTCTGCGTCACCCACTGCCGGGAGCAGAGCGCCGCCCTGCAGTTTGAAAAGCGTCTGGAGGCCCTGGGGCTGCCGGTGTACCGGCAGTATCTGATCCCCGACTATCCCGCCAATCTGCCGCTGATCGTGTCCGAGGACGGCTTCGGCCGCAGCGATTTCATCGAGACCACACGGCCGCTGGTCGTGGTCACCGCCCCCGGTCCGGGCAGCGGGAAGATGTCCACCTGCCTGTGCCAGCTCTACCACCACCACATCCGCGGCGAACAGGCCGGCTACGCCAAATTCGAGACCTTCCCGATCTGGAACCTCCCGCTCAAGCACCCGGTCAATCTGGCCTACGAGGCCGCCACCGCCGATCTGGACGACGTGAACATGATCGACCCCTTCCATCTGGAGGCTTACGGCGAGAAGGCTGTCAACTACAACCGGGACGTGGAGATCTTCCCGGTGCTCTCGGCCATCCTGACCCGTATCCTGGGCGAGAGCCCCTACAAGAGCCCCACGGACATGGGCGTGAACATGGCCGGCTACTGCATCTGCGACGACGAGGTATGCTGCGAGGCCTCCCGGCAGGAGATCATCCGCCGCTGGTTCAGGACGAGCTGCGAGGTCCGCAAGGGCATGGCCGAGCAGAGCACCGTGCTCAAGCTCGAGCTGCTCATGAACACCCTGGGCATCCGCGGCGAGGACCGGCCGCCGGTGACGCCCGCGCGGGCCAAGGCCAGAGAGACCGACGACGCCCCCGCCGTGGCCATGGAGCTGCCCGACGGGCGCATCGTCACCGGCAAGACCAGCTCCCTGCTGGGCGCGCTGTCGGCCTGCATCCTCAACGGGCTCAAGACGCTGGCGGGCATCGACGACGGCATCACTCTGCTCTCCCCGGAGATCATCGAGCCGCTGCACCACCTGAAGGTCGAGCATCTGGGCAGCCACAACCCGCGGCTGCACGTCAACGAGGCGCTGATCGCCCTGGCGGTCTGCGCGGTCAACGATCCCATCGCCTCGCGGGCCATGGAGGAGCTCAACGATCTGGCCGGCTCCGAGGCCCACGCCACCGTGATCCTCTCCTCCGCGGACGAGAGCACGCTGTCCCGGCTGGGCATCAATCTGACCTGCGAGCCCCGGTATGAAAACCAGAATCTGTACCACGGCTGAGAACGGACGCCCCCCTGCCGGACACGCCGATTTTTTCTCGGGAGAAGTATTGACATCCGGCCGGGGGGATGGTATTATGCTTTAGCCTGCGGGTGTAATTCAATGGTAGAATACCAGCCTTCCAAGCTGGGTACGAGGGTTCGATTCCCTTCACCCGCT
>JAFXYJ010000079.1 GCA_017541825.1 Oscillospiraceae bacterium | reverse complement strand
TGGATGGCCTCGCTCACGGGCACGCCCAGGTCCTGCCGTTCCTGCCGGGCCAGCCATTCCTTTTCTCCGGCGGTGTAGATGCGCTCGGCGCCGGGCGCCTTCTTCGACGCGCGCAGGTCCCGGCAGATGCCGCCCGCGGTCCTGCGGAAGGTGTCCAGGCCCATGAAAAACTCGGGGTTGATGACGAAGAAGAAATGGCCCAGACGGTACATCCGGTTGTTGCCCTCGGCGTCCTTGCCGCTGAGCGCCTTCAGATAGGGCCCGCCGGCGAGGGCGGCGGAGAGGATCTCCACCGCGGCGGTGAAGCCGTAGCCCTTGTAGCCGCCGGTCTCCTCGCCGAGACCGCCGATGGACAGCAGCGCGCAGCGCCCGGCGCGCATCTCCCGGAGGATCGCGCCCGGGTCGGTCATGGTGCCGCCGTCCTCGGTGACCACGAGCCCCGCGGGGGCGCTCTGCCCGATGCGCTCATAGTATTCGAGCTTGCCGTTCTGCACGATGCTGGTGGCACAGTCGAGATTGAAGGGGAAGGCCTCGTCGGTGGGCATGGTAAAGGTCAGGGGGTTGGTGCCCATCATCGGCTCCACGCCGAAGGTCGGCGCCACCGAGGGCCGGGCGTTGGTGCCGGAAATGCCGATCATGCCGGCCTGTTCCGCCATGCCCGTCCAGTAGCCGGCGATGCCGTAGTGGGTGGAGTTGAAGACCGTGCCGCCGGACATGCCGTACACCCTCGCCTTTTCGATGAGCTTTTCCATCATCCGGTAGCTGGCCACCATGCCCATGCCGTTGTGGGCGTCCATGACAACGGTGGTGGGCGTCTCGCGCACGATCTCCAGCTCGGTCACCGGCAGGAGCGTGCCGTTTTTGATGCGGTCGAGATAAATGGGCTTGAAGCGGTTGCAGCCGTGGCTCTCGATGCCCCGGCGGTCCGATTCGAGCAGCACGTCCGTGCAGATGCGGGCGTCGTCCTCCGGCACGCCGTATGCCTTGAACACATCGACCATGAACCGGGTCATCAGCTCCCAGGGCACATAGGGGCTGGTCTCCATGAGCGTTCCTCCTTCAAAAATGCAGAATACACACGATCCGGCGCGGCCCCGCGCTCAGTAAAGCGTGTGCTCCATGTCCAGATACGTCTCGAAAAGCGCCAGGCAGGCCTCCCGATCCAGCGGGACCAGAAAGCCCTCGGGCAGCCCCCGGCGGTCCTCCGACCCGTACATTTCGGCGTCGCGGAAGCCGATGCGGCTGTTGTCCTCGACGGTGCAGCCGTAATAGACCCGGTCCAGCCTCGCCCACAGGCAGGCGTACAGGCACATGGGACAGGGTTCGCCGGTGGTATAGAGCTCGCAGCCGCTCAGATCATAGGTGTGCAGCGCCGCGCAGGCGTCCCGGATGGCTGCGATCTCCCCGTGACAGGTGGGGTCGTTGTCCTCGAGGACCCGGTTGTGGCCCCGGCCGACGATTTTGCCGTCCCGGACCACCACCGCGCCGAAGGGCCCGCCGCTGCCGTGCGCGATCCCCTCGGCCGCCTCATCGATGGCGGCCTGCATGAACGGATCCGCGGCGCGTTTTTCCGCCGCTCCGGCGGCCGCGAAGGCACGGGCGCACAGGGCAAGCCCGGCCGTGAGCATCCATATGACAGAGTGCATGGTCCCGCTCCTTTCCCGGCTGGAGTACCGCCGCGTTCATATGATGCAACTGTACCATACCGCCCCGGCGGATGCAAGAGCGGCGGACCGTTTCCTTTCCGGACGCGGTGTGATATACTTGCCGCGGGCGCGTGCGCGCCGCAAAAAACAATAACGGAGACGCTTCGTGATGAAAAAGGGAAAACGCATCGGAAGGACTGTGCTGATCGGGCTGGCGGCGCTGCTGGCCGCCGGGGCCGCCGCCTTTTATATCTATACGGCCGATTACTATCGCGCCGACGAATCCGCCCTCCGCGCGCCGGAGACCGGCGCGGTGCGGCTCTCGCAGACCGACTACGGCTGGTTTTTTGACGGGCCGGCCGACGCCGCCGCGCTCATCTTCTACCCCGGCGCGCTGGTGGAGGAGACCGCCTATGCGCCGCTGCTGTGCCGTCTGGCGGAAAACGGGCTCGACGTGTGCCTGGTGAAAATGCCCTTCCATCTGGCCGTCCTCGACGCCGACGCCGCCGACGGCGTCATGGCGCGGTACGACTATGCCCGCTGGTACATCGGCGGACACTCCCTCGGCGGCGCGATGGCGGCGAACTACGCCGCGGACCATGCGCTCGACGGCGTGATCCTGCTGGCGGCATACCCCACCAGGGCTGTGGACGAGCCGATGCTGCTCCTCTACGGCGAAAAGGACGGCGTGCTGGACCGGGACCGCGTGGCCGGGGCGGGGCGGTTCGGCTCCGTCGAGGAGATCGTGATCCCCGGCGGGAACCACGCCGGCTTCGGGAATTACGGCGCCCAGAAGGGCGACGGCGCCGCGGACATCCCCGCGGCCGAGCAGCAGACGATCACGGCCGAGGCCGTCGAGGCCTGGCTCGCGGGATGATGCGCCGAAAAACGGACAAGCCGCAGAGGACTCCTCTGCGGCTTGTCCGCATACGGGAGCGGAAGCCCCCTCACCTTTTCGCTTCGGCAAAGGCATACGCGCCGCCGATCCAGGAAAACAGCTCCCCGTCCAGCTCCGACGGCCGGCTCAGGACGATATGGTGCGTCCATCGGCCGGGATAGGGCTCCGTCTTCACCGCGACGCGTTCGGATTCCAGCGGATCCGGGAGGCCGAGGGTCAGCACCAGCCAGCCGCGCGGCAGCTCGGCCCTGCGCTTCACCCGCGCGAAGGACACGCAGGCAAACACATGGCGGTTATAGAACGTGATCTGTGTTTTCTGCACCCGTTTGTTCACCTCCGGAAAGGTGTCATACAGACGCTCTTCCAGAAGCCGGTAAAGCTCCAGCGCCTCCATATGCCCGGAGAAGAACAGCAGCGTGTCGGTATCGAGCTCTCTCATGTCCCATCCCCCGCCGGCCGGATCGTCATTGTGCCCACTCTTTTTTCAGGATCGCGTACTGAATGGTGTTCTCATAGATCGGGCTGCCGTCGGGGCCGTTCACGAAGGAGACGAACTCGACGAACACACCCTCCCGGCGCATTCCGAGCCGTTCGCACAGGCGCTGGCAGGGGAGGTTGTAATCCTCGGTGTAGGCGTAGATGCGCCGGGCCCCCTTCTCCCGGAACAGACAGTCGAACAGGGCGCGGGCGGCCTCATAGGCATAACCCTTGCCGTGATACGCCCGGTTCAGCATCCAGATCGGGCTGTAGGTGTCCCGCACGGGATCCTCCTCCCCGTGACCCGGGTCCGGATAAGCGCCGATCTCGCCGATCACCTTGCCGCTGTCCTTCAACACGACGGCGAAATAATTCTCGGTCTCGCCGGCGCGCTTTTTCATCTCGGCCCGGGCCTCCTCCGGCGAATGGAGCTTCATGTCGGCAAAGCAGTTGACGGCCGGCGTCTCCAGATATTCGAAAACGTCCTCGGCGTCATCCTCCGTAAAGGGCCGCAGGAGCAGCCTTTGCGTTTCGATCGTCATGGCAGGTTCCTCACTTTAACATTTCTGCGCTGTTCATGCGTCCTCACTGTACCATACCGCGCCGGACGGTTCAAGTCCGGATCACAAAGGAACAGCCCGCCGACGGCGGGCGGTCCCCTCGGGTCCGAGCGGCGCGGTGCGCAGAATTTACAGCCCCCATAGCAGAACGCCGGTCGGGTTCGTCCCGGTCGGCGTTCAACTATGGAAAGGGTGAACGATTTTGCACAAGGAGAGCTATGAACAGGTCAGCAGGCGGCTGAACGAAGAACTCGGGCGCATCGGACCGGAAGAACTGGCGGACTTTCTCGAACGGCGAAAGGAGGATCTGATCACCGGTCCGCACCCGTTCGCGGACTACATGCGGATGAAGTTCAAGGAGAAGGGCGTCCTGCAGCAGAACGTGTTCCTCGCCGCCGATCTGTCGGAAAACTACGGCTACAAGCTGATTGCCCAGGAAAAGCGCACACGGCAGCGCGACACGATCCTGCGGCTGTGCCTCGGCGCGCATTTCCGGCCGGAGGAGGTGCGGGAGGCGCTGATCCTCTACGGCATGGCGCCGCTGCACGGCCGATTCCCGCGGGACGCGGCGCTGATGGCCGCGATCCGGAATGAGATCCGCGATCCGCGCGAGGTCAACCGGCTGCTGGAGAGCTGCGGCCAGGCTCCGCTGATCAAAAACTACGAATGAACCGCCGCGTTCCCACCGAAACGGTGAGAACGCGGCGGCGCGGTTTCTGCTATGATGAACTGCCCGAAAAACACAAAGGAGGTCTATGACGATGGCATATTGCAGACAGTGCGGCGCGCCCTTGCGGGAGGGGGCGCGGTTCTGCCCCGAATGCGGCGCGCCCACGGAGGACCCGCCCGCCCGGACGGCGGGACCGCAGCCCGGGTACCCGACGGACAAGCCCGGGAAAACGAAGAAGCGTATTTTCCAGCGCTGGTGGTTTTGGGCGCTGGCGGCACTCCTGCTCGTCGGCATCGCGGGGCGTGCCGGAACAGGAACCGCGTCCTCACCGGCGAACAGCCGGACCGCGGCCACAGCGGCGCCGGCGCTGAGATCGTCGCCGCCGCCGACCGCCGCGCCGACGGCCGAACCGACCGCCGCGCCG
>JAFXYJ010000078.1 GCA_017541825.1 Oscillospiraceae bacterium | reverse complement strand
GATGGATCAACGACGGAATCGCATCCCTCAGTGCCTGACGGTCCTCAAAATGGATCCCCCTGTCTCCGGCCGCCTGTGCGATATAAGCCGCGTCGCTGCCGTGGGTCAGGATCAGCTCGACACCGCGGCTGACCGCGTATTCGCCGATCTCTCGATGCACCTTCGGCGATTGTTCTCCCATTTCGCGCATATCTCCGAGGATACATACCTTTCTGCCCTCGAACTCCACCATGGAGTCGATGGCAGCCCGGTTGGAGGTCGGGTTGGCGTTATAGCAGTCGTCGATGAGCGTGCAGTAAGGCGTTTTGATCACCCGGGAACGGTGTCCCACGGTGTGATACTGCAGGAACCCGTCGGCGATCTCCGCGTCCGTCATGCCGAACTCCATCCCCACCGCCGCAGCGGCCAGAACGGAATAGATCATATATGTCCCGTAAGCCGGAACGCGCACGTCGAAGGCGCGGCCGTCGGCTGCGATGCGGCACTTCAGCTCCGCGTTTTCGCCGCGGGCGATGTTCAGCGCGCGGACCTGACAGTTTTCTCCGAGACCGAACAGGACAGTACGACGTCCGAAATCCGCGCGGGAGAGCAGCTCATCGTCGCCGTTGGCAAAGACGACGCCGTTTTCGGGCATCCCCAGGGTGATCCTGCTCTTCTCCGAAAAAATACCAGGCCGATCGTGGAAGTATTCCAGATGCGCGTCGGCGATGTTGGTGAACACCGCGTGATCCGGTCGGACGAGCTTTGTGAGACGTTCCATCTCCCCGAACATGGATACGCCCATCTCCACGACGGCGATCTCATAATCCTCCGCCATGGCCATGAGCGTGACCGGCAGGCCGATCTGTCCGTTCAGGCTCCCGGGTGTTTTATAGGTGCTGAATCTTGCCGAGAGCACGGAGGCGACCATTTCCTTGGCGGTGGTCTTCCCCACGCTGCCCGTGATCCCCACGAAGGGAATCGACAGGCGGTCCCGGCTGTACGCGCCGATCTGCCGTATGGCGGTCATGACATCAGGCACCACGAGACGCGGTTCGCCCGGAGCGCCCTCTTCGGCGCAGAGCACGGCCAGCGCTCCCTGCCGAAACACGTCGGGGATATACCTGTGTCCGTCGGTGTGCTCACCGCGCAGCGCGATGAACAGACTGCCCTCCCCGGCGTCGCGGCTGTCCGTCACGATATTTGTCGGCCGCGCATCGAGAAGCGCGGGGTCTCCCTGCCAAACGCCTCCGCTGACGCGCAGCATCGTTCCGATGGAAATATCAATCATTTTCATATTTTTTCAGCGAGACCGCAATGATCTCCTCGCACAGCTCCCCGTAGCTTTTTCCCTGGGCGGCAGCCATCTGCGGGATCAGGCTCGTGGGCGTCATCCCTGGCAAACTGTTGATCTCCAGGCAGTAGAGCGTACCGTCCGCGTCGTCCAGGAGAAAGTCCGCGCGCCCGTAAGCCTCCAGATGCAGCGCCTCGAAGGCTCTCTCCGCCAGGCGCTGGACTCGTTTCGTTTCCTCCTCGGAGAGCGGCGCGGGGCAGATCTCCTCGGTAAGACCGGCTTGATACTTGTTTTTGTAGTCGTAAAAACCGGTTTTGGGAATGATCTCAATGACCGGCATGGCCGCGCCGCCCATGATGCCGACCGTGAATTCCCGGCCCTTTATGTATTTTTCCACCAGGACCGCCTCGTCGCAGGCGAAGGCCTGGGTCAGCGCCTCGTTGAATTCCGCCTCGTCGAACACGATGTTCGTCCCCACGGAGGAGCCGCCCGAGCAGGGCTTTACCACGCAGGGATAGCCGACGCGGTTTACGCGTTCATCGCCTCTGTGCAGCGTGACGCCCGGCGGGGTCGGGATCCCGGCTTCGGAAAACAGTGTTTTCGTAAGCTCCTTGTTCATGGCGATCGCACTGCCCAGATAACCGCTTCCCGTATAGGGGATGTCGCAGATATCCAGGTAAGCCTGCAGCTTGCCGTTCTCACCCTCGGCGCCGTGGAGCGCCAGAAACACGATATCGGCGCTGCTGCAGATCGAGAGCACGCCCGGGCCGAGCAGTCCCCTGCCCCCGCGTCCGGCCTTCAGCGCAGCGATATCCGGTTCGGTTTCCTTGACGGCATACCGTCTGCTGTCGTTGGCAGACGTGAAGGCGCCGGAGACGTCCGAGGCCATGTTCTCGTCGCCGAAAAACAGATCGATCAGCGCCACCTCGTGACCCCGCTCGCGCAGCGCCGCGGCCACGCAGGTCCCCGTGCTGATGGACACGTCCCGTTCGCGGCTGAGTCCTCCGCAGACGACAGCGATTTTCATGGTCTACTCCTCCTTGCGAAAACAGTTGTTTCATGATTTGGATCATTATAACGCCGAACCGCAAAAAAAGAAAGCGATTCTCTGCTCCCTTTTTACGAAAAATTGCTTGGATCGGGACTTGTCTATTTGCCGACTAGTTGTTATAATATGTGGGTTAATATGAAAGGTATGTTACTGCATGTCGTATATTGTTCTCGATCTTGAATGGAACCAGGCCATGAGCGCCAACGCTTCCATTTTCAATCACCTTCCGATCCGGCTCGCGGGCGAGATCATCCAGATCGGTGCGGTCCGGCTCAACGATGACTTTACTCCCGGAGAAGAATTTCAGTCGGATGTGAAGCCGATCTTTTTCCGCAGCCTGCACTACAAGGTCAAAAAGCTCACCGGTTTCGACAAGGACCGTCTGAACCACAGCGAAACCTTCCCCAGGGTATTCGAGCGCTTCCGCGAATGGTGCGGCGACGGCGCGCAGTTCATCACCTGGGGCTACGATGACCGGCGGATCATGGAGCAGAACATCATCGTCCATGATCTCGACTGGGACTGGATCGACGACTGGATCAATCTCCAGCTCATTTATAATATTCAGACGGACGGCGACAAAAACCAGAAATCTCTCGCTACGGCGATGGAGCATTTCGCCATCGAGCAGACACGTACGGCGCACGACGCGCTGGGCGATGCTTACAACACCGCGCTGGTGTGCTCGCGGCTGGATTTTGCCGCGGGACTCGATCAGTATGACGACGCTGCCTCTCTCCTCGCCACCAGGCTTCCCACCGAAAAGCAGAACGGCGAGGAAAGCGACGCGCTGGAGCACAGGGCATTTTCGGGCTATGTCTCGCGCAGTGAGGCGTTTCTCGACAGCGAGGTGAACCATACCGTCTGCCCCGACTGCGGCGGAGAGCTTGAGCTCAGCCGCTGGGTCAATCAGGGTGACCGCCGCTACATGACCCTCGGCGCCTGTGCCGAGCACGGCAAATTCCTGATCCGTCTGAAATTCCGCAAAACCGAAGACGAATCATGGGCCGTAAACCGGATCGTTTACCGGGCGGACGAGTCCATGGAAAAATACTACCGTGACAAATCCACGCAAAGCCGCCGGCGCGGCCGCGGCCGCCGCCGCGACAAACGCACGACTGCCCCCAGTACTTAAATCCGCATATAAAGCATCCCCGGCCTGTCGTGCCGGGGATGCTTTTTTACAGTTTTTGCTGGTTCATCCAGATATTCATAACGATCCTGTGGGCAAGCAGCTTGACCATAGAACCCTGTGCGCGGGCAATAAAGCCGTACTTGCTCATGTCGCGGCCTTTTTTCACGTCCCGCCAGGCTCTGGAGACGATGTCCTCCGGCCGGTACATGGCGATGTATTTCTTGACCACAGGCTCCTTATCCGGATCGACGGCGCGGTCAAAAAACTCCGTATCCGTGCAGAACGGACAGACCGCCGTTACCCGGATCCCGCGGCCGCGCAGCTCGCGATCCAGCGCGCGGCTGTAGCTGAGCACCAGCGATTTTGTCGCGGCGTATACGTTGATATACGGGATCGGCTGATATGCCGCCACGGAAGCCATGTTGATGATCTGACCGCCGGAGGGCATCCGGGGCACGGTGAGCTGACAGAGCGCCATGAGCGCTTTGCAGTTGACGTCTACCATATCCAGATTCACTTCCAGCGGCGTATCCATCACGGCGCGGAATTTGCCGTATCCGCTGGCGTTGACAAGGAGCGCCACCTCCGGCTTTTCCTCTTCCAGCAGGGCCGCGTAGGCGTCAAGAGAGCTCTTTTGCGACAGATCCAGCGGCAGCGGCCGGACGGGGAACGGCGCCGTCTCACGAAGCTGTTCCAAGCGCTCCGCACGGCGGGCGATGGCCCATATCTCGTCGAACCGTGAAAATCGATCGGCCGTCAAGACAAATTGACGGCCGATCCCGCTGGAAGCACCGGTAATGACTGCGATGCGTTTCATGTGTTCTCCTCTCAGTATTCCCAGGGCGGCTTTTCGTCGCTGTCCGGTCCGGGCGCGGGCGGCTCTGTGATCTCTCCGGTGAGGCTTTGATAGAACACGGTCTCACACAGATTCGAATACGGCATCGCGAAAACCGCCGTCACGGGAAACAGGCACAGCACGTTCCATCCCAGCAGACTCAGACGCAGGAAAAAGTATTCCTTCAGGCGTCCGCGCATGAGGATGCGGCTCTCTCGCAGGCACCGGAGAGCGGACCATTCCGGATGGTCAAGCAGCATTCTGGGCGCCTGGGCGTAGGTATATGTCACGATCAGCCCCGGTACGATGAGAAGGAGCATCCCGATATAAGTCAGGACCGATGTGATCAGCCAGATCAAAACGGCACGGAAAAAAACGATGAATCCGTCTATCAGATCATAAAACGACGCCGGCTTGCCCCGCGTTGCGTGCAGGCAGTAGCTCAGATAGCCGTAATGCAGGATGACGGAGATGAAAAGAATGACGAACAGGATCAGCGAGGACTTGTATGTGATGTTCTCCGGGACGAACTGGACGGCGTTGGCGGTATCCCCCGCCGCCGCGGCGTCCAGATCCATCACGAAGGGCTGCCCGCCGACCTGCATGCTCACGAGATTCAGCGCCTGTGTCAAAGCCACGTAGAGCAGCGTGAAAACGTACGGATAGGGCCGTACAAGCAGCATCAGAGAAGTCGCGCGGGCTTTTATATACTGGCGGGACAAACCGGCACCTCCCAGGATCAGCTCTCGAGCAGCTTTTCGCCGATCTGATATACGTCGCCGGCGCCCACCGTCAGGATGATGTCGCCCGGCGAGGCGACGGCACGAAGCGTTTTCTCCAGCTCCGTGTTATCGGCAAAGAACTGGCCGTTCGGTATCTCACGGGCCAGATCGGCGGAGGAGATGCCGAGAGTGTTCGTCTCCCTGGCGGCGTATATCTCCGCCAGATAGCAGAAGTCGGGCCGGCGGAGCTGCTCGCAGAATTCGTTGAAGAACGCCTTTGTGCGGGAATATGTATGGGGCTGGAACACCACGATCACGCGCCGGTAGCCCAGAGGCTCCACCGCGTCCAGCAGCACCTGCAGCTCCCGCGGGTGGTGGGCGTAGTCGTCATAGATATCCGCGCCGTTATACTTGCCCTTGAATTCAAAACGCCGGTTGGCGCCGGTGAAGGCACCGAGACCGAACTCGATCGCCGAGGGGCTGCAGCCCAGGCAGATCGCGGCCGCAGAGGCCGCCAACGCGTTCTTGATGTTGTGGTCGCCGGGGATCTGCAGCTTGACGTGGGCAAATACCTCTTCCCCGTACATGACGTCAAATTCGGATTTTGCGCCCTTGCGCTGAATGTTCTCAGCGTATACGTCCGCGCCCTTGTGCAGGCCGAAGGTGAAAAGATCCCGGCCGAGGGGACGCAGAGCGTCCATGGTGTTCTCGTCCTCCGCGTTGGCGACGATAAACCCGCTGGGCGGAACGAGAGAGGCGAATTTACGGAACGAGGACTTGATATCCTCCAGATCCTTGAAAAAGTCCAGAT
>JAFXYJ010000077.1 GCA_017541825.1 Oscillospiraceae bacterium | reverse complement strand
TTTCGAGCCTGCGAGGAAGCGAACGATACGAAGCTTGCGAGGACGCTCTGCAGCACAGAAAAGACCCGCGAAAATGCGATATAACGATGGAAACGCAGCCGATCCGAGCAAAAGGGATCCTCATAGAAAAAAGCGCATTACCTCGGATAATCACCGACAATGGAGCTGAACGCCCCAACCCCCGGTCACGGAAAAAGCGTATTACGTCGGGCAAGCACCGACAATGGAGCTGAACGCCTCAACCCCCGGTTACGGCGAACGCCCCGCGCGGCGTTTCAAAACAAAAAGGGGCTGTTTGTCAACAGCCCCTTTTTGTTTTCTTTTGTTCAGAGCGCCTCCGCGATATCCACGTTCACGCCGCTCAGTCCGATGTGCGCGCCGGAAGCGGCCTCGGCGGACTCCGGGTGGGCAAGGAGCCACTTGTTGCGGGCGGTCATCCAGCCGTCCTCGGCGGACTTCGGCTCAAAGGCCGGTTTTTCGGTGTTGGTGCCCCTGGGCAGCACCACCGCCACGCGGAAGCCCGCGGGCGCGTCGGTGTGGCAGGGCGCGTAGTGCAGCGTGGTGGCGTACACCTCCACCGGGACCCCGGCGGGGACCCGGAAGGCCTTCACCTTCGCCGTGTCCAGCACGCCGTCGACGATCTCGTCCTGTTTTGCCAGCAGCAGGATGAAGTCGCCCGCGCCGAGGTTGATCTCGCTGTCGCGGTGGTACTCCAGGCAGTTGAGCTTTGTGTTGCGGCCCCAGCACATGCCCAGCTGGATCGGCATGCCGCCGTAGCCGCGGTCGCGGAAATCGGCAAAGACGGCGCAGGCCTCCAGAGAGGCGATGCCCGGCTCGTAGGACACGCCCTCCGCCGGCAGGGGGATGGCCTCCATGGCCGCGATGAGCTCCGCGGTGTCGTACCCCTCGAGCACCTGGCCGTAGGGCTTGAATTCCGGGTCGGAAACAGAATAGATCTTCATACCGTTCATCCTTTCACTCTTATTGGATCGCGGGAAACAGTTCCTTCATGGCGGGATAGATGCGGCGGAATTTCCGGTACTGCTCTTCGTAACGGGCCGTGAGCGCCGGGTCGGGCGTCACGGTGTCCGCCACCTCCACCAGCGCGTCCGCCGCCTCGGCGACGGTCCCGTAGCGGCCGCAGCCGACCATGGCCAGCATGGCGCCGCCGTAGCCGGGTCCCTGCTCGGTCTTCACCAGATCCAGGGGGATGCCCAGCACGTTGGCGAAGATCGTCCGCCACAGAGGGGATTTGCTGCCGCCGCCGCAGAGCTTGCTCCGGGGGATGTCCAGTCCCAGGGACCGGGCCACCTCAAAGCTGTCGCGGATGGCGAAGGCCACGCCCTCGAGCACCGCCTGCACCATATCGGCGCGGGAGGTGTCCATGGTCATGCCCACGAAGGCGCCCCGGGCGTTCACGTCGTTGATGGGGCTGCGCTCGCCCATCAGATAAGGCAGGAAGAAAACGTGGTTGCTCCCCAGCGCTTCGGGCTGGATATCCGCCTGCTCGGCGCCGTAGTCGGCGGTGTGCAGGATGTCCTCGCACAGCCACTTGTTGCAGCTGGCCGCGGAGAGCATGCAGCCCATCAGATGCCAGCCGCCGTCGGCATGGGCGAAGGCGTGCAGGGCGTTGTTGGGATCCACGCCGAATTTCTTCGAGGAGATGAAAATCGTGCCCGAGGTCCCCAGGGAGATGTTGCAGCCGCCCTCGCCGACAGTGCCCGTGCCGACCGCGGCGGCGGCGTTGTCCCCGGCTCCGGCGACGACCCTGACGTCGGGCGACAGGCCCAGCGCGGCGGCGATCTCCGGCCGGAGGGTGCCGATGACCTCATAGCTTTCGAACAGCCGGGGCATCTGCGCCTCGGTGACGCCGCAGATCTCCAGCATCTCGGGCGACCAGCGCTTGTCCTTCACATCCAGCAGCAGCATGCCGCTGGCGTCGGAATAATCGCAGGCGTGGACGCCGGTGAGCATGTAGTTGATATAGTCCTTGGGCAGCATGATCTTCGCGATGCGCGCATAGTTTTCCGGCTCCTTATTGCGCATCCACAGGATCTTCGGAGCGGTGAAGCCCGCGAAGGCGATGTTCGCCGTGTATTCGGACAGGCGCTCCCGGCCGATCACGGTGTTCAGCCAGTCCGTCTCCTCGCCGGTGCGGCCGTCGTTCCACAAAATGGCGGGACGGATCACCGCGTCCTGCGCGTCCAGGACGACGAGCCCGTGCATCTGGCCGCCGACGCCGATGCCGGCGACCTCCTTTGCGTCAAAGCCGTCCAGCAGCTCCCTGAGCCCGTCCAGGCAGCCGTTCCACCAGTCGGCGGGCTCCTGTTCGCTCCAGCCGGGGTGGGGAAAGGCCAGGGGATATTCCCGCGAGACGGTGCGGCGGATGGCGCCCTCGTCATTCACGAGCAGCAGCTTTACCGCCGATGTCCCCAAATCGATTCCGATATAAAGCATAACGCATCCCCCTGTTATTTTATAATGTCAGCGCGGTCGACAGGCATTTGCGCCCGGTGAGCGCCTCGGTGCGCGCGTCGGGCTGTCCGAAGCCGGCGTACACAGTCCACCGGCCGCTGCCGGGACGGCGTACGCCGTCGTCCCCCACCACGGTGAAGGCCGCCTCGTCCAGCGGGACGCATACCTCCCGCTCCTCTCCCGGCTCGAGCCGCACCCGGGCAAAGCCGGCGAGGATCGGATGGGGAGGCGCGTCGGCGCTGTCCTCGTCCCGGAGCCAGAGCTCCACGACCTCCTCGGCGGCGAAGCCGCTGTCGTTGCGCACGGTGACGCGGGCCGTCTTCCCGTCGGCGCACAGGCCGCGCAGGGCCATATCGGCGTAGCTCAGGCCGTAGCCGAAGGGATAGAGCGGCGTACCGGTATAATACTTGTAGGTGCGGTTGCGCATGGAATAGTCCGTAAAGTCGGGCAGCTCCCGGAGCGCCTCGTTGCGGTAGAAGGTGACAGGCAGCTTGCCCGACGGGGACGCCGCCCCGAAGAGCAGCTCCGCCACGGCCTTCCCGCCTCTGGCGCCGGGGTACCAGGCCAGCAGCACGGCGTCGGCGCGCTCCTGCGCCTCCGAGACGTCCATGGCGCTGCCGCCCAGCAGCACGACCACCGTGGGCTTGCCCGCGTCGAGCACCGCCGTGAGCAGCCGCCGCTGCGGCTCGGGCAGCAGCAGATCGGGCTTGTCCCCGGCGTCTCCGGCGTTGGAATCGTCGGGCTCCTCGCCCTCATAGTGTTCGTCGAAGCCCAGCGCCAGGATCACCAGATCGCTGGCGGCGGCCACGGCCTCCGCCTCGGCCAGACGGTCGTCCGGCTGCGCCAGCGGCTCCACCCGGTCCCGGGTGAGATGGCAGCCCTCGGAATAGAGCACGCGGCCGCGGCCCTCCATGACGTCCTCCACCGCCTCCAGCAGCGTGATGTAGCGGGAGGAGGTCCCGTGGTAGTTGCCCACGAGGCTGTCCCGGCTGTCGGCGTTGGGGCCGATGACCCCCACGGTGCCGATACGGCCGGCGTTCAGCGGCAGCAGGCCGTTGTTTTTCAGCAGGACGCAGCTCTTGAGCGCGGCCTCGCGGGCCAGCGCCAGATGCTCCGGACACTCCACGGCGTCATAGGGGATCGCGTCGTATTCGCTGCCCTCGCCCATGATGCCGAGCAGATACCGGGTGGTGAACAGGCGGACCGCCGCCTCCGTGACCGCGTCCTCAGACACGAGCCCCTCCTGCACGGCCCGGACGATGAACAGAAACGTGCAGCCGCAGTTGAGGTCACAGCCCGCGGACAGGGCCATGGCCGCGGATTCCTGGGGCGTGCGGGTGACCATGTGGCCGGTGTGGAAGTCGCGCACGGCCCAGCAGTCGGACACCACGTGTCCGGCAAAGCCCCAGGCGTCCCGCAGGATGTCCCGCAGCAGGGTCACGCTGCCGCAGCAGGGCTCGCCGTTGGTGCTGTTGTATGCGCCCATGACGGCCTCCACCTTCGCCTTCGTCACCAGATCGCGGAAGGCGGGGAGGTAGGTCTCCTCCATGTCCTTGGGCGAGGCGACGGCTTCAAAGCTGTGGCGCAGGGCCTCCGGCCCGCTGTGTACGGCGAAATGCTTGGCGCAGGCGGCGGCCTTGAGCGTCTCGCCGCTGCCCTGAAGACCGCGGACGTAGGCCTGCCCCATCCGTGAGGTCAGATAGGGATCCTCGCCGTAGGTCTCGTGCCCGCGGCCCCAGCGGGGGTCGCGGAAAATATTGATGTTGGGCGACCAGAAGGTCAGGCCGTGATAGATGTCCCGGTCGCCGCGCGCCGAGAGCGCGTTGTACTTCGCGCGCCCCTCCGTGGCGGCGGCGTCGCCCAGCGCCTCCACGAGCCCGTCGTCAAAGGTGGCTGCCAGCGCGATGGCCTGCGGAAAGCTGGTGGCGGTGCCGCCGCGGGCCACGCCGTGGAGCGCCTCGTTCCACCAGTTGTACGCCGGGATCCCCAGCCGCTCGATGGCGGGCGCGTCATAGCGCAGCTGCGACGCCTTCTCCTCCAGGGTCATCCGGGCCACGAGGGCAGCGGCCTTCGCCCTGGCTTTTTCACGATCCACTGTTCCTTCACCTCCTCATGCCGGGACCCGACAGAAAGGAACGTGCTGCCGGGCGCCGGGTCTATGGGAAGGGGGACGGCAGAGCTCATCCGCTGCGTCCCCCGGCATGTTTCATATCAACTGCAGGCTCAGCCCTTCACGGCGCCCGCGATAAAGCTCTCCTGGATCTTTTTGCTGAGGAAAATGTACACGAACAGCGTGGGGAAGGTGGCGACCACCAGCGCCGCGCCGATGGGGCCCCAGTCGGTGGTGTACTGTCCCGACAGGGCCTGCACGCCCACGGGCAGCGTCCGCAGCGCGCTCTTGGAAATGAAGACGTTGGCAAACATCAGCTCGTTCCAGCACTGCAGGAAGGTGTAGATGCCCACCGTGGCCACGGCCGGCTTCATCAGCGGCACGATGATCCGGAAGAAGATCCCCCAGGTGCTGCACCCGTCGATGCAGGCGGATTCGTCCAGCTCCCGCGGTATCTCATTCATGAACCCGGTGCAGACCAGGATAGCCATGGACAGGGAAAAGGCCGAGTAGGGGATGATCAGCGCCCAGTAGGTGTTGAGCATGTGCATCCGGGACAGCGTAACGTAGACCGGCACGATGGAGGCGTGGATGGGGATGGTCAGACCCAGCATGAAGAACTTGTTGAGGGTTTTCTGACGCTTCCAGATCAGCCGGGTGAGCGCAAAGGTGGCCATGAGCGCCACAGCCAGGGTGATGAGGATCGTTGCGGTGGCCACGATGGCGCTGTTGAGGAAGTAAACGCCCATCTTTCCGGTCTTCATGGCGCTGATATAGTTGGACCAGAGCCAGTGCCTGGGCAGGCCCACCACGTTGTCGCCGAAGATCTCGGCGTTGTCCTTCAGGGAGAAGGTGAACATCCAGTATACGGGGAAGAGATTGATCAGCGCCCAGAGAACAAGACCGATATAAATGAGGGTCTGGGCCGTTCTGCTCTTGTTCCTCATGTCAATCCTCCTCTCTGAATATGGCGTTGATCAGCAGCGCGAAGCCGAAGCACAGCACGATCAGCATCACGGCGATGGTGCTGCCCATGCCGTAGCGGTTGCGCAGGAACAGCATGTTGATCATCAGCGTGCTCGGCACCTCCGTGGAGTGCAGAGGCCCGCCGTTGGTCAGAACATAGATCAGGTCGAAGGACTTGAGCGAGCCGGTGACTGCGAAGATCACGCTGATCTTGATGATGGGCTTGATGTACGGGAGCACGATGTAGCGGTTCACCTGACCGTCGGTGGCGCCGTCGAGCATGGCCGCCTCCCGGAGCTCCGGGGGCACGCTCTTGACGCCCGCGTACAGCAGCAGCATATGGTAGCCCACGTACTGCCACAGCGTGGGCACGAACACCGAGCCCAGCGCGGTCTTCTTGGTGCCCAGCCAGATCCGGGTCCAGCTCTCCAGTCCGACCTTCCGGAGGAACACGTTGAGGATGCCGTAATCCGGATTGTATATCTTCAGCCACAGCTGGCCGATGACCACCGTGGAAATCAGCACGGGCATAAAGTAGATGGACAGGAAGCCCCGTTCCCCCTTGATGCCCTTGCCCAGCGCCAAAGCCAGCGCCAGCGCCAGGGGCAGCTGCAGGCCAACGGACAGCGCCGCCAGCAGCAGGGAGTTGCGCAGGGCCTTCATGAACCCGATGGCATTGCTGGTGAAGAGCTCCCTGTAGTTGGAGAATTCGATGAACGTCTTTTCTCCGAAGCCGTTCCAGTCAAAAAAACTGTAGTAGGCGGAGGCGCCGATGGGCGCGATCAGCACGCCGCAGAAGAGGATCAGCGCCGGCAGCAGAAAGATCAGGATCTGCCATTTGTTGCTGTACAGTTTCTTCAAGCGTCACACCCTCCTTTGGGGGGTAGGCGGCCATCCGCAGACCCCGAAGGATCTGCGAAAGGCCGCCTGAAGACTAATCAGATATTAAATGTGCGCGCGACGGGGGATCTCAGCCGAGATCGTTCGTCAGACCGGCAACGAAGCCGTCGCCGTCGATCTCGCAGCCGTAAACCTGGGAGACGTAGCTGAGGTAGACCTGAGCAGGATCGGCGCTCATGGCGGTGTCACCGAACAGGACCATGCCCTCGCAGGAGGCCACCAGGTCGGCGATGTCGACCAGCAGAGGCTTGAGGGAGCTGGTGTCGTAATCGGGGATCCAGGCGGGCAGACCCACGGCGTTCAGGTAGTTGTAGTGGCAGATCTCCTTGCCGAGCCACACGGCGACTTCCGCGGCCAGCTCCACATTCTTGGAGGAGGCGCAGACAGCCAGGGAGTCGGACGGGCCGCCGATGGTCTGGTTGTAGGTGGAGCGCGCGGCGTTCATGACGGGGAACAGGGCGACGGCGGGCTTGAAGCTGGCGTCGTTGATCTCACCGGTGTTCCAGGAGCCGTTCTGATAGAAGGCGGTCTTGCCGGCGAGGAAGTTGGCCTTGACCTCGTCGTTGCCCAGAGCCATGCCGCTGGGATCGAAGTAGCCCTTGTTGATCATATCCTGGAAGGTGGTCACGGCGTTGGCGATGTCGGGATCGTTCCAGGTAGCCTCACCGGCGAAGATCTTGCCGAGGGCCTCGTAGCCGATGGTCTTGATGATGATGGGCTCAAGATACTCGGTGACGCACCAGGTCTCCTTGCCGGCGCAGCCGAAGGGGATCTTGCCGGCGGCGACCAGCGCGTCGCAGCAGGCGGTCAGGTCTTCATAGGTCTCGGGGACATGATCCCAGCCGACCTCGGCGAGCATGTCCATGTTGGCAAACATGGCGACGATATTGAAGGTCGTCGGCACGCCGAAGTGCTTGCCGCCGTAAGTGGTGTTGGCCAGCATGACCTCGGGGATCTGATCGCCGTAGGGCTTGTAGTAATCATCCAGGCAGAAGACCTTGCCGGCATCGACAAAGTCGCCCAGGAAGGCGCCGGACCAGGTGAAGAAGATGTCGGGCAGGTCGTCGGCGTCACCGCCCATCATGGCGGCCTTGATCTTGGTCTTGTAGGACTCGTTCTCGAAAGCTTCCATCTCGATCTTTACATCGGGGTGGGCCTTCTCGTACTCCTCGATGGCCTTCAGATAGGCAGGCCGGTTGGAGTCGGACTCGGTGGCGATGCACCACAGCTTCAGAACGGTCTGTTCCGGAGCGGCGGGCTCGGCGGGAGTCGTTTCCGCGGGCTTGGTCTCGGCGGGCTTGGTCTCGGCGGGCTTGGTCTCTTCCGCGGGCTTGCTGCCGCCGCAGGCGGCCAGGCCAAGGACCATCACGAGAGCCAGAACCAGTGCGATGAGTTTTTTCATGTTCTTTCCTCCTATAGTTTTGTTTTTTTGCTGGCTGACTATCATTTACATCCGTCGTTCGGATGCGGGGTACGGATTCAGGCGAGCTTTTTCACCGTTCCTCCCGGGATCAGCTGCCCCGGGATCAGCTCCTGCTGCGGCAGATAGGTCTTTTTGTTCTCGATAGCCTCGATCAGGATCGCGGCGGCCCGGCGGCCCAGCGTGTCGGTGTCCTGCCGGACGGTCGTCAGCGGCGGACGGAGGGCTTCGCTGAGCAGCGCGCCGTCATAGCCGGCGACGCTGATGTCCTCCGGAATGGAGAGGCCCTGGCTCTCCATCTCGCTCCGGCCGCCCAGGACGCAGATGTCGTCCGGGTAAATGATGCAGGTGGGCGGATGCTCCAGCGCCAGGAGCTCATGGGTGACGCGGGCGCTGGTGTCCGGATCGTGGAAGCGGGCCGCGCGGACATATTCGTCCGGCACGCGGATGCCCGCCGCTTCGCAGGTTCGGTAAAAGCCGACCAGCCGGTTGCGGGTGACGGAGGTCATCTCGCCGTGGATGTAGGCGATGGCCCGGTGTCCCTGTTTAATAATGTAGTCCGTGAGCTCGCTCATGCCCCGGACGTTGTCGGAGACGACCGCGCCGCGCTGATCGAAGAGGTAGTCCACGGTGACAACCGGGATCTCGCTGCGCAGCAGGTCCGTCACCTCGGGATCGTTGAAGTCCACGCAGGCGATCACGACGCCGTCGCACTTGCGGTAGCGGCAGTGGTCCAGGTAGCTCATGTGGTGCCCGTTGAGGTTCCGGCTGATGAAGTTGATATCGTAGCCGTGGCGCTCGGCCTCGTCCTTCAGGCTGTTGAGCATGGCGGAGAAGTATTCGTGGCGCAGGCCGCTCTGCATCTCGTCCACGAAGAGCACGCCCAGGTTGAGGGAGCGGTTGGTTTTGAGCATCCGCGCCGCGGCGTTGGGGGTGTAGCCCATCTTTTCCGCGGTGCTGAATACATGCTCGACCGTCTCGCGGCTGATATCGGTATAGCCGTTGAGCACCTTGCTGACGGTGGAGGGCGAGACGCCGCAGGCTTTGGAAATGTCTTTGATGGTGACCAGCGCCGTCGCCCCCTTAGCGAACACGTTTTCGTAATCTCATTATATTGGGTGTTCCGCCGCTCGTCAACAACTTTCCGAACGGTAAAACTCCCAATTATTTTTGGCAAAAGCTGTACAAAATCACGAAAAGGCGCCTTTCTCCGGCGAAATATTGTACGTTTCGGTTTTCGTGCCGAGTTTCGGACACCGCTCGGGGCCCTGTCGGAAGAAAACGTATTCGGCGCCGCGGGCGTTGATGTTTTCTTTTCCCGCGCCCGGGGGAGTCGGCATTTATGCTCCATTGTCGGTGCTTACCCGACGTAATACGCTTTTTCCGTGACCGGGGGTTGTACCATTCAGCTCCATTGTCGGTGCGTGTCCGAGGTAATGCGCTTTTTTCTATGGTAATCCCTTTTGCTCGAATCAGCTGCGTTTCCGACGTGATATCGCATTTTCGCGGGTCTTTTCTGTGCTGCAGAAAAGACCACGCAGGAGAAAAGACAGCCAGGGGGGCGGCGGCAAATGCCGCCCCCCTGGACCCCTCTAAAACTTATTGGGTCAGCAGCTCAACTCGCTGCGAAACTGAATGGGTTCCAGCAACCATATCCGCGCCACCCCGCTTCGCTCCGGCGCTGCGTGGGCAATGTTTTGGGCTGCTGCTTTGCTCCTGTGCTGCGTGGTACGCCTCTCTACGGCTAAATAGTACGTCGGCAAGTATACACACCCGCGGAAGCATGGTGAGAGCGTTAAACCTTCACTTATTTCCAACCAAGCGCCGGAGCGTAAGCGGGGTGGCGCGACCGGCGGCGCAGCAGCCT
>JAFXYJ010000076.1 GCA_017541825.1 Oscillospiraceae bacterium | reverse complement strand
GGTCAAGGCACCGAAGCAATCGACCGAAACCTCAGGCGGCGGTTTCACCGCCGCCGCCTTCTTCTCTGCCTTCTCTCCAGCTTGTCGATCAGCTTCTCGTGCTTCGGCTCGGGCCGCTCGATGACGCTCGTGCGCTGCTGATGGCGCACCGCGTAGCAGATTGCCGCGGCCATGACCAGGTCGTCGTGCTTCCCGGCCAGAGCCTCGGGCCGGTGATCCTCGTTGTAGACGAAGCTGAGCATCTCGCCCAGCAGCTCCCGGTCCCGGAACCACTGCGGATGCGCCGAGAAGATCTCCACCAGCCCCGCGATGGCCCGCGGCCGGCTGTTTCGGTCTGTCCGGAAGCCGTAGCTCTTTCGCACCTGCCGGGTGTAGGTGTCCTCCCGCTCCCGGCTGTACTGATTCGGATAGCCCAGCTCGTCGAGCTTCATCACCGGATAGGTGGAGAAGTTGGTCTCGATTCCCACCAGCGCGTCGTTGTAATACCGCCCCAGGGCGAAAACGGCCCGGACGTACTCCGGCTCCGAATACTGCCGCCGCAGGGACGCCACCTGCTCCCCCGTGACGTTGTCGATCACATGCGCCGTGAACCAGTCCGAGCCCTCCCCGGCCGTGTCCCCGCCGAGGACGTAGGGCCGCCCCTCCTCCGGCTCCTTCCAGATCCGGATCTCCCCGAGAGGATCATCTTCCCAGGCGTACCGCATGTCCTCTTCCCACACAAATCTTCCCCGCTTCACCGGCTCGGGCGCGGTCTCCCGCCGCAGGATCACCTGCTCGTTGTCGAATACGCCGGTGCCGCTGTGCAGGAACGCCTCGTCGGGATTGCTCGGGTATTCCTGCCGGAACATGTCCAGACTCCCGCCGCAGTTGTTGGCGATGCACCAGCGCCGCCACTGCAGCTGCGCGTCGGTGAGCCCGCAGCGCGCCTGCATCTCCAGCTCGTCGGGCGTCCACTCCGTTCCGGGTACCGGCTCCATCACGTATTCCGGGTTCTCGAACCAGGCGAAGAACACGGCCTCGAAATCGTTCTCCCCGGCCACGGCGGCGTCCCAGCGGTCCTTGAAGTCCTCGTAGCCGTTGGCCGTGCTCTCGATAACCACCATCGTCCCGGGCATGGAGGGCACGGCCTGGAGGATGCCCGTGAGCGTGGCGGCCTTGCCGTCTGAGCCCTCGGGCCAGAAGGCGTACTCCGAAAGATGCACGCACTGGAGGGTGTCGGACCGGCCGATGCCCTTGCCGCCCGCGGTGGCGCAGCGCAGCCGGGACCGGAGCCCGGGCCGCTCGGCCTTCTCCCTGGCGGAGCGCGTGGGGTTCTCGAATACCAGCTCCTGGGCGTTGGAGGTCCGCAGCATGGGCTTGATCGGCTCGGGCAGCTCGTCATAGAAGAGCTTGGACATCCTGAACAGGTTGGCCGTGGCGTCCTCCCGGTGGGTGACGATCAGGGCGTTGGTGTTGGGCCGCGTGGCGCAGGCGTGGAAGATGAGGCCTTCGGTGAGCGTGGAGAAGCCCAGCTGCCGGGCTTTCAGGATGATGATGCGCACGCCCCGGCCCCGCTGCTGCTGCCTTTTGGCCACGTCGTAGAGCTTCCGCTGTGCCGCGTTCAGCCGGAACGGGATCACCGCCCCGCTCTTCGTCCGGATCTTCAGGCAGTGCTCGATGTAGTCCCTGGCTATTAACGGATCCATGCCGATCCCCTCCCGTCTCCCGGCGATGTGTTCACATCCGGATCGCCCCTTCCCTGTTCCGGGAAGAAGGGCTCCCCGCGTCCGTCCTGCTCACAGCCGGCTGTCGTTGTTCTGCTCGGAGAGCCAGTCCTCAAAGCTCCGGAGCTCGTTTTCCGTCTCATCCTCCCGGTGCAGGGAGCGCAGATGCTCGTCGAGCTCGTGGAGCGCCCGCATGGCCCCCGTGGGGTCGAATTCCCAGCACCCGTCCGGTTCCCGCTGTCTGGTCTCCGGGTTGCGCGAATAGTGGGGCGTGGCCTGCATGCACCGCTCCACGATCTCCACCAGCCGCCGGCCGATCCAGGCCGGTGAGACGCCCAGACTCTCGAACAGCGCCTGCTCCAGCTCCCGGCGGTAGCGCTGCACGGCCGGGTCCTTGAGCAGCCGCTCCCCCCGGACGGCGGCGTTCGCCGGACTGTACCCCGCGGCCTCGGCGGCCTCCGCGGCGTTCCCGCAGATGAGATACTCCTCCACGAACCGTTTCTGCCGCGGATTGAGCGCCCCGGCCGCATCTGCGGAGGTCCTCATATCCGGAAACGCTCGAAAAAGTCGCGGCGCATGGCGTAGAGCCTCGTCACCGGCACGCCCGTCCGGCTGCTCACCGCCTGCGGCGCGCAGCCGCGCACCAGCACGTCGTACAGCGCCCGGCTCTCCAGCGGCGAGCCGGACACGCCGCCGATCAGCTCGCGCATCTCCTCCCGCCGCCGCTCCGGCAGCCGATTCCAGATCTCCAGCGCCGCCCAGATATACCGCTGCTCCTCCCGGGAGCGGCGGCAGCCCTTGATGGTCTTGAATGTCATCTCTGCCCCTCCTCATAAATACACGAAACGTGTATTATCCAAGCATAAAAATCGGCCTTTTTCAGCCTTTCGGTGTGTGGTCTCATGTAATACACGTTTCGTGTATTCTCTTTATAGCACGATTCCCGCGCTTTGTCAACACGTTTTGTGTATTTTCTCTTGACGGTTTTTACATTTCGTGTTAGAACTACAGGTGAGGTGATCGAAATGTCCGCATTCAGCAGCACTCTTGCCGCGCTGCGCCGCCGGGAAGGACTCACGCAGGCGGCGCTGGCCGCCCGGCTGGGTATTTCCAAATCCGCGGTGAGCATGTACGAGCGCGGCAACCGGGAACCGGAGCTCACGCTCCTGGAAAAGATCGCGGATCTGTTCGGCGTCAGCGTCAGCGCGCTGCTGGGACGGGAGGATCGGGCCCTGGTGAACGGCGACGCGGAGCTCACGGGCTATCTGGAGGAGCTGCGGGACCGGCCGGAGCTGCGCATGCTGTTTTCCGTCACGAAAAACGCCACGAAAGAGGATGTGGAGGCCGCGGTGAGGATCATCGAGGCCCTGCGCAGCCGCAATGAGGATACCTGACCATTTTGTCCGCGTCATTGCGCTGCCGAGCGCGGTGCGGGGCGTCACGGTCCCCAATGACGACGGGACCTTCTCCGTATACATCAACGCGGTCCTCGACGCCGATGTCCAGCGCAAGGCGCTGGAGCACGAGCTGGCGCATCTGGCCCGGGACCACTTTTACAAGGCCGCCCCGATCGCCCGACAGGAGGCGGAGGCCGCCGGGAACGGCCCTCCTGCGCCTGCGGCGCCGGAACGGCGCATCCGCCGTTACGCCGGGCTCACGGCGCTGGAGGGCTATCTCCGCTCCATCGACGCGCTGGACGTCCCCATCGAGCGGCTGGGGCAGCCGATGCATTGATCGGCAGAGAAAACCGGACTGCCGTGTCTGCGGCAGTCCGGTTTTCTTTTACGGCTCCTCCCCGCCGGCGAAAAATCGGCCGCACAGGGAAACGAACGCTTCCCGGTTGCTCATCATCGCGGGGTGCCGTCCGTGCTCGAAGATCCGGGCCCGTGCCAGCCCGGTCTTCCCGGTGATCTCGGCGAAAAGGCGCTCATAGTGCCCGGCGGGGAACATTTCGTCCTCGCGGCTCCCCGTGAGTAGCAGCCTGACCCGAAGGCTCTCCAGCGGTTTATGAAAGAACGCGCCCGTCTCCGATGCATGGCGCAGCACCGCGTCCGTATCCGCGTCGAACACCGCCTCCCAGTCCTCCCCGTGGATCGAGCGCAGATATTCGCGGAAGCTCTCCGACCGTTTTGCCTGCGCCCGTCCCGCCCGGATATGTTCGGTGAGGGCAGGGTCGGCCCGCGTCCCCTCGAAGCTGTCCGCGACCGCCGCGCCGATCAGCTCCGGGTATTCGAGAGCGGCGTTGACGGCTGCCAGCGCGCCGCCGCTGCACCCGATCACAAAGATCTTGTCGAGTCCCTTATACGCGCAGAAGGCCGCGACCTGCCTGGCCCAGTCATACCAGAGATCGGCGGGCCACGTCCGCAGGCGGTCCGATCGCCCGCAGCCGAGAAAATCCATGCGCATCACGCGATATCGCGCCGACAGCGGCGGCACGATCGGATCGAACATCTTCCCGGATGCCGTATTGCCGTGGAGCAGCAGGAGCGGGGCCCCTTCCCCGCATTCTTCATAGAAAACGCTCCTGCCTTCAAAGAGAAAGCTGCTCATGGTCGGTCCTCCATTCCGGCTCCGTCACGAAGGGCGCCCTGGCGGTCGGAGCCCTCTGTCCTGCCGTATTTCACGCGCTCCGTCCGCGGCGCCTCCTCACGGTTTTTCTGCCGCCATTGTACCAGAAGCGCGGCGAGGGTGCAACCGTGCGGAAATCGATAATACCCTATTGAATTTGCGGGCAGACCGGCGTATAATCAAAGCATCATCCAAAAGGAGGAGAACACAAATGTCGATCGAGAAAGCATGTCAGTTTCTGAAGGACGCGGGCACCTACTATCTGGCCACGGTGGATGGCGACCAGCCCCGTGTGCGCCCGTTTGGCACAGCGAACATTTTTGAGGGCAAGCTCTACATCCAGACCGGCCTGAAGAAGGACGTGGCCAAGCAGCTGCTGGCCAACCCCAAGGCGGAGATCTGCGCCTTCACCAAGGGCAAGTGGATCCGCATCGCCGGCGAGCTGATCCTCGATGAGCGCATCGAGGCCCAGAAGTCCATGCTCGACGCCTATCCCAATCTGCGGGGCATGTACGCCGAGGGCGACGGCAACACCGCGGTGTTCTGCTTCAAGGACGCTACCGCCACGATCTCCAGCTTCACCGATCCCCCGGAGACCTTCACATTCTGAGGCAAATGAGAGCGGCTTCTGCTGCTCTCATTTGAGAAAATGCGCCCCGCCGTCAGAAGTACACCGCATGGTCTGCCCGCGCCCCGCGCGGTCAGGGCGAACGATACGGAGCTGTTTTGACAGGCTGAGGAAAACCGCCGACGGTGTCGGCGGTTTTCCTTTTATCTGACCAGGATGTTCTTCCAGCCGGTGACGTTGCACTGTCCCTCATAGTTGCGGCCGGAGGCGGCCACGGTGCCGTCGGCGCGCAGCCCCACCGTGTGGTACTCCCCCGCCGCGATGGCGACGAAGGTCCCGGCCAGCGCGCACTGGCCGTAAATGTTCTCCCCCCGAGAGACCACGCGCCCTTTGGCGTCGAGAGCCAGCGTGTGGATCTCCCCCGCCGCGATGGCCGTGATATCCTTCCAGCCGCCCACCTCCGCCAGGCGGATCCGGCTCACGCCGGTGGCCACCATAGTGCCGTTTTTCTTCAGACCGAGGCTGTGGTTGTACCCGGCGGCGACGGCCGTGATGTCCTTCCAGCCGGTGACCTCGATCTGCTCGACCTCATTGTTGCCGCGGGCGAGCACGGTGCCGTCGGCCCGCAGCCCCAGCGTGTGGCCCAGGCCGTTGGCGACGGCCACGATCTCCGTCCAGTCCGAGAGATCGTATTCCACTCCCAGCGCGAGCACCGTGCCGTCGGCCTGGACGCCGAGGGTCGAGTTGACGCCGGCCGTGATCGCCACGACGCCGGTCCAGTCCTCCACGTCGCACTGACCGTAGTGATCGTTCCCCACGGCGACGACGGTGCCGTCGGCCCGCAGCCCCACGGTATGGGCGCTGCCGGCCGCCACGGCGATGATGTCCGTCCAGTCCTCCACGCCGCACTGACCGTCAAAGCCGCGGCCCGCGGCGACGACGGTGCCGTCGGTCCGGACGCCCACGGTGTGGGTGCTGCCCGCGGCGATGGTGTCCCGGCGGGCGATGCCGTCCCACAGGGCGGCGGAGCGCTCCCAGGCGTCACGGTAATCCTCCAGCGCGCCGAAGGCCATGGCGGCCCGGGCCCTGTCCCCGCTCCGGAGCAGCGCCTCGGCCGCCTCGTAGTCCGCGGCGTTCCGGGCCTCCAGCTCCGCGGCGGCCGCCGCCTCGGCGGCTT
>JAFXYJ010000075.1 GCA_017541825.1 Oscillospiraceae bacterium | reverse complement strand
TGCGCCTGCAGGCGCAAACTCTGCGAGGCTTTTTGACAGTCCGAAACATGGAGCGCCGCGGCGCGGCGCTCCATGACTTATGGATTTACGGTGTTCGGTCATTCCTCCGCGGGCTTGTTTCCCAGCAGAGCGGCCACCAGTCCCGGCACCAGGGCGAGATCCGCCTCGCCGGGCTTCCAGTTGGCGCGGACGTTCTCCTCGACCACCTCAAAGCCGATCTCGGCCAGCCTGGCCTGCAGGATCTTCACGCTCTCGCCGCTCCAGCCGTAACAGCCGAAGGCGGCGGCCTTCTTGCCCTTGAATTTGAGCTCCCGGGCGTAATCGAGCCATCCGGCCACGGAGGAGAGGATGCCGTTGACGGCGGTGGGAGAGCCTACGGCTACGGCTTTGGAACGGAACACGTCGGTCATGACCTCGGTCTTGTCGGAGGTGGGGATCTTGTATACTTTGACCACGGTATCGGGGCTCTGGCGCGTGATCTCATCGGCGATGGCGTGGGCGATCTGCGCCGTGCCCTCCCACATGGTGTCATAGACCACGGTGATCCGGTCCTCCTGATAGTCGGCGGACCACTGGGCGTATTTCTCCACGATCTGCATCGGATCGTCGCGCCACACCACGCCGTGGGACGGGGCGATGATGTCGATGGGCAGCTCGAGAGCCGCCAGCTCGGGCAGCTTTTTGGCCACCATGGGGGAGAAGGGGTTGAGGATGTTGGCGTAATACTTGATGGCCTCCTGCCAGAGCAGGGACTGGTCGGCCAGGTCGTTGAACAGCTCCGATACGGCGATGTGCTGACCGAAGGCGTCCATGGAGAAGAGGATATTGTCCCCGGTCATATAGGTGGCCATGGAATCGGGCCAGTGGAGCATGCGCATCTCGATGAAGATCAGCTTCTTGCCGTTGCCGATGTCCACGCTGTCGCCGGTCTTGACGACGCGGAAATTCCAGCCCCGCTTGCCGTACTGGCCCTCGATGCTCTTGACTGCGTTGGCGGTGCAGTAGATCGGCGTGCCGGGGATCTCCGCCATCAGCGCGGGCAGAGAACCAGAGTGGTCCGCCTCGCCGTGGTTGGCCACGACGAAGTCGATCTTCTTCAGGTCGATCTCCGAAGCGAGGTTTTTGACGAAGTCGTTCTGGTGGGGGGTCCAGACCGTGTCGATGAGCACGGTTTTCTCCTCCTCGATGAGGTAGGCGTTCTGGCTCGAGCCGCGGCGGATGTTGTAGTCGTAGCCGTGGAAGTTTTCGATCTCCCAGTCCAGGAAGCCGACCCAGCTGACATTGTTTTTGACGAGCTTGCGCATATGTTCCTCCTTCTGACGGCGCACCGCCGACGGTTTGTTCAGTGCCGATATTATACCAATTTCCCGCCGCCGTGTCTATAAGCGGATCGACTTTTCCTTAAAAAAGTGGCTTGACAAATCCGTATACACTGTATATACTGTGCATATACAGTAAACTGAATGAGAGGCCTGCGTATGAGAATCCTGATCGACAACAAAAGCGGCGTGCCGATCTATGACCAGATCTGCACCCAGATCCGGGAACAGATCGTGGGCGGTGCGCTGAGGGAGGACGAGGCGCTGCCCTCGATCCGGAATCTGGCGAAGGATCTGAAGCTCAGCGTGATCACCACCAAGCGCGCCTATGAGGAGCTGGAACGGGAGGGGCTGATCTATACGGTCCCGGCCAAGGGCTGCTTTGTGGCGGGGCTCAACCGGGAGCTCCTGCGTGAGCACCATCTGCGCCGGATCGAGGAGCATTTGGCCGAGGCGGCGCGGCTGGCGGTCGCCTGCGGCGTCACGGAGCAGGAGCTTGCCGAAATGCTGCGGCTGATGTGGGAGGAAGAACGATGAATGCGATCGAGATCAAGGGACTTACGAAGCGTTATCCGGGCTTCACGCTGGACCATGTGGACCTTACGGTGCCGGGCGGCTGTGTGGTGGGACTCATCGGGGAGAACGGCGCGGGCAAGACGACCCTGATCCGCCTGCTGCTGGACCTGATACGCCCGGACAGCGGCGAGATATCGGTGCTGGGCCGCCCGACGGCGGAGCTGGCCGCGGTGAAGGAGGAACTTGGCATCGTGCTCGACGAGCCGGGGCTGCCCGCCGCGCTCAACGCCCGCCAACTGGGCAAAATGCTGCGCGACGCCTACCGCAGCTGGGACGAGAGCGCCTGGGAGGACTGCCTGCGCCGTTTTTCGATCCCCGCAGACAGAAAGTTCGCCGAGCTGTCCAACGGGACGAAGATGAAGCTCTCCCTGGCAGCGGCGCTCTCCCACAACGCCAGATTGCTGATCCTCGACGAGGCCACCAGCGGGCTCGACCCGGTGGTCCGGGACGAGGTGGTGGATATCCTGATGGAGTTCACCCGGGACGAGGGCCACTCGATCCTGATCTCCTCGCACATCGTGTCGGACCTGGAGAAGCTCTGCGACTACATCGCTTTTCTCCACAAAGGGAAGCTGATCGTTTTCGAGGAAAAGGACGTGCTCGCCTCCGAGTACGGGCTCTTTCGCGGCACGGCGGAGGAGCTGGCCGCGCTGCCGGCCGAGGCGGTCCTGCACCGGGTTGAGACGCCCTACGGCGTCACCGCGGCGGTGCGGCGCGACGCCGCAGCGGCCGGAACGGCGCTGTCCCCGGTCAGCATCGAGGAGCTGTTTGTGATGATGGCAAAGGAGATGAAATAAATGAGAGCGCTGCTTCGCAAGGATCTGTATACCGCTGTCATATCCCTGCGCTCGGTCTTTCTGATCATGGCGGTGTTTTCCGCAGTGACGATATTCGTTCCGAATACGGGCTTTTATATCCCGTATCTGGTGGTGCTGCCCGGAACGCTGGCCTCCACGCTCATCAATCTGGAGACCCGGGAAAAATGGAACGTGTGCGCCCTGACGCTGCCGGTCTCGCGCCGGACGGTCGTGACGGAGCGTTATGTCTGCACGCTGCTGATGGTGCTGTGCGGCGCTCTTCTCGGCGGCGTGTGCCTGGCGCTGCGGGCCCTGCGCGGCTTTGAAAGCGCCGACATTTTCGAAAGCTTGGCCATGTGCCTTGCCGCGGGGCTCCTGGTCCCTTCGATCATTGTCCCGATGGCCTATAAGTTCGGCGCGGATAAGGGCCGGTATCTGGTCATGTTTGTGATCATCGGCGTGATGATCGGGCTGATGACGATCACCGGCGAGGACTTCCGGATGAGCACCGTCCCCGTCTGGCTCTCCCCCTGGACGCTCCTGCTGCTGTGCGGCGCGCTGTTTGCCGCGTCCTGGGGCGTGTCCGCCGCGATCTACGAGAAAAAAGAGATCGGCTGAAACAAAAAGCCATAGAGTAAAGCACGGCATGTCCTTCCGGCACGCCGTGCTTTTATATCTTTATTCTTCTTTGAGCAGCTCCCTGCAATAACGCAGCCACGCCTCGCAGGGACGGTCCTTCAGCAGCGCCGCGGTGGCTTCGCAGCCGCTCAGATCGGTGGTCAGATACAGCGCCGCGCTCCGGCCCCGGGGACACTGCTCCAGCACCGCGTAGGCAGCCTCGATCTGCGAGAGGATCGAGCGCGCCTGTGCGTCCAGCCGCGCGCGTTCCCCGGCGATCTGTTCGGCGGCGTGGTCGGTGAAGGGCGCCGAACGGTCGCCCTTGATCCACTCCGCGGCGCTGCGCTCGAGAGTGTCGAGCACCCAGCGCTCCCGCAGCTCCTCCTCGGGCTTGATCACGTCGTGCTGTACGCGCACGTCCAGCGTCTGCCGGCGGGAACGGAAGAACTCGCTCTTGCGCTCCTCGTCGGCGAAATCCAGATCCGGCGGCAGAAGACGGATCTGCGCGGCAAGGCTGTCCAGACGGCTGAGAGCCCCGGCCCAGTCTCCGGCGGCGGTCTCGATGCCGTGGAACAGCATGGCCGCCGCGGCCAGACACTGGGTCGCCGTGAATTCTCTGAGCTCCTCCGGATGATCCCTCAGACGGCTGGCCAGATCGCCCTCGCCGCTGAAATGGGCAAAGAGATCGTAATACATCCCGAAGGAGCGGGCGATCTCATCATGCTGCAGGTACTGGAGAAAAAACTCGCTGCCGACGGATTCGTTCTCCTCCTCGTAGGCCAGCAGGATGCAGCTCAGGTCCTCCCAGCCCCGGGCGGTGACGAAAAGCTGCCCGCGGTCGGAGTTGGTGATATTGTAAAAATGATCCGGGTAGACGGTCAGATAGGTCCGGATGGCGGGATGGATATCGTGGGCCAGGGCGTACTCCTGCCATACGCCCAGATCCGCGGCGATCTCCATGTTTTTCACACGGTCCAGGGTGGCCATATCCAGATCCCGGACGGATTTGTTGTACTCCGGCGGGTTGCCGGCGGCTACGATGATCCAGTCCTCCGGGATGCGGTGGGTGCCGAAGGTCTTGTTCTGCAGCAGCTGCAGCATCACCGGCGCCAGAGTCTCGGACACACAGTTGATCTCATCGAGAAAGAGGATGCCGCTCCGCTTGCCGGTGGCTGCCATATAGTCATAGATCGAAGCCACGATCTCGCTCATCGTGTACTCGGTGACGGAGGTCCTTTTCCCGCCGTAATCCCGCTGGGAAATGAAGGGCAGGCCGATGGCGCTCTGGCGGGTATGATGGGTCATCGAGTAGGCCACGAGCCCCGCGCCGGTCTCCTCGGAGATCTGGCGCATGATGGCGGTCTTGCCGATGCCCGGTGGGCCGATGAGCAGGATGGGCCGCTGCTTTTCCGGCGGGATGCGGTGAGAACCGTCGGCGCTGCGCCGCGTATAGGCCCGATAGGTGCGCACGATCTCGGCTTTTGCTTCCTGTATGTTCATTTCTTACCTCCTATGGCTCCAGGCAGAGGGGCGTGATCCAGTCCGGCAGGGAAGGACGCAGGGATTCGCGGTCAGGGAACACGAAGGCCACCTCGTAATCCGGCCCCCGGCGGGGATAGGCTCCGTCGCCGTCGGTGAAATACAGCAGGCCCTTGAGATCCTTGAGCTCCCCGGCGGCGCGCAGCTTTTCCACAAGGTTGAACACGGGGATGAAGCTGGTGCCGCCCCGGCCCTTGATGGTCAGCCCCTTGAGGTACCGCTTCCAGTCCTCGGGGGCGCGGATGCGCACGTGGTCCTGAATGATGGCGTCGCACTGGATGATGTGGATGTCCATCTTTTTGAAAAAGTTTTCCCGACGCATGAGGATCCGCTCGATCTCCGCCATGAACCGCTCCACGATCTGGCGGGAACAGGAGCCGGAGGTGTCGATGGCGATGACGAGCTGGGCGATCTTGTAGCTCTCCGTGTACTCCAGCGGCTCGATGAGCGGCAGATTGCCGTAGCGCTCGAGCCCGTAGCAGTAGGGAATGTAGTCAAAGCTGCTCTCGTCGAGCTGCAGCTCCTCGCGCAGGATGGAAAACCGCCGCAGATACCGGGAAAAGTCGTACTTGGCCGCCTGCCGCAGCAGCATCTTCTCCTCCCGGCTGCCGGGGGAGAGACCGAAGCGCTTCGAGCCCTTCTTTTCGGGGACAAGCGCCTGCGCGGCGTCCTCCCAGCGGTCGGCCAGCACCCGCCCGAGCTGCTCGGTCCAGGACTCGCCGCCGGTCCCCGGAGCGAAGCCGCCGCCCTCGCCCTGACCGCTCCCGGGCAGGGCCGGAGGCTTTTCGGGCCGTTCGTACCAGAAGCGGTGGTCGTCCCGGACGTAGCGCCGCCGGAGGATCTCCAGCTCGTCGGCGTAAAGATCCAGCAGACCGCGGTAGACCGACGCGGCCGAGCGCGGGTCGCAGCTGTCCGGCAGCGCGCCGGCGATGCCGTACTGCACCTCCCGGCTCCGGCCGGAGGGGAAGAGCTCCTCCCGCAGGAATTCCGCGGACATGTCGCAGGCGAGATCCCACAGCGGCCGCTGCGTTTTTTCCGGCGGGAGCATGTGGCGGAAAATGCAGTGCATGAGCATGTGACGGAAATCGTCCTCGCCCACGGGAGCGCTGTTGTAATAGAAGCACAGCCCGTCCGTACCGAAGGGATCGATATGCCGGTCGGCCCCGCAGGGCATGGCCGTCACCCGCTCGCGCAGGAAAGGGAACTCCACGCCCGCGTTGAACTGCCAGCGCCGGAGCCGGGACTCGATGTCCGCGTCTCCGTCGGCAGAGGCGGATCTCGCGGTCTCGGGCGGGGGGACCTCCCGCGCCAGCTCCGGACGGGACAGCAGCAGCCGCAGGGCAAAGGGCAGCGTGTTCATCCGCTCGGAGAGCCGTTCCGCCGCCTCCGGCGGGAAGATGCCGCTGCGCAGCGCGGCGGCCAGCAGACGCTTGTCCCGGCGTTCGGCGATGTGCCGCAGCGCCGCGGCCGGGTACTGCCGCAGCAGGGCTTCCGCCTCTGCGTCCGATGCGCCGTCCGTCAGAAAACGCGCGTCCACGGCCCGGCGCAGCCGGGCCTCGGAAGGTGTGGAATTGTACGACGGCGCGCTCGGCATGCCGGGAGCCCTCCCGATACAGTGATCAAAAACAGTATACGCGCCTCGGCAAAAGCGTGTCAAGCACGGCGTCGGGGGCTTGACGGATCGACGGGGAAAATGGTATTTTAATGACGATACGGGAGAAAAACGACCGTCGGGAAAGGGAGATGACGACATGGGCGGAGCACTGGAAACAGCGGAAAACCTTATGCATGCGGTGATCGAGTGGGGTATCATCCTGCTGGAGCTGTTCGGCGTATGCATTCTTGTCTACACATCGGTGACCTGCTTTGTCAAATGGATCCGGAAGGAGCAGAACATCCGTCTGGAGCTGGCACAGGGCACCACGCTGGCGCTGAGCTTCAAGATGGGCGGCGAGGTGCTGCGCACCGTCGTCGTGCGCGAATGGCGCGAGCTGGGCATCCTCGGCGCGGTCATCGTGCTCCGCACGGCCCTGACGCTGCTGCTGCACTGGGAGATCGAAAACGAAAAGAAGGATCTGGAAGGCCTGGAGATCGTGACGGACGAGAGCATCCTCAATCAGAAAAAGACGAGGAAACCGGAGGAAAAAGCCGGCAACGCGTGACGGATCCGGCCGATCGGGCTTATTGACAGAACACGGTTCGCTGCGTTAGGCTTTAGATCAGCGGCACGGCAAAGACACGGTCGGTGTCTTTGCCGTTGCTGCAGTTCGGAAAGGACATCTCGATCATGGGATTTCATGCGGAAGAATTCGCCTCGATGGTGTTCTCGGAAAAGGTGATGGCCGAGCGCCTGCCGCCCGAGATCAATGAGGCCCTTCACGCCGCCCGCTGCTGCGGACGGCGGCTGCTGCGCGCCGAGGCGGACGTGATCGCCGACGCCATGAAGGACTGGGCGCTGGAAAAGGGCGCGACCCACTTCACCCACTGGTTCCAGCCCATGACCGGCATCACCGCCGAGAAGCACGACAGCTTCCTCTCCCCGACGGAGGGGGGCGGCGCCATCATGGAGTTCAGCGGCAAGGCCCTGATCCAGAGCGAGCCAGACGCCTCCAGCTTTCCCTCCGGCGGCCTGCGCGCCACCTTTGAAGCCCGGGGCTACACGGCCTGGGACCCCACCAGCGACGCGTTCGTGAAGGACAATGTGCTGTGCATCCCCACGGCCTTCTGTTCCTACGGCGGGGAGGCCATCGACAAGAAAACGCCCCTGCTGCGGTCCATGGACGCCCTGAACAACCAGGCGCTGCGCATCCTGCGGCTCTTCGGCGACCGGGAGACCACCGCCGTTCGCGCCATGGTCGGCGCCGAGCAGGAGTACTTCCTTGTGGACCGGGAGATGTTCCGGCGCCGGCGGGACCTGGTCTACACCGGCCGTACGCTGATGGGCTGCCGTCCGCCCAAGGGACAGGAGCTTGACGACCATTATTTCGGCGCGATCAAGCCCCGGGTGGCCGCCTTTATGGCCGAGCTGGACGAGGAGCTCTGGAAGCTGGGCGTCCCGGCCAAGACAGAGCACAACGAGGTCGCACCGGCCCAGCACGAGCTGGCCTGCGTGTACTCCATCGTGAATATCGCCGCGGACCACAACCAGCTCGTCATGGAGCGCATGAAGCGGGTGGCCGACCGGATGGGCATGGTCTGCCTGCTGCACGAAAAACCCTTTGCCGGCGTCAACGGCTCCGGCAAGCACAACAACTGGTCCATGGCCACTGACCGGGGGGAGAACCTGCTCAACCCCGGCGACACGCCCTCGGAGAACGCCCAGTTCCTGCTGTTCCTCACGGCGGTGGTGCAGGCGGTGGACGAGTACCAGGACCTGCTGCGCATCTCGGCGGCCAGCGCGGGCAACGACCGCCGTCTGGGCGGAGACGAGGCGCCTCCGGTCATCCTGTCGGTGTACCTGGGCGACGAGCTCACGGGCATCCTCGACGCCATCGAGAACGAGACGACCTATCAGCCCGGCGAGGCGGTGCAGTTCAAGGTGGGCGTGGACGTGCTGCCCTCGTTCCCCAAGGACACCACCGACAGGAACCGCACCTCGCCCTTTGCCTTCACCGGCAACAAGTTCGAGTTCCGCATGGTGGGCTCCTCGGCGTCGATCAGCGAGGCCAACATCATGCTCAACACCGCCGTGGCGGACGTGCTCGGCCGCTATGCCGACGCGCTCGAAGCCGCGGAGCATTTTGACGAGACGCTCCATGAGCTCGTCCGCGGCGCCATCCGCGACCACCGGCGCATCATCTTCAACGGCAACGGCTACGACGCCAAGTGGACCGAGGAAGCCCGCCGGCGCGGTCTGCTGGATCTGCGCACCACGCCGGAGTGCCTGCCGAGGATGCTCGACTGGAAGAATGTGCAGCTGTTTATGCGCAACGGCGTCTTCAGCGAGACCGAGCTGCGCGCCCGGTATGAGATCATCCTTGACCACTACGCCAAGGAGATCAAGATCGAGGCCATTACCATGCTCGACATGATCCGCAAGGACGTGCTGCCCGCGGTGAGCCGCTTTACCGGCGAGCTGATCGCTGCGGCCCGGGAGAAGTCGTCCCTCGAGCCGCCGGTGCCGTCCATGTACGAGCGGGAGCTCGCCTCCCGGCTGTCCGGGCTGATCTCCGAGGCATGGGAGGGCGCCCAGCGGCTGGAAGGATCTGTGGAGCGGTCTGCGGGGCTGCCCACGGAGGAGTTCGCCCTGTGCTGCTGGAAGGAGATGCTGCCCGAGATGGACGCGCTGCGCCGCTGCGCCGACGCCATGGAGGCCATCACGGACAAGACTCGCTGGCCCTATCCCTCCTACGGCGAGATCCTTTTCAGCGTGTACTGAATACATATTCATGTTTTCGTCCGGATCGGGCATCCTATCAGCTTGACAGGCCGCCTGATCCGGATATATATTTATCCATACCGACAGCCCTCAGGCTGCGCGGTGAAAAACGACCCGGTTTCTGAGGAGGAAAAGAATATGAAAAAGACTATCGCGCTGGTCCTGGCGCTGACCATGCTCCTGGCTCTGTGCGCCTGCGGCGGAGGCACGTCCGCCGCCCCCGAGACCACGACGGAGCCCGTGTCCGCCACGGCGGCTCCCACGGCTGAGCCCGTCAAGGCCGAGCCCGTCGCCGTCTTTACCGACATGACCGGCCGGGAGATCGCGCTGGAGAAGTATCCCGAGCGCATCGTCGCCCTGACCGCGTCCTGCTGCGAGATCCTCTACGCCGTCGGCGCGGGCGATCTGCTGGTGGCCCGCGGCACCTACTGCGACTATCCCGAGCAGGTGCTGGAGCTGCCGACGCTGGGCTCCGGCTCCGACACCAACCTGGAGGACGTCATCGGCATGGAGCCTGACATGGTGCTGATCGACACCATGGCCCAGACCGAGGAGCAGATCGCGGCGCTCGAGGCCGCCGGCATCGCTGTGGTCGTGACCACGGAGCGCGGCATCGACGGCATCTATGAAGCCGTGCGCCTCATCGGCAGAGCCGTGGACCATGCCGACGAAGCGGAGACCGTCATCACCGATATGCAGACCAGACTGGCCGACCTGGCCGCGAAGGCCGAGGCCATGGAGATCCCCGAGGAGGAGCGGCCCAGCATCTACTTTGAGGTCACCCCGCCCTACTTCGGCTACGGCATCTGGGCCGCCGGCGAGGGCTCCTTCATGGACGAGCTCTGCGGCATCCTCGGCCTGCGGAACATTTTCGCCGACGCCCCTCAGTGGGCGCAGGTCTCCGAGGAGCAGGTCATCGAGGCCAACCCCGACTATATCGTGACGATCACGATGTATTACGGCGAAGAGTATGAGTCCGCCGAGGCTGAGATCATGGCCCGCCCCGGCTGGGAGAACATCCCGGCGGTGCAGAACGGAGCCATCCTGCTGTTTGCCCACGACGAGCTGTCCCGTCCCGCGCCGCGTCTGGCCGACGGTGCGGAGATGCTCTTCGACTTCGTTTACGGCGAGGCCGACGCAGAGAATGCAGCCTGATCCGAACCAGACAAGAGAGGGCGCTCCGGCGCCCTCTCGGAGCATACTGTTCACACGCGCGGGGGGATTCGGCCCCGGCGCTTATTTGCTTTTCTCCGCTCTCACGCTGGCCGCGGTCGTTTTGTGCATCTGCGTGGGCAGCGTCAATATCCCGCTGCGGGACACGCTGCGCGTAGTCTCCGCCGCCCTTCGCGGGGACGAGACCCCCGGCAGCATGGCCAGATCGATCATCCTGTCGGTGCGCATCCCGCGGGTGCTGTGCGTCTCGCTGGTGGGGGCCAGCCTTGCGCTGTGCGGCGCGGCCATGCAGGGCCTGCTGAAAAACCCGCTGGCCGACGGCTCCACCATGGGCGTGAGCTCCGGCGCGGCGCTGGGCGCGGTGATCGCCATCGCCTTCGATATCTCCATCCCGGGCCTGCCGGTCTCCGGCCGGACGGGTATGGCGATCCTCTTTGCCTTCGGCTCGCTGCTGCTGATCCTCCTGCTGGCATACAAGCTGGATTCCAGCCTGTCCACCAACACGATCATCCTCATCGGCATCGTCTTTTCCATGTTCGTGAGCGCGATCTCCAGCTTTATCATCACGATGGTGGGGGAAAAAGTGCGCAACATCACCTTCTGGACCATGGGCACTCTGCAGAACTCCAGCTATATGAACGCGTTGATCATGGCGGTACCGCTGCTGGTCTGCGGCGGGATCCTGCTGCATAAGGCCGAGGAGCTCAACGCCTTCTCCGTGGGCGAGGACAACGCCCGCAATATCGGCGTGGACGTCCGCCGGGTCAAGCTGGAGGTGCTCATCTGCATCAGCGTGCTCATCGGGGCCTGCGTCTCTCTGAGCGGCAGCATCGGCTTCGTCGGCCTCGTGACGCCGCACATCCTGCGCCGGATCCTCGGCCCCAATCACCGGCGCCTGCTGCCGGCCTGCGCCTTCGGCGGGGCGGTGTTCCTGCTGCTGGCCGATCTTGCCTGCCGCACGCTGCTCTCCCCCCGGGAGCTGCCCATCGGCATCATCACCAGCTTCGTCGGCGCGATCGTGTTCGTGTTCATCTTTTACAGTCAGAGGAGGCGGACGCAATGATGCTGGAGGTACGGGATCTGTCCGTCAGCTACGGGACCAGACGGATCCTCGACGGCGTGTCCTTTACCGTGGAGGCGGGCCAGTGGCTGATGCTGATCGGCCCCAACGGCGCGGGCAAGACCACCATCGTCAACGCCGTGTCCCAGGGGGTGAGCTATACCGGTCAGGTGCTCTTCGAGGGAAAGGACGTCAGACGGATGCGCAGCCGGGAGCTGGCCCGCTGCCTGGGCGTGCTGACCCAGAACCACTATGTGGGCTACAGCTTCACGGTGGAGGAGGTCATCCGCCTGGGCAGGTATTCCCACCGGCCCGGCTATTTCGAGGGCGGCAAGGACGCCAGCGAGGCCAGGGTCCGCGACGCGGTGGCCAAGACCGGCATGGGGCCGTTTTTGCGGCAGTCGGTGCTCACGCTCTCCGGCGGCGAGCTGCAGCGGGCGTTCCTCGCGCAGCTGTTCGTGCAGGATCCCCGGCTGCTCATGCTCGACGAGCCCACCAATCACCTGGATCTGATCTATCAGAAGCAGGTGTTCGCGCTGGTGCGCAAGTGGATGGAGGATACCGGCGGCGCGGTGGTCAGCGTCGTGCACGACCTGAGCCTGGCGCGGATGTACGGCACCCACGCCGTGCTGCTCGAGCGCGGCAGGCCGGTGGTGGTCGGCACCATCGAGGAGGCGTTCCGCCCCGAGGTCCTCAACAGCGTGTACGGCATGGACGTCGGGGAATGGATGCGCGGCCTGCTGAACCAGTGGGACTGACAGAACGTCCTTGCGGCGGCGGGAGAACGCTCCCGCCGCTAAGCGTGTCAAAAAGCTCAACTTTTGACACGCTTTCAAATGAGACCCGCTTCGCTGGGCTCTCATTTGAAAGGGATACGGCCCGCTGCAGCGCACGCATTGCCCACTTGCAGTGTACAATTCGCACGTTTGCAGGCCGAGAAGTGTTTTTCCCGAGGCACATGTCCCCAGGAAAAACGATTTACATTTTATTTGCGCCTGCGGGCGCAAACTCTGCGAGGCTTTCTTTGATACTCTGGGCGGCGGGAGAACGCTCCCGCCGCTGTTTTTCTTAAACGAATCTTAAGGGTTTCCCCTCTTTTATCTTAAAGTCCCATCTGCTATCCTGTGACCGTGAAAAGGAGGCGGGCAAATGTATACGATCCTGATCTGCGACGACGAGCCGGATATCCGCGCGGCGCTGCGCATCTACCTCACCGGCGAGGGCTATGAGGTCCTCGAGGCCGGGACCGGCGCCGAGGCGCTCTCGCTGCTTGCCCGACGGGAGATCCACCTCGTGCTCATGGACATCATGATGCCGGGCATGGACGGCATGACCGCCACGGCGAAGCTGCGCGAGCAGAGCAACGTGCCGGTGATCCTCATCACCGCCAAAAGCGAGGACAATGACAAGATCCTAGGCCTCACCGTCGGCGCGGACGACTACGTCACCAAGCCCTTCAACCCCCTGGAGGTGCTGGCCCGGGTCCGGGCGCAGCTGCGCCGCTTCGCCCAACTCGGCGGCATGGCGGCACGTCCCTCCGGACTGGCCGCGGGCGGCGTGGTCATGGACGACGAGGCCAAGCGCGTCACCCTCCACGGAGAGGAGATCGCCCTCACGCCCACCGAGTATGACATCCTGCGCCTGCTGCTCCGGAACCCCGGGAAGGTCTTTTCCTCCCGGGAGATCTACCGGCAGGTCTGGAACGACGCGCCGCTGTCCGCGGAGGGCACGGTGCCGGTGCATATCCGCCACCTGCGGGAAAAACTGGAGATCGACCCGGCCAACCCGCGGCTGATCCGCGTGGTCTGGGGAAAAGGCTATAAGATCGAGGAGACGGGAAAATGAAAAAACTGCTGGAATCATACGGCGCGCGGACGGCGGCCTTTGTGCTTTGCTGCGCCCTCGCCCTCACAGCGCTCGTGTGCGCCGCGGGCTTTGCCTTTGATTATTATGAGCCACGAATGGGCGAGACGGACGAGCGGGACTTCTTCAACAGCGAAATGGCGTATTCTTATGCGCAGACCCAGGTCTGGAACGCCCTTCAGAGAGTCTACATGCTCGAAAACGAGACGGGAAGCGACGAGTACATGCCGCCCGAGCCGGAGGAGAGCTTTTCCTATGTGATCACCCGCGGCGACGGTACGATCGCGGCGGACACGAGGACGCCGGGATCCCGCCGCATCTGTACAGAAACGGAGTTCGATTGGGAAAGCGGGTATAAGGCGAGATGTTATGTTAACCTACCCGCGCCCCGCGGTACGGTCCTCTACGGCTACGTCACGCTATATGACTTCCTCTACAACAGCCGGACGCTGTTTCTGCCTGTCGGGCTGGGGTGCCTTCTGCTGACGGTGCTGCTGTTCGTGTTCCTGATAGCCGCCGCCGGCCGTACCCCGGAGGGGGTGAAGCTCGGCGGGCTGCACCGCTGGCCGCTGGAGATTTATCTGCTGCTGCTGGGCGCAGCGGCCGCGGTCTGTATCGCTGTGATGACCGAGATCGGCAGATTCGAGCTCATGCGCCACCCACAGTTTTTCGCCGTCGTCTGCGGACTGCTCATCCTCGGCGCGGGCGTCTCGGCGCTGCTCGGGTGCATGACGCTGGCCGCCCGGTTCCGGGCGGGGAAGTGGTGGCGCAATACGGTCACCTTCTTTTGCTGCAAATGGGCATGGCGGCTGACAAAGTGGTGCTGGCGGATCCTTGCCGGGGCGGTGAGAGCGCTGCGGCGCGCACTGGGAGCCTTCCTGCACGCTCTGCCGCTCATGGGCAAGACCACGCTGTGCTACGGCGCGTTCACCCTGCTGAATGTGGTGCTGTCGCTCAACGCTGTATGGAACGGCGAGGGCTGGCTGGTGCTGCTCTTTCTGATCGACGCGGCCGCATATGCCGCCGTGATCTGGGTGACGCTGCAGCTCAAAAAGCTGCAGGCAGCAGGCCGGGCGCTGGCTGCCGGAGACCTGAGCGTGAGCGTGGATACAAAGCGCATGCTGCCCGTCCTCCGGGAGCACGCGGAAAACCTGGAGGCCGTGAGCCTGGGCATGACCCGGGCGGTCAATGAGCGCATGAAGTCCGAGCGCCTCAAGACCGAGCTGATTACCAACGTGAGTCATGACCTCAAAACGCCGCTGACCTCGATCGTCAGCTATGTGGATCTGCTGAAAAAGGAACCGATCGAAAACGAGCGGGCTCGGGAGTATATCGAAGTGCTCGACCGGCAGAGCCAGCGTCTGAAAAAACTCACCACGGACCTCGTGGACGCGTCCAAGGCGTCCAGCGGCGCGATGACCGTCGAGCCCGAGCCCGTGGACCTGTGCGAGCTCGTGCGGCAGTGCGCAGGGGAGTACGCCGAGCGGCTGACCCTGGCACAGCTCACGCTGGTGACCGATCTGCCGGAAAAGGAGACGGTGGTCATCGCCGACGGACGGCTGCTCTGGCGGGTGCTGGACAATCTGCTGACCAATGCGGTCAAATACGCGATGCCCGGCACGCGGGTATACGCGGCTGTCGCCGACAGCGGCGGGAAGACGGTCCTCTCGCTGAAGAACATCTCCCGGGAGGCGCTGAACATCCCCGCCGAGGAGCTGCTCGAGCGGTTCGTCCGGGGAGACGCCAGCCGCAGCAGCGAGGGCAGCGGCCTGGGCCTTTCCATCGCCCGTTCGCTCATGGAGCTCATGGGCGGAGAGCTGAGGCTCACGCTGGACGGCGACCTGTTCAAGGCAGAGCTGATCTTTTGAAGAATAAAGCGGACAGGGAGAACTATTTGCGCCCCCTGTCCGTCTTATATCTGTAAACAGCAAAATGATTTGAAAGGGGAAACCGACCCATGAATAGACTGCTGACCAGACTGACCGCGCTCGCAGCGCTGCTGGCGCTGTGTCTTGCGCTGCTCACCGGCTGCGGCGCTCAGACGCAAAGCAAAACGCCCGAGACCACCGACGCTCCCGCCGCGGCGGAGAACACCGCGGTGCCTGAGACCACGGACACGCCTGCGCCCACCGAAGCGCCCGCGCCCACGGCCACGCCCGAGCCGCCCTCCACGATGCCCGACCCCACCCCGGCGCCGGAGAAGAACGGCATGTACGAGCTTCTGGCGGGCCTTTATGACTACTACCATTACGGGGTAGCCGGCAGCTCTCTGACCGCCGCCTGGTATGCGGCCTCCATCGTGGACTGGGGCGTGCAAAACGGCACGGAGGCCGTGCGCGTCGGCTGCGCGGCCTGGGACCGGCCGATGGTGAACGAGTACGGCGAGAAGCTGTCCGACAAGCTCAACTCGGTCTACACGCTGGCGCTGTCCTTCTACGGCGCGGGGACCGGCGTGCTCTCGGACTGCGGCTGGGGCGGCGAGTGGAGCTATTCCGGCGGCGACGTACAGCAGGTCTTCCGCATGATCTATCCCGCCCTGGGGCTGGAGACGCCTATCGTGCTGCGCGTCTATTACCCGGACAGCGAGGTGATGTATCTGCGCGCCGATGGCGTGATCCTGGACGGCGCGGACATGGAGAGCATGGCCTCCGCGCTCAATGCGGCGCTGACCTACCGGGTGTTTGATGAGAACGCGAAGATCCTCTCGGCGGCGCTTGACGGGGGAGAGCTGCACCTCGACCTCAACAGCGCCTTTGCCGACCAAATCCGCGCCTGCGGCACCTCCGGCGAGCTGCTGACCATCAGCGGGCTCGTCAACACCGCCATCGAGTACACCGGCGCGGACGCCGTGCGGATCACCGTTGAAGGAGAGACGCTGGAAACCGGACACAATATCTATGACACACCGCTGACATTTTATGAGGAATAAGCCATGAAAAACAGAACGATCGCGCTCATCCTTACCCTGGCGGCGGCCTTTTCCCTGTGCGCCTGCGCGCTCGAAAAGACCGAACCCGCGGCGGAAAAACCCGGGGAAACGGCGTCGGAGCCCATCGTCGGCCGGCCGGACGTCCCGCAGCCGACGGCGGAGGAACCGCCCGCAGCCGGCTCCGGAGGGATCGTCGTCTCCCTGGGCATCGAGAGCGGCAGCGAATACGGCGAGGACGGAGAAACGGTCCTGCTCGAATACTCCGCCATGCTGGCCCGGGTGCGTATGGACGGCGCGCCGGAGGCCGAGGCGAGGATCAACGCCGTTCTCGAGGCGGATTTCCGGCAGTTCCTCGACGGCGACGGTTCGGAGGGACTCTCCGGACGGGAGGGGTTCCTGGCGGCCGCGGCCGAAGACCTGGCCCTTCGCCGGGCCTACAGTGAGGCGGACTGGTTCACGCCTTTCTATATGCACCGGGAGGTCAGCGTGAAACGCGGCGATCGGCGGGTCCTGTCCCTGGCGTACGCCGAAAGCTATTATACCGGCGGCGTCCACGGGTCCTACGGCGTCTCCGCGCTGAACTTCGATCCGGCCACGGGCGAGCAGATCTCGCTGCAGGATCTGGCTGACGACCCGGCTGCGTTCCTCACCGCCTGCGAGGACATGCTCTGGGAGGTGAGCCGCAGCGGCGAGAACACGGCCATGGCCATGGGCGGGTACTACGACGATTACGAGCAGTATCTTCCCGGCCTGCTGCGGGACGGCAACTGGTTTTTTGACGACCGGGGCCTCACGGTCATCGCCAATCCCTACGAGATTGCGCCGTACGCCTCGGGACTCATCCTGCTCACACTGCCCTATGAATGGCTTCGGGCGCAGATCCGGGAGGAGTACCTGCCTGTGTCCCGGGCCGACGGCGTGCTCGAGGGAAGGATCGACGAGGGCGGCGTATCCCAGTATATGGCGGAGGACGGCGCGCACCAGCTCGTCTTTTTGAAAGCGCGGGGGCGCGTGGAGAACGTGGAGCTTTTCCATGCCGAATACAGCGATTACAACAACACCTTCTGGGAAAAGGACATGTTCTGGTTCGCCGACCGCATCGAAGACGGGGAGACTCTCTGCCTGCAGACCGACATCCCCGAGATCATCCCCGACGTGATGCTGCGCTATACCGGCAGCGGCGGCACGCGGGAATACCTGATCTCCCAGAGCGGAAAGGACGGCTCTCTGGTCCTGATGGACCGGCAGGATTTCGCCGCGCTGCCGATGGAGATCTCCGCGCGCCTGCCCTTCCGCTATGACCTGGACGGCGACGGCGACAGAGAGACGATCGATCTGCTCAACACCGCCGCCGACGGCATGGAGCACTGGCGGCTCCTCGTCGACGGCGAGCTGGCCCCGGACGCCTTGGATGTCGACGCGTCGCTGCTGTCGCTGTATCTGACGGATCTGGACTCCGACGGCACAGCGGAGATCCTGTTCTCCGGCAACATGGGTTCGGACGACTACGTGACCTGCGCCTGGCGGGGCGACACTCTCGCGCCGATCCCCTTCACCGGCGAGAGCCGCGGCGGCGCGGATCCGTCCCGGCGCACGAGCCGGGCCGACGGCCGGGCCGTCGTCAGCGGCAGCGTCGTGTTCCTGGAGAGCTGGAGCTATCAGCTGGGAACCTATGCGGCGGTGCGCGCATACACTGTCAAAGACGGCGTGATCACTCCGCAGGAAGATATGTGGGGCGGCTTCGACGGCTGGCGCTACCTGCGCAACCGCCAGTGGCTCACGCTGAAAAAAGCGCTGAGCGTGACGCTGGAAGACGGGACGCAGACGCTGCTGCCCGTGGGGGAGCGGCTGCTGCTGACCGGTACCGACGGTGCCGACGTGCTGTTCCGGTCGGACAGCGGACAGCGCGGGACGATCCGGGTCCTCCGTCCGGCCTCCGGAAACCGGGGCGGCTGGGTGATCGACGGCATCCCCGAGGAGGAGTACTTTGCGTTCCTGCCCTACGCTGGCTGATCGGACAAAACGGCACACTATAAGAAAAACTTGACCCGGGCACTGGAAAATGAACACAGTGCCCGGTTTTATTACATTATGTAGTTGCAAAAAAAGGAATAAGAGGATATAATAACTCGGTTATATGAATTATCGGGAACGGATTTTGGGAAAGAAAGGATTATGGAGGAAATGATGTATTCCCCGCAGGAGATTCTGCACGCTACGGAATCACTGTTGAAATATGATGAGGACGAACGGCTGGAGGAAGCCTCGCCTCAGCATCTGCACAACGCCCTGGGACGGGCGGTCATGATCGCCGTAGGCGAGAACTGGGCCAGATCCCGCGCGCGCCGGCTCGGGAAACGCAAGGCGTTTTATTTCTCGGCCGAATATCTGATCGGCCGGCTGGTATACAGCAATCTGTTCAATCTCGGCATCCTCGACGAGATGCGCAACGCATTCGCCCGGGAGGGCGTGGATCTGGCCTGCCTGGAGGAGATCGAGGACGCGGCCCTCGGCAACGGCGGCCTGGGCCGTCTGGCGGCCTGTTACCTCGACAGCGCCGTGACCTGCGGCATCCCCCTGAGCGGCTACGGCCTGCGCTACCGCTTCGGCCTGTTCAAGCAGAGCATTGAAAACGGCGCCCAGCGGGAGTCGGCCGACGACTGGACCCGCTACGGCGATCCCTGGAGCTACCGCCGGGAGAAGCACACCGTCCGCGTCCGCTTTGCAGACCAGACGGTGCTCGCGGTGCCCTATGACACGCCGATCATCGGCTATCACACCGACAACGTGGGCACACTGCGCCTCTGGCAGTGCGAGGCAGAGCACGAGCTCGACTTCGACGCCTTCAACCAGCAGGATTACGCCCGCGCGCTGGCGGAGAAAAACCGGGCGGAGGACATCACCCGCGTGCTGTACCCCAACGACAGCACCTGGGAGGGCAAGCGTCTGCGCGTCAAGCAGCAGTACTTCCTCTCCAGTGCGTCGCTGCAGGATATGCTGCGCACCTACAAGACCTACGGCCTGCCGGATTATTCGACGCTGCCGGAGCTGTTTGCCGTCCAGCTCAACGACACCCATCCGGCCATGTCCATCCCGGAGCTGATCCGGCTGCTCATGGCGGACGGCCTGGACTTTGACACGGCCTTCGAGATGGCCCGCAAGGTGTTTTCCTACACCAACCACACGGTCATGAGCGAGGCGCTCGAGCGCTGGGACATGGAGCTGCTGCGCAGCGTGGTCCCGGAGATCTGCGACATCCTTCTCCGGATCGAGGAGAAGCTTCGCGCCGAATATCCCGACACCGACCTGCACATCCTGCGCGACAACCGCGCGCAGATGGCCGACCTGTCCGTATACATGTCCCGCAAAGTAAACGGCGTGGCGCAGATCCACACCGAGATCCTCAAGAACGATCTGTTCCGCGCCTGGAACGAGTGCTGCCCCGGCAAGATCCTCAACGTCACCAACGGCATCACGCCGCGGCGCTGGCTGGGTCTGTGCAACGCGGAGCTCACCGATCTGATCCGCGGCGAGATCGGCGAGGGCTTCCTGCGCGATCTGGACCGGATCGGATACTTTAAGGACCATATCTGCGCCGACCTGGCAGAGCGCTTCAACGCCGTCAAGATGAAGAAGAAGCAGCAGCTCTCGGCCCACATCCTCAAGGCCGAGGGCATGGAGATCCCGCCGGAATTCGTTTTCGACGTGCAGGTCAAGCGGGCCCACGAGTACAAGCGCCAGCTCATGAACGCTCTGGGCCTGGCCGACCTCTACTTTGATTTCAAAAACGGTCTGCTGCAGGACGTGCCCTCCGCGGCGTTCATCTTCGGCGCCAAGGCCGCGCCCGGCTACCGGCGCGCCAAGGCCGTGATACGCTACATCAACCGCCTGGCAGACCTGGTGAACAACGACCCCGTCGTCCGGGAAAAGATGCGGATCGTATTCGTGCAGAACTACAACTGCTCCTATGCCGAACATATCATCCCGGCCGCGGACATCTCCGAGCAGATCTCCACCGCCGGCACGGAGGCCTCCGGCACCGGCGTCATGAAGCTGATGCTCAACGGCGCGGTGACCCTGGGCACGATGGACGGCGCCACCGTGGAGATCGTGCGCCTGGCCGGAACGGAGAACAACTACATTTTCGGCGGCACCGTGGAGGAGAACAAGGCGGCCCGGAGCACCTATAACCCCAAAACGCTCTTCGACGACGACTGGCGGATCCGTCGGGCCGTCAATACGCTGGTGGACGGCACCGTTCCCACCGACGACGATCAGAGGGAGATCTTCAACTCTCTCATTTACGGCGAGAACTGGCAGCCGGCGGACAACTATCTCGTGCTGCGGGATTTCGAGAGCTATCGTGAGGCCCGTCTGCGCGCCCTGCGCGACTGGACCGACCGCGTGGGCTTTGCGAAAAAGTGCCTGTACAACGTGGCCTCGGCGGGGTATTTCTCCTCGGACCGGGCCGTGCGTCAGTACGCCGACAATATCTGGAACGTATAACAGCATATACAGCACATACAGCAAAAAAGGGCTGCCGCGAAGCAGCCCTTTTTGGTTTTCCCGGGGGGAGCTTTTTCTTTTTACCGCTCCGGTCCCTGCCGGGGCGAGCTGCGCAGGATCCGCAGATCCTCCGCGGCGTACATCGCGCCGGAGAACAGCGTGCCCGATGCACACAGGGCGATGAGCACAGCGGAGACCGCCGCGGGGATGTCCCGCCAGAGAAAATGTGCGGCCAGGACAGAGAGCATCAGCGCTGCGGCGGCCTTGCCGTGCCAGTCTGCGCTGCGCACCCGTCCCGAGCGCCGGATGGCCAGCAGGCAGCCGATCCCCACCAGCGACTCCTTGACGCACATGAGCGCCAGCAGCGCGGGAAAGTACCGGAACCGCCGCGCCAGACAGGCGGCCGCCGCCAGCTGCGTGAGCTTGTCGGCCAGAGGGTCCAGCGCCTTGCCCAGATCGCTGATCTGACCGAAATGCCGGGCGACAAAGCCGTCCGCCAGATCCGTCAGCCCGGAGAGCAGGAACACCGCTGCGGCGCCGGCGCTGTGTCCCGCGGTGTCCAGCCGCACGATCACGGGGATCAGCGCCAGCCGGAACAGCGAGAGCAGATTCGGTACGGTCACCGCCGGCCCGTCGAAGATCCTTCTCAATTTCCATCGCCTCCCGCCGTCCTGCGCCGCGATCATACCATACCGGCGGGAAGAAAAAGCCCAAAACCGGACGACCGTTCCGGATATATTGTGTCCGTTTTTGGGCCCGCCCCAAGGGGTTGTACGGGCGTGGAAAACTGTCTGTTTTTTCCAAAATTAAGACAAAACTGTAACTTGAGGTCGCCTGGGGATGCCTATATACTGACTTTACATAAGAATATTGATATGTTTTTTATGTAAAGCATACGGAGGGAATCACCCATGCGGGTCACTTATATAAAGCACAGCGGCTTTCTGGCGGAGTGGGCGGATATCGCCTGTCTCTTCGACTGGGCGGAGGGAGAGCTGCCCGAGATCGACCCGGCCAGGCGGCTGTTCATATTCGTCAGTCATGTCCACGCCGACCATTTCACGCCGGCGATTTTTGAACGCTGCGCGCGTTTTCCGAAGCGCACCTTCATCTTGTCCTCCGACATCCCCGTCGATCCGGCCAGGGAGAAGGGCGAGAACGTCATCCGCATGGGCCCGGACCGGCGCCGGGTGCTGACCGGCGGCAGCGCCGGCGCGCTGAGCGCGGCGACGCTGGGCTCCACCGACTGCGGCGTGGCGTTTGTCGTGAGCTATGCGGGCAAAACTGTCTACCACGCGGGGGATCTGCACTGGTGGGCCTGGCCGGACGACACTCCGGCGGAAGAGCGCGCCATGAAAAACGACTATTTCGCCCAGCTCGTCAAGCTCAAGGGCATGCGGTTGGACGCTGCCTTCGTGCCGCTGGACCCCCGGCTCGGCGCCAACTATACCCTGGGCTTCGACGCGCTGATGCGCTCGGTCCATGTGAACATGGCCTTTCCGATGCACATGTGGGACCGCTACGAGTACATCGAAAAGTTCTGCGGCATGCCCGTCGCCGCCGCCTACAGCGACCGGATCGCCCGCATCGAACACCCGCTGCAGAGCTTCGAGCTGGACGCACCGGACGTGACCGCCGATCCGGTTCCGGCAGACGGCGAGTAGAGCCGCGCCGCTCTCCCGCGCCGGGCAAGGCGCAGACACACGATCTCCTCGGGTCATCCCGGGAGCGCCGGACAGCTCTCCCGGGATGATGCTTTTCTTTCCGGCCTGTCTGTGGTATAATGATCCGAAAGAGGAGCTGTCGAAGGGGAGAATATTATGTCAACTCAAAAGATCTATATCGGCTATCACGTCTCCGCGTCGGGGGGATACATGGCCATGGGCGGCCGGGCCGCCGCCCTGGGAGCGGACACCTTTGCCTTCTTCACAAGAAATCCCCGGGGCGGCGCGGCGGCCAGGGCAGACCCGGAGGACGCCGCCGCTTTCCGCGCCTGGGCGGAGGAGCGCGCGCTGGGACCGCTGGTAGCCCACGCGCCGTACACGCTCAACCCCTGCAGCGACAAGGAAAATGTGCGGGAGTTTGCGAAGCTGGCATTTACCGAGGACCTTGAGCGCATGGAGCTGACCCCGGGCAATTACTACAACTTCCATCCGGGCAGCCATGTGGGGCAGGGCGTGTCCGCGGGCATCGAGGCCATCGCCGCGCTGCTCAATGAGGTGCTCTCGCCGGAGATGCACACCACTGTGCTCCTGGAAACGATGGCCGGCAAGGGCAGCGAGGTCGGCGGCCGGTTCGAGGAGCTGCGCGCCATCCTCGACGCCGTGGAGCGGCAGGAGAAGATGGGCGTGTGCCTGGACACCTGCCACATCTGGGACGGCGGCTACGACATTGAAAACGACCTGGACGGCGTGCTCTCGGAGTTCGACCGCGTCATCGGCCTGGGGCGGCTGAGGGCGGTACATTTGAACAACTCGATGAACCCCTGCGGCAGCCGAAAGGACCGGCACGCCAGACTGCGGGAGGGCCGGATGGCCCCGGAGACCATCCTGCGCGTCGTGAACCACCCGGCGCTCTCGGGACTGCCCTTTATCCTCGAGACGCCCAACGACGACCGGGGCTACGCCGACGAGATCGCCTGGCTGCGCGCGGCGCTGGGCTGAAAGGCCTGGACCGAAAGGAGGATCCATGACTGACAACTACAGGATGCTGTTCGAGCAGAGCCGGGAACGGTTTCTGACCTATGACCAGCGGGCCATGATCGACTGGTTCGGACTCGAGCACGACGAAGACGCCCTATACTTCCGCGTCCTCGGCGCTCCGGCGCGGCTGGACCGACGGACCGGCGTGCTCGTCTGCGGCGGCCGGGAGGCCGGCTTCAACGAGTCCTGCACAGCCTATGATATCCTCTCCCGGGCGGCGGACAGACCGGTCCTGGCCGGACGATGGGTCGGCATCGTGGATCTGGGCGGCAACACCGCGGCCCACCACGTGGAGCATCTGACCCAGGATCTGAGCGCCGTCGACGGCCGTCTGGAGGAGAAGAAGGCGCTGTGCCGGTCCTGGGGCGGCGTGGAACAAAAACAGGGCGATCTGAGCTTCATCGTGCCGCTGTTCGACTTTTTCCCGGTCTGGATCCAGTACTGGGCGGGCGAGGAGGAGCTGGATATCCCGTCAAAATTCAAGTGTCTCTGGGACGCCAACACTCTGGATTTCATGTTTTACGAGACCACCTGGTACGCCCACGGCTATCTGCAGGCGCGGCTGACCGGCACGGAGAGCGCGCGATGATCCGGACGGTTCTGTGGGATCTGGACGGGACGCTGCTGGATTTCAAGGCGTCCGAGAGCGCGGCGATCAAGAAATGCTTTGAGATCTTCGGCTTCGGGGAATGTACCGACGAGATGGTCGCGCGCTATTCCGCCGTCAATATGCGCCATTGGGAAATGCTCGAGCGGGGCGAAAGGACACGGGACGAGATCCTCTGCGGCCGGTTTGAGGAATTCCTGACCTCCTGCGGACTGGACGGCTCGGCGGCGGAGGCGTTCAATCTGGAATACGAGGAGCGCCTCACCGACACCGTGCGGTTCCTGCCCGGGGCCAAAGAGACCGTGGAGGCGCTGCGCGGCCGCGTGCGTCAGTGCGTGGTCACCAACGGCAACCGGCTGGTACAGTACCCCAAGCTGCGGCGCTCGGGGCTCGATCGGCTCATCGACGGGGTGTTCGTCTCCGAGGAGGTCGGTGCCGAGAAGCCGACGAGGGCTTTCTTCGACAGAGTATTTGCCGCCCTGGGCGACGCCGATCCGACGGCGTATCTGATCGTCGGCGACTCGCTGACCAGCGACATGCGCGGGGGCGTCAACGCCGGGATCCGCACCTGCTGGTACAATCCCCGGCGGGAGAGGAATGCCGCCGGGCTGCCGCTCGACTATGAGATCGACGCGCTCGAACGGGTGATCGGCATCATCGGGAAAGAGTCATAACAAAACACGGAGCCGCGGCAGCTCCGTGTTTTGTTTTCGCCAAAGCGCCAAATATCAAAAACCGGGCTGTTTTGCCGCAGCCCGGTTTTGAAATGGCTTTATGCGCCGCGCAGCACGCGGATCAGCGGTACGCCGGGGAAAAGCATATCGCCCCGCAGGGTGGATACGCACACGGCGAAGAACTCCCGCATGGCGTAGTGGATGAAGCCCGGCGGGAAGGATCGGGCCGGGATGGGGCTGAGCAGATATCCGCCCAGAGCCCTCCCTACACAGAGCGCGCGGAAGATATGAAAGTCGTTGGTCACGATACCGACCTGTGAAGCCCGGCCCTCAAGCATGGCGAAGCTGTTGGTCAGATTTTCCACCGTGCTGGTGGAGCGATCCTCCAGCAGGATGCGGTCCGTGTCGATCCCGGCGGCGACGAGGTGTTCATAGATGCACTGCGCCTCGCTCATGGGCTCGTCCTCGCCCTGCCCCCCGGAGGCCACGGCGATCGTGTCCGGGTTGCGGCGCAGATAGTCGGCCGCGGCTTCGATGCGCTCATGGAGAGAGCCGCTGGGTCCGTCGGCGTCTACCCGGGCTCCGAGAATAATGATCGCGTCGAGGCCGTCCTTCGGCGCAGCGAAGGCAGCCGAGCATATGAAGTACTCCACAAACAGGAAAAAGGCGATGCACAGGGCCATGACGATCCGGATGGCCGTCAGTAGCCAGCCGGGGAAGGGGTGGGGCCTGCCCGCGGCCCAGGCGCGCCGGAACAGCCACCAGCGTCCGATGCAGAAGCAGCCGAGCATGGGCCAGGCATAGAGCAGCGACTGGCCGAAGCGGACGGTGATGCCCTCAAAAACGTAATAGACAAGGCACAGTATGCCGAAGACAAGATAAAACCGGTTGACGATGACGGCGGATCTTTTCATAATAATCTGATAATCTCTCTTTCAGCGGCTGCGTTCATGATAACATATATCAGACTTTTCATCAACCGTTCCGGTTCGCTTGCGGGGAACGCGGCACGGGAGTGTTGACAACGCCCGGGATTCGGGTTATTTCTATTCATGGAAAACTACGCACAGGGAGGCGGACCATGCGAGCCTTATTGACCCCCGGCGCGAGGACCGGACGCGTGCGAGCGCCGGGCTCCAAGTCCACGGCCCAGCGGCTGCTGATCGCCGCGGCGCTGGGCACGTCGCCGGTCACGGTGGAATGCCGCGGTGTGTCCGCGGATATACGGGCCGCAGCGGATTGCCTACGCGCCCTGGGAGCGGGGATCGAACCCATCGGACAGGACGGCTTTCGCGTCACGCCGATCCGGGGCGGAGAACAGCGGGGCGAGTGCCTCCTGCCGTGCGGAATGAGCGGCGCCGTGCTGCGGTTCCTGCTGCCGCTGTGCGGCGCGCTGGGACGCACGGCCGTATTCCGCCGGGAGGGACGGCTGCCCGAACGGCCGATCTCACCGCTGGACCGCGAGCTCATCGCCCACGGCATGACGATCGAGGAGGACGGCGCGCTGCTGCGCTGCCGGGGAAAGCTGATGCCCGGCGTATATACGCTGCCCGGGAACGTGTCCTCCCAGTTCGTCTCCGGGCTGCTGATGACCCTGCCGCTGCTCGACGGCAAAAGCACGCTGACCGTGACGGGCGAACGTGAATCCGCGGCCTATATCACGATGACCGAGCGGGTCCTGGATCTGGCGGGCGTCCGGTGGGAGAGCGACGGCGAGTCATATGAGATCCCCGGCGGCCAGCGGTGCGCGCTGCCGGAGACGGTCCGCGCCGGGGGCGACTGGTCCGGCGCGGCCTTCTTCCTGTGCATGGGGGCGCTGAGCGATGCCGGCATCACGGTCGAGGGCCTTGCCCACGACTCCGTCCAGGCGGATCGGGCCGTGCCGGAACTCCTCTCGGCCATGGGTGCGTCGGTCGAGCGGACAGGCTCCGGCGTCCGCGTACGCCGGGGCGTGCTGCACGGCACGACCATCGATGCGTCCTCCGCGCCCGATCTGATCCCGGCGCTGTGCGCTCTGGCGGCGGCGGCCGAGGGGGAGACCCGCGTGATCAACGCCGGCCGGCTGCGCTGGAAGGAATCCGACCGGCTCGAGACCACGGCGGCCATGCTCCGCGCCGTCGGCGGGAGGGCGGAGGTGCTGCCCGACGGGCTCGTCATCCGGGGCGGGACCGCGCCGAAAGGCGGCACTGTCGATCCAAGGGGCGATCACCGCATCGCCATGGCGGCCGCCGTGGCCGCCTGCGCCTGCAGCGGACCGGTCGAAGTGACCGGCGCGGAATGCGTGGAGAAGTCCTACCCCGGCTTCTGGGAGGACCTGGCCGCGCTGAAAGGAGAGAGCAAATGAGCAGCAGTTACGGCAAAAATCTCCGCATTACGATCTTCGGACAGTCCCATTCTCCGGCCATCGGCGTCACCATCGAGGGCCTGCGCGCGGGGTTTGCGATCGACATGGAGGAACTGGAGACGTTTCTGGCACGCCGTGCGCCGGGCCGGACGGCCTATGCCACCGCCCGCCGGGAGACCGACACGCCGGAATTCCTCTGCGGGGTCAAGAACGGCGTCACCTGCGGCACGCCGTTCACGGCGATCATCCGCAATACGGACGCCCGCCCGGAGGATTACGCGCCCTTTTCGGCAAAGCCCCGGCCGGGCCACGCGGATTATACCGGCTGGGTCCGGTACGGCGAGGCCGGGGATTACGCGGGCGGCGGGCACTTTTCGGGCCGGATGACGGCGCCGCTGTGCGTCGCCGGCGGCATCGTTCTGCAGCTCCTCGAACAGGAAGGGATCCGCGTCTGGTCCCGTATCCGATCCATCGGCTCCGTGCAGGACGAGGGCCCCTGGCCGGCCTCCACCGCCGGGCGCGGGTTCCCGACCCTGTCACCGGCCCGGGAGGCCGAGATGCGCCGCGCCATCGCCGACGCGCGCAGGGACGGCGACAGCCTCGGCGGCGTCATCGACTGCGCCGTCGTCGGCGCTCCGGCGGGGCTGGGCGAGCCGATGTTCGACGGCATGGAAAACCGGCTCGCCGCGATACTCTTCGGCATCCCCGCGGTCAAAGGGGTGGAATTCGGCGCGGGATTCGCCGCGGCGGGGATGCGCGGCAGCGAGAACAACGACGCCTTCGCCGTCGAGAACGGCCGTGTCGTCACCCGGACCAACCACAGCGGGGGCATCCTCGGCGGCATCACCACCGGCATGCCCATCGAATTTGCCGTGGCCGTCAAGCCCACGCCGTCCATCTCTCTGGAGCAGGCGACGGTGGATCTGCGCACGATGGAGGCCGCGGCGATCACGATCGGCGGACGCCACGACCCCTGCATCGTGCCGCGGGCGGTCCCCGTGGTGGAGGCGGCCGCGGCGCTGGCGGTATACGACGCGCTGCTGGACTACCGAAAGGAAATGTGGGAACAATAATGGAGCTGGAAGACTATCGCAGAAGGATCGACGAGATCGACGATCAGCTGATAGGCCTGTTCACGGAGCGGATGGACACGGTCGACGAGATCGCGGCATACAAACGCGCCCATGCGCTGCCTGTACTGGATGAGCGGCGTGAAAAGGAGAAGCTGCTCGACATGACCGGAAAGACACGTCCCGCGCTGCGCGGATATGCCGCGGCGCTCTGCCGGACCCTCCTTGCGCTCAGCCGCGACCGGCAGCGCCGGGGCACGGCGGATGACCCGGACCGGGAACGCCGTGAGACGGAGAACATCGTCCTCATCGGCATGCCCGGCTGCGGGAAAACCACGCTGGCCCGACGGATGGGCGAGCTGACCGGCCGCCCGGTGCTGAACGCCGACAGGCGCGTCGCCGAGCTGGCGGGATGTTCCATCCCCGAGATCTTCGCCCGGAGGGGGGAAGAGGGCTACCGCGAGCTGGAGACACGGGCGCTCGCCGCGCTGGGGGAGACCGTCGGCGCGATCATCGACACCGGAGGCGGCTGCGTCACCCGGGAGGAGAACTACCCGCTGCTGCACAAAAACGGCACGATCTTCTGGATCGAGCGGCCCGCGGCGCTGCTGGCCCGGGAGGGACGGCCCCTCTCGGAGAGAGCGGATCTCGAGGACATGTACGCCCGGCGCGCCCCGCTCTACCGGCGCTTTGCCGATTTTCGCATCCGCAACGACCGGACCGTCGACGAGGCAGCCGCGGAGCTGCTGGAAATCTGCGGGATATGAACCAATACCGCCCGCCTGGGATCAGGCGGGCGGTATTCGCGCCGTTTATCGCCGCTTCCGATAGCCGCGGGTGACCGAATACAGCTTCCGGAAGCAGCCGCTGCACAGCCGTCCCGACTGGTGGAGCGGCAGCGCGGCGCCGCAGCGGGCACAGAACCGGATGTTGTTGCGCAGATTGTACAGCAGGATCTGGTTGATGCTCTCGGCGACCTCCTCCCGGCGGTCGTAGAGCGCCTCCCGGTCCACGGCGCAGCCGAAGGCCTTGGAAAACGAGAAGTACAGATCCAGCTTCCGGCAGTACTGCTCCAGCAGCGGCAGCGTCCAGAGGGCGTGGTTTTCCGGCAGCTCCGGCCGCGGCAGCGGCTGGCCCTCCCGGACCCGGCTCAAGAACAGGTAAAACAGCTCGAGCAGCTCCTCCTCGGTCTCGTCGAAGGGAATGTTCGCGCACCGGAGCTCCTGTTCCCGGCTGAGCGTGAAGCCCTTCTCCCGGATCTTCGAGATCAGCGTGATATACCGGCTCACGTCCAGCTTGACATACGGCGCTGTGGTGGGCATCCGGCTCCACTCGGTCAGCACCTCGAGCAGGTCGTGCTCCACCTGCAGCACCAGCTCGGAGAAGCCCGCCACGGCCTCCTGCAGCGGGGGCACCGTGCTCTCCAGAGCGTCGCGGATGAAGGCCAGGTTTTCCGTCGCGCCGACGTAACCCCGGTCATAGATGCCGTAGCGCCCGGCGCGGCCGGCGATCTGCTGGACCTCGGCGGGCCTGAGATCCCGGCGCTCAACGCCGTCGAACTTCTGCGTGTCCATGAAGATGATGCGCCGGATGGGCAGGTTGAGCCCCATGCCGATGGCGTCGGTGGAGACGACGTACTGCATCTCGCCGGAGAGGAATCCCTCCATCTGCCGCCGCCGGGTGGCGTAGGGCAGCGCGCCGTAGATGATGGCGGGCTTTTTCCCGTGGGAGCGCAGGTCCTCGGCGATGGACAGCACGCCGATCTTGGAAAAGGTGATCAGCGCATCGCCCGGGCGCACGTCGTTGAAATCCAGCTCGCGGGACATGCACACCAGCGGCGTTTTGCGCAGGTGACGGACCTCCTCCCAGGTGTCGCCGGTGCTTTCGATGATGCGGATGAGCAGCTCCCGGGCCTCCGGGGCGAGACACAGATGGACCTCCGGGGCGAGCACGCCCAGGATCGCCCGGGTCCAGGCAAAGCCCCGCTCCCGGTCGGCGATCATCTGGCACTCGTCGATGACGGCCACGTCGTACCGTGCCTGGATGTCCAGCTTTTCCGCTGTGGCGGCCACGTGGGTGTCTCCCTCGCGGACATCCTCCTCCTCGCCGGTGGTCAGCGAGCAGCGCACGCCCATCTCCAGCAGCGTCTCCTGGGCCTCCAGGGCCAGCAGGCGCAGCGGAGCCAGGTACACGCCGGTGGCGGCCTTCCGCAGCCGCTGGAAGCCGGCGTAGGTCTTGCCGGTGTTGGTGCCGCCGATGTGCAGGATGAACCGCCGATGCATGGCGCGCGCCTCAGGGTACTCGTCCTTGGGATTGAGCGCCACCAGCAGCTTCAGACTCGAGCGGATGGCCCGGGGGATATAAAAGACCGAATAAAGATAACTCAGCGGGTGCTGCAAGAGCTCGCCCGGGGGGAACGCCCCGGGCGCGAGCAGACCGTCCGTGTTGGCCTCCGGCTGGGCGAGGGTGAACACGTCCAGCTCCCGCTGCGAGAGCGCGAGCAGCGTCGGGACATAGTGCCCGGCGAGCTTTTTTGCCAGCGGCGAGGTGATGTTCCGGCCCAGCCAGGGTGCGGCGGTGACGAACCGGCGCAGCACGCCCGCGAGCGGTTCGGCGCCGGCGCCGTTTTCCAGGTGGAGGAAGTGGTCGATGTAGCTCATGCTCTGGCCGACCTTGAGACGGTCGGCCCAGCCCACGGAGGGGATGGCCTTCAGCAGCGCCCGGTGGTATCGTTCCGCCAGCAGCTCCGGTCGTCCGCCGCCGTGCTCCGCGGCTTCCCAGGCGGCGCTCAGCAGACCCGCGGCGGCGGTGAGCGCCTCCTGCGTCGGCGCGGCGCTCTCCGGCGCCGCCGGCACGGCGGCGGACCTTCCGGACTTGAATTCCTCCGTCTCCTCGGCGCGCCGGACGTCATCGATGCGCCAGACACGGACTCTCCGGCCGTTGAAGAAACGACGCTGTGCCGGGGGCAGCAGCGAGGCCAGCAGCGCCTCGGTCCACCCCCGGCTTTTGAGCGTGCCGGCTGTCCATGTCCTGTCTTTCCTGCTCACGGAGGGACCTCCGATCTCGTCATTCGCTCTCCGGTGCGGAGGGATAGCGCAGTTCGTCCCCAGCGTCCCACAGGGCGCGCATATGCGCCAGCGCCTCGTCGTCGGCCCGCACGCCGCGGAAGTACAGCTCCCGGTCGGCCTCGGTGATCCGCCGGATCACCCGGCAGGGACTGCCCGCAGCCACGGTCCAGGCGGGGATGTCCCGGGTCACCACGCTGCCCGCGCCGATGACGGCGTTGTCGCCGATCGTGACGCCCGGACAGAGGACCGCGTTGGCGCCGATCCACACGTTGTTCCCGACGGTCACGTCGATGCCGTACTCATAGAGCGTGTTGCGCGCCGCGGGGTGGACCGGGTGGCCCGCCGTCGTGATGCACACGTTCGGCCCGAGCAGGCAGTTGTCGCCGAAGGTGATCTTCCCCACGTCCAGAAAGCAGCAGTTGTAGTTGGCGAAGAAATTCCTGCCCACGAAAATGTGATCCCCGTAGTCGCAGTAGAAGGGCGGATTGACCATCGCGCCCTCGCCCCGGCCGAACAGCTCCCGGATCACGGCGGCGATGGCGTCAAAATCCGAGCGATCCATCGTGTTGAGCTTCTGGGTCAGACGGCGGGCGCGCTTCTGCTCCTCATAAACGGCTTCGTCGGAGATATACAGTATTCCCGCGTCACGACGGCTTATGTTGTCCATGACGTTTTCCTTTCTCTCACAGTTTGAAAGCCACCGGGAGGGCCGGATGCGCCCTCCCGGTGGCTTTTGCGGCGTTTACGCCTGTTCGCTCATGATGTAGCGGCGGATGACCTCAAAGGATTCGTCGCTGATCACGTGCTCTATGCGGCAGGCATCTTCCTCGGCGATCCGGAGCTCGATGCCCATCCGTGTAAGGGCTTTGGTGAGCACCTGATGCCGATCATAGATCTTTTCCGCCATCGCCCGGCCCTTGTCGGTCAGCGTCAGGTAGCCGCGGTCGTCCATGTCCACATATCCGTCGTTGCGCAGCAGGCTCACCGCCCGGCTGATGCTGGGCTTGGAATAGCCCATGTACTCGCAGACATCTATGGAGCGCACATAGTTTTTTGTTCTGGAAAGGATCAGTATCGTCTCAAGATACATCTCTCCGGATTCCTGCAGACGCATGGGATCTCCTCCTCACTCATGGTATGTTAAAAATAGCACAGATCGCGCATGTTTTCAAGGGATTCGTCCGTCGGTTTTTGAGGGAATGCCCCTGTTTTTCTGCCGGGAGGATACAGCTTCGTCCGCGCGCGGCTCCTGGAGCAACAAGCGCTTCGGCTCAGCGCCTTTTTTGCTTGCCATGCGGTGGGAAATCTGGTAATAATAATGTTTATAAAGTATCGGAACACAGGGAGAGTGGGAACGTGCTCAAGCTCTACAGCCCGGAGAGGGCCGACCGGATCATCCGGCGCTATTCCGGGCATATCGAAGCCGTGTCGAGGCGCTACGGGATACCGCCGGTCTATATGAAGGCAGTTTTATATAAGGAGATCATCGCCATCGACATCCTCGATCCGGTCGCGGATCTGCTGGTGGCGCTCAACTGGCTGTTCCGGCGGGGGAGACCCTTCCGAGCCGGAAAAGGGCTGCTATCGCGCATCCTCAACAAGACCGACAGCTCCACCGGCTACGCGCAGATCTTTGCCCGCGTGGGAATCGGTGCGGTCAACTATGCCGCGCGCAGAGGCCTGGACACGCCGGAGGCCCTGGGCTTTGACAAGGACCCGGACAGCGGCGATCCGGCCCAGGTCCACGCCCTCTGGCGCCGGCTGCTGCACGACCGCAAGCTCAACATCACCCTGGGCGTCCTCAATCTCATCGCCGCGGCCGAGGAGATGAACGGACACACCGATTTTGCCCGCTACACGCCCGAGGAGACGAAGCGCGCCTTCACGCGCTACAACGCCGACGTGCGCCACGTAACCCCCTACGGGGAGGAGACGTACGGTTATTATCTCGGCTTCCTGGACCGCGGCAGCAGCGAACAGTGATATGATCGCCGTATCCGTGAAGAATAATATGGATATTTATACATGATTTTCAGTTATACTTCAGTTTTCCAATCTATAATGCCATCGGGAAAACAGACAGATGGCTGTTCCTTTGGATCAGCGAAGGTCTATAATTTTACTTTTTTCGATAGAAATACCGTTGTTCCTACCGGTATAATAAACCATCAGCCGGTTGGACAGCCCCGCGGCTGCCGCTCGGCCGCAGAGAGGAGAGAACAAAATGGAATACAGACGTTTCGGAGACACCTATGTGCTGCGGCTGGACCGGGGCGAGGAGGTCGTCGCCGCGCTGACGCAGTTCTGCCGCGACGAGGACGTGGCCCTCGGCTCCGTCGAGGGGCTCGGCGCCGCGGATCATGTACAGATCGGGCTCTACGATGTGAAGGAGAAGGTGTACCACAAGACCGCCTTTGACGAGCCCATGGAGATCACCTCGCTGCTGGGGAACATCTCCCGCAAAGACGGAGAGGTCTACCTGCATCTGCATATCAATCTCGGCCGGGCGGATATGAGCGTGATCGGCGGGCATCTGAACGAATGCCGCATCTCGGCCACCGGCGAGCTGTTCGTGCGTCGGCTGGAAGGGGCAGCGGAGCGCCGCGCCGACCCCGACACGGGACTGAATCTCTACCGGTTTTTATAAGCAGGCTTTTCCGGCCACGACGAGGCCTTTCACAAGGAGGATACACACATGGAAGAACAAAACCGCGCCGAACTCACGGAAGCCGCGGAGGAAGAGGCAGCCCGCAGCGACGAGGCCATCTTTGCGGCGCTGGAGAAGAGCAAGCGGAGAAAGCGCCGTCGGAAGATCTTCACGGTGCTGCTGCTGATAGTGATCGCGGCCGCGGCGCTCTCCGCGGCGGTGCTGCATTTCCGCCGCAGGGTGGACGCCGCCGTGGCGGAGGAGATCGAGGAAGCGCTCTCCTACACCGTGGACTACGGCAGCATCAGCACCCGCGTTACCGCCTCGGGCACGATCTCCGATGTGGACACGGAGGAGCTCACGGTCCCCGAGGGCGTGGAGATCGACGAGGTGCTCGCGGAAGCGAATACGACGGTCCGGGAGGGCGACCTGATCGCCACGCTGGACATGTCCTCGGTGATCTCGACGATGGCGGACGTCCAGAAACAGATCGAGGAGCTGGATGAGCAGATCGCCTCTGCCGGGAACGACAAGGTCAGCGCTTCGGTCAAGGCGGGCGTCAAAGGCCGGGTCAAGAAGATCTTTATCAAAAAGAACACGGACGTGGCCTCCTGCATGTACGACAACGGCGCCCTGGTGCTGATCTCGCTGGACGGCCACATGGCCGTGGACATCCCCGCCGGGGAGCTCTCGGCCGGCGATACGGTCAAGGTCAAGCGCGCCGAGGGGAAGAAGCTCAGCGGCTCCGTCAGCGCGGTGCTCAACGGCACGGCCACCGTGCTCGTCACCGACAACGGCCCGCTGTACGGCGAGGAGGTCCGGGTATTCGACGCCGCCGGGAATGAGCTCGGCACGGGCGCGCTCTACATACACAACGCCTTTTCCGTCACCGGCTTCACCGGCAAGGTCAGCGGCGTGAACGTGAAGGAGAACCAGACCGTCACGGCGGCCACGACGATCTGCACGCTCAAGGACACCTCCTATGACGCCAGCTACAACAATCTGCTCAAGCAGCGCCGGGAACTGGAGGACACGCTGCTCGAGCTCCTCTCCCTGCGGCAGGACGGCGCGCTGCGCGCCCCCTTCGACGGCACGGTGCTGACGGTGGACTACAAGGATGAGGACGACACGGCAGCCTCCTCCTCTTATTCGTCGAGCGCCTACGCCGGCTACTACTCCGCCCCGTCCGCTTCCGCCTCGACGGAGACGTCCTCCGAGACCGACGGGACAAAGGTCGTCACCATGTCCCGGGACCGGGAGATGAGCACGGTCCTCTCGGTGGACGAGACGGACATCCTCGCGCTCAAGGTGGGCCAGCGGGCGGAGATCACCATCGAATCCATCGGCGACGACGTCTACTTCGGCACCGTCACCGAGATCGACCGCACGGCCGTGAGCTCCTCGGGCGTGACGGCCTACTCCGCCACCGTCACCTTTGACAAGGCCGATCAGATGCTCAGCGGCATGACGGCGGACGTGATCATCAACATCGTCGGCACGGAGAACGTGCTGATCGTCCCGGCCGCGGCGGTGCACCGCACCAGCGCCACCTATTTCGTCTACACGACCTTTGATAAGGAGACCGGCGTTTACGGCGGGATGAAGGAGGTCGTCACCGGTATTTCCAACGACGAATATATCGAGATCGTCTCCGGCCTGGAGCAGGGCGAGGTCGTCTACTACGAGGAAGAGGAGACCAATCCCTTCGCCATGATGGGCTTCGGCGGCATGGGCGGCATGGGCGGCATGGGCGGCAGCCCGGGAGGCTTCAGCGGCGGCGG
>JAFXYJ010000074.1 GCA_017541825.1 Oscillospiraceae bacterium | reverse complement strand
CTTGATCTCCTTGCCGGCCGCGGCGAACTGCGCCACCTGGCCGATGTTGGAGGCCTTGGAGGCCTGTCCGCCGGTGTTGGAGTAGACCTCGGTGTTGAACACGAACACGTTCACGTCCTCGCCGGAGGCCAGCACGTGGTCGAGTCCGCCGAAGCCGATATCGAAGGCCCAGCCGTCGCCGCCGAAGATCCACACGGACTTCTTGTTCAGGTAGTCCTTCTGGGCGAGGATCTGCGCGCCGATCTGGCAGGCGTCGCACAGGCAGGTCTTCTCGCCGGCGGCCTTGGCGGCCTCGGCAGCGGCGATCCGCTCGGGCAGAGCGTCGCCGAAGATCTTCTTGGCAAAGTCGGAGTGGTAGAAGGCCAGGCAGGAGTCGATGGTGCCCACGTCCTCTTCAAGCTCGGCGATATAGGCCGCGGTGGCGGCCTGGTTGGCCTCGCCGTCGTCGTAGGTGTCAAGCCACTTCTGGGCAGCTTCCTTCAGCTCGGGGCAGGAGTTGGCGGCGATCAGGGCCTCTGTCTTGGCCTTGAGGGCGTCGCGGATGACCTTCTGGCCCAGGTAGATGCCGAAGCCGTTCTCGGCGTTGTCCTCGAACAGGCTGTTGGCCCAGGCCACGCCCTTGCCGTCCTTGTTCTTGGTGTACGGGGAGGTGGCGGCCGGTCCGCCCCAGATGGAGGAGCAGCCCGTGGCGTTGGACACGAACATATGGTCGCCGAAGAGCTGGGTCACGAGACGGGCGTAGCTGGTCTCGGCGCAGCCGGCGCAGGAGCCGGAGAACTCCAGGTAAGGCTTGAGATACTGGCTCTTGACCACGTTGTCGGGGCCGGCCACGTCGGCCTTGATGCTGACCTTGTCGACCATGTAGTTGAACACCGGCTGCTGATCGAGCTGGCTCTCCTGCGAGGTCATCTTCAGGCTCTTGGTCGGGCAGACGCCCACGCACACCGAGCAGCCCATGCAGTCGAGCGGGCTGATGGCCAGCGCGTATTTGTACTTGCCCTTGGAGAGCTTGTGGTCGACCATCTTGGTGCCCGCGGGAGCCGCGGCGGCCTCCGCCTCATCCAGGGCGAAGGGACGGATCGTGGCGTGGGGGCAGACGTAGGCGCACTGGTTGCACTGGGCGCAGGTCTCTGCGGTCCAGGTGGGAACGGTGACGGAGACGCCGCGCTTCTCGTAGGCGGAGGCACCCAGCTGGAAGGTGCCGTCGGCGTAATCCACGAAGGCGGAGACGGGCAGGGAGTCGCCGTCCATGCGGCCCACGGGATCGAGGATCCTGGTGACCATGTCCACGGTGGCCTTGAAGCCGGTGCGCTCCTCGGCGGCGGGGGCATCCTCGGCGTCGGCCCAGTCGGCGGGGACGTCGATCTTCACCAGCGCGCCGGCGCCGGCGTCGATGGCGGCCCAGTTCTTCTCGACGACGTCGCGGCCCTTCTTCAGGTAGGAGTGCTCGGCGGCGTCCTTCATATACTTGATGGCGTCCTCGGCGGGCAGCACGTTGGCCAGCGCGAAGAAGGCGGCCTGCAGGATCGTGTTGGTGCGCTTGCCCATGCCCACCTTCTCGGCCAGGTCGATGGCGTCGATGGTGTAGAGCTTGATGTTGTTGCGGGCGATGAAGCGCTTGGCCTCGGCGGAGAGGTGACGGCCCAGCTCCTCGGGGCTCCACTGGCAGTTGATCAGGAAGGTGCCGCCGGGCTTGACGTCCTGCACGATGGGGAAGTTCTTGGTGATATAGGACGGGTTGTGGCAGGCCACGAAGTCCGCCTTGTTGATATAGTACGGGCTCTTGATGGGCTTGTCGCCGAAGCGCAGATGGCTGATGGTGACGCCGCCGGTCTTCTTGGAGTCGTACTGGAAGTAGGACTGGATATACTTGTCGGTGTGGTCGCCGATGATCTTGGTGGAGTTCTTGTTGGCGCCCACGGTGCCGTCGCCGCCCAGACCCCAGAACTTGCACTCGATGGTGCCCTCCGCGGCGGTGTTCGGGCACTCCTCACGGCTCATCTCGGGCAGGGACAGGTTGGTGACGTCGTCCACGATGCCGATGGTGAACTGCGGCTTGGGATCGGCCTTCTTCAGCTCGTCATACACGGCGAAGACGGAGGCGGGCGGGGTGTCCTTGGAGCTCAGGCCGTAGCGGCCGCCGATGACCCTGGCCTGACGGCCCTGGGTGGCGAGGGCGGTGACCACATCCATGAACAGGGGCTCGCCCTGGGAGCCGGGCTCCTTGGTGCGGTCGAGCACGGCGATGGACTTGACGGTCCCGGGGATGGCGGCGACCAGCTTGTCCGCGCGGAACGGCCGATACAGGCGGACCTTGACCAGGCCGACCTTCTCGCCTTTGGCGCACAGGTAGTCGATGACCTCCTCGGCCACGTCGCAGATGCTGCCCATGGCGATGATCACGCGGTCGGCGTCGGGCGCGCCGTAGTAGTTGAAGAGCTGATAATCCGTGCCCAGCTTGGCGTTGACCTTGGCCATGTTGGCCTCGACGATCTCGGGCAGGGCGTCGTAATACCGGTTGCTGGCCTCACGGTTCTGGAAGAAGATGTCGCCGTTCTCGTGGGAGCCGCGCATCACGGGGTGCTCGGGGCTGAGCGCGCGGGCGCGGAAGGCCTGCACGGCGTCCATGTCGAGCATGTCGGCCAGGTCCTCGTAGTCCCAGACCTCGACCTTCTGGATCTCGTGGGAGGTCCGGAAGCCGTCGAAGAAGTTCAGGAAGGGCACGCGGCCCTGGATGGCGGACAGGTGAGCCACCGGGCTCAGGTCCATGATCTCCTGGATGTTCGTCTCGGCCAGCATCGCAAAGCCGGTCTGACGGCAGGCGTAAACGTCGCTGTGGTCGCCGAAAATGCTCAGCGCGTGGGAGGCCAGCGCGCGGGCGGACACGTGGAACACGCCCGGCAGCAGCTCGCCGGCGATCTTGTACATGTTCGGGATCATCAGCAGCAGGCCCTGGGAAGCGGTGTAGGTGGCGGTGAGCGCACCGGCGTTCAGGGAGCCGTGGACAGCGCCGGCGGCGCCGGCCTCGGATTCCATCTCGGCCACCTTGACGGTGGTGCCGAAGACATTTTTCCGGCCCTCAGCGGCCCACTGATCGACATAGTCGGCCATGGGGCTGGAGGGAGTGATCGGGTAGATGGCAGCGACTTCGGTATAGGCGTAAGCGACGTGAGCGGCGGCGGTGTTGCCGTCCATGGATTTGAGCTTTCTTGCCATACAATTCATCTCCTGTTTATTTTTTCCCCGGGGGGTAGTTGAATTGGAAAAACGGGAAGCCATTTTTGCCGCTGATATTTTACCATATCGAATGTGGATTGTAAAGGACGGCGTTCCGACAAAATATGTGAAATCGCGGCCCTTCGGAGGAAAAACCGCGCCCGGCGCCCGGCCGCCGGCGACCCGGGACGGCGGCGCGCGGCCATGAAAAATCTCCCGCGGGCAAGTTTGACCTTGTGCTTTCGGCGGAAATGTAATATAATAAAAAACCAGTCTTCGGAAAGGAAGCAATGCCATGATAAAGCTTGACAACGAAAGAGGCTCCATCTGCATCAGCACCGACGTCATCACCTGGCTGGCCGGCGACGCGGCGACCCGCTGCTTCGGCGTCAAGGGCATGGCGGGGCGCGCCAAGGAGAACGGCCTCGTGCAGCTCCTGCGCCGGGAATCCATGACCAAGGGCGTTTCCGTCTCGCCCAACGAGGACGGCAGCCTCACCATCGAGCTGCACATCGTTGTGGACCACGGCGTCAACCTGGCCGCCCTGTCCCAGAGCATTATGAATGAAGTCAGCTATAAGATCACTTCCGCCACGGACGTCCCGGTGCGGCAGGTGAACGTGTATATCGACTCCATGATTCTTGACTGATCCATAGGAGGACGTCCGAAAGTGAGAAAGACGATCAGCGGCCAGACCTTTGCGGAAATGATCTTCTGCGCCTCGGCCGCGCTGGACGAACATCGCCAGCAGCTCAACGATCTTAACGTTTTCCCCGTGCCTGACGGGGACACCGGCACCAATATGTCCATGACCATGGCCTCCGCGGCGGCCTCGCTGCGCGAGAGCGTGCCCGCCACCGCGGGCGACGCCGCCAACAAGGCGGCCACCGCGCTGCTGCGCGGCGCCCGGGGCAATTCCGGCGTGATCCTCTCGCTGCTGTTCCGCGGCATCGCCAAGAGCCTCAAGGGCAAGGCCGAGTGTACCGCCGCCGAGTGGGCGAAGGCCATGAACGAGGGTGTGGACGCCGCCTACAAGGCCGTGATGAAGCCCGCCGAGGGGACGGTCCTCACCGTGTCCCGCCGGGCGTCCGAAACCGCTGCTGCGCTGGCAAAGGGCGGCGTGGCCGACGTGGAGGAGATCCTCGCCGGCGCGCTGGAGACCGCCGAGGAGACGCTGGCACAGACCGTGGAGATGAACCCCGTGCTCAAAAAAGCCGGCGTCGTGGACGCGGGCGGCCAGGGCTATGTGGTCATCCTGCGCGCCATGCTCGAGTGCCTGCAGGGCACGTTCAAGGCCGACGCGCCGGCCGCGGCGACGAAGGACGCCGCCGAGTTCTCCGGCATCTCCGACGAGGAGATCACCTTTACTTACTGCACCGAGTTCATCGTGGCCCGGGAGTTCGAGCGCTCTCCGGAGCTGCTGCGGGCATTCCTCAACGGCATCGGCGATTCGCTGGTGCTCGTGGAGGACGACGAGATCATCAAGGTCCACGTCCATACCGACGCCCCCGGCCGGGCGCTGACCGAGGCCCTGCGCTACGGTCCGCTCCAGACCGTCAAGATCGAGAACATGCGCAACCAGCACACCCACCTGGTGGACGCCGAGACCGCCGCCGCGGAGAGCGCCCCCGAGCCCCCGGCCGAGCCGGAGATCGCGCCGCCGGAGAAGGAGATCGGCTTCGTGGCCGTTTGCGCCGGAAAGGGCATGCAGGAGCTGTTCCTCTCCCTGGGCGCCGACCGGGTCGTCACCGGCGGGCAGACTATGAACCCCTCCACCGAGGACATCCTCAACGAGGTCAACCGCACGCCCGCGAAGACCGTGTTCGTGTTCCCCAACAACAAGAACATCATCATGGCCGCCGAGCAGTGCGCGCCGCTGACCGAGAAGGAGGTCCGGGTCGTCCCCACGATCACCGTGCCCCAGGGCGTCAGCGCCTTGGCCTACATGGAGCCCGATCAGACCGCCGACGAGCTGGACGCGGCCTTCCGCGAGACCGCGCAGCACGTCCACACCGCGCTGGTGACCTACGCGGCCAGAGACTCCGAATACGATGGGCAGATCATCCGCGCCGGCGAGCATCTGGTGCTGCTCGACGGCAAGCTGCTGGGCAGCTATCCGGATGTGGATCCGCTGTTTGCGGACCTGAACCGCGCCTTCGAGGCGCTGGAGCCCGAATTCCTGACGATCTACTACGGCGCGGACGTCACCGCCGAGGACGCCGAGGACGCAAAGGCCTGCCTGGGCGAGCATTTCCCCGACGCGGACATCTCCGTGGTCGCCGGCGGGCAGCCGGTCTACTACTACATGATCTCCGCGGAGTGAACGCCGCGCGCCGCAGACACAGCGAGGCTTTGCTTAAAACATGAAAGCCGGATGCTCCGGCTTTCTTTGACCCATCCCCCGGCCGGAGCCGGGAGAAAAGACGAGAACGATGGCAGACAAAAACCTGATCCCCGCGTCCCGGGGCGTGGCGCTCAAAACCCGCCCGGACGCGAAAAAACGGCTCATCATCGCCGCCGCGGTCCTGGTCCTGATCGGCGCGGCCGCTCTGGCGGCCCTGATCGGACGCAGCGCCCCGCCGGCGGAGACCGCCCCCGCGCCCACGGCCGCGCCCGTCGAGGCGCCCGCCCCCGGGGACGGCGTGACGGCCGTGACGGCCGTCACGGCCCAGGCCCCGGTCTTTGACGCGGCCGACCGCGCTCCCGCGGACGGCGCCGAACAGATCGCGCGGCGCAGCGCCTTTCGCCGGGACGGGTTCCCGCTGCTGCGCTGGGACGTGAACAGCTTCTCTCTCAACAGCGAGGGCCGCATGCGCTACGCCGGGGAGAACACCCTGACGGGCATCGACGTGTCCGAGCATCAGTACGACATCGACTGGCACAAGGTCGCCGCCGACGGCATCGACTTCGCCATGATCCGCGTGGGCTACCGGGGCTCCACCGCCGGCGGGCTCTACGAGGACGAGTACTTCAAAAGGAACATCTCCGGCGCCCTGCAGGCGGGGCTGAAGGTGGGCGTCTACTTCTTCTCCCAGGCCGTCGACGACCGGGAGGCCGCCGAGGAGGCCGCCTATGTCCTGGACCTGATCGCCCCCTACGCCGTCACCCTGCCGGTGGTCTTTGACTGGGAGGTGGTCGGCGGGGCCGACGCGCGGACCTACACGGTCAGCCGCGAGAAGCTGTGCAGCGCCGCCCGGGTCTTCTGCGATGCGGTCAGGCAGGCCGGCTACGAGCCGATGATCTATTTCACCCGCTATCTGGGCTACCGCAAATACATCCTGCGCAACCTGGCCGATTACGGCTTCTGGTACGCCGAGTACGAGGACACGCCGCGGATCGCCTTTGATTTCGACATGTGGCAGTACTCCGAGACCGGCGACGTGGACGGCGTGGACGGCGGCGTGGATCTGAACATACTGTTTACCAATTAATGACAGACGGGAGAGAAAACGTTGAAAGATCTGCTTTACTGGAATATCGTCGCGCTGATCGTCGGCGCGGTGATGGACGCGATCGTCGGCGACCCGGAAAACCGGCTGCACATGGTGGTGATCTTCGGCACGGTCATCAAGGTGCTGGAGGACCGCTTTTACAAGCACCGCTACCACCGGCGGGCCTACGGCACGCTGCTGGTGATCCTGTGCGTGACGCTCACCGCGCTCGTGCTCGGCGTGTTGCTCTTTGCCCTGTGGAAGCTCCACCATCTCCTGTACTGTTTGTGGGCCAGCGTGCTCTGCTGGCAGTGTCTGGCCGCCAAAAGCCTGCGGGACGCCAGCGAAAAGGTCCGCGTGCCCCTGGAGGCGGGCGATCTCGACCAGGCCCGCCAGATGGTCGGCCGCATCGTCGGCCGGGACACCAAGATCCTGGATGAAGCCGGAGTCGCCCGGGCCGCGGTGGAGACCGTGGCGGAGAATACCTCCGACGGCGTGATCGCCCCGCTGTTCTATCTGGCCCTCGGCGGGCCGGTGCTCGGCTGCGTCTACAAGATGATCAACACGATGGATTCCATGCTCGGCTATAAAAACGCCCGATACATCGACTTCGGCCGCGCGGCCGCCAAACTGGACGACGCGGTCAACTATCTTCCCTCCCGCCTCGCCGCGCTGCTGCTGATCCTGGCCGCGAAGATTCAGAAGCTGGACGCCAAAAACGCCGCCCGGATCTGGAAGCGCGACCGGCGCAACCACGCCAGCCCCAACTCCGCACAGACCGAGAGCGTCGTGGCCGGCGCACTGGGACTTCGCCTGGCCGGCCCGACCTCCTATTTCGGCCAGCTCAAGGAGGACAAGCCCTATATCGGCGACGCGCTGCGCGAGATCGAGCCCGAGGACATCCGCCGCGCCAACCGGCTGATGTTCACCGCCGCCGCGGAGATGACCGTCCTTGCGCTTGTCTGCATGTACGCCGTCTACCTGGCGATCTGACAAAAGCGACCGTTTACCGGTCCGCCCGTCCCGGGCGGGCCGGTTTTTTGCTTTGTACGCACCCCGGGGTTGGTGCTGACTTGCAGGCAATGCGTTTTTCCGTGACCGGGGCTGGAGCTTTTTTTGCCGTGACCGGGGTTGCTCCATTCAGCTCCATTGTCGGTACGATACCGAGGTAATGCGCATTTTTCTATGGGAATCCCTTTTGCTCGGATCAGCTGCGTTTCCATCGTTATATCGCATTTTTGCAGGTCTTTTCGCGTCCTCGCAAGCTGCGTATCGTTCGCTTCCTCGCAGGCTCGAAAGCTCATTCACTCCGCTGCTCGTCCTTTCAAAAACACAGCCGCGCTGTCGCTGCGGGCCTTGTCGACAACTTCGGCCCTCCGCTGCGCGG
>JAFXYJ010000006.1 GCA_017541825.1 Oscillospiraceae bacterium | reverse complement strand
CCCCGCTGGGTCACCAAGGAAACAGGCTCCGCTTTTGCGGGGCCTGTTTCCTTTTTCGGTGTCCCCGGGGATTCGAGGTTTATGCCCCGCAGGGGTAAATCCCCGCTTACGTCACCAAAACACGAGGACCGCCCGTCGGGCGGTCCTCGTGTCCTGAATGATCATTTGTCGGAGCTCCGGGCCGAAGATCTTGATTATGTAAACTTATGTCTTCTCCCGTTTTACAGCCGCTCTTCCAGCAGCAGCGAGGCGTCCGTGACGCAAGCGCGGCAGCTGCTGATAAGATCGCGGCACAGGACCGATCCGTGCTGCTGGATAAAGGCATGCTCAAAATCCCGGATCAGCGCTTCGGCTCTGTCCACGCCGAATCTGGACTCCAATACCTTTTCTGCCGCCAGGACGGCGCCGCATTTCCCCATCTTCCCGCCGGACATCGGCGCGGCGAGCTTCAGCGCCTCTGCTTCCGGGATCCCCGCTTCTCCGGCAAACGCACTGAGCACCGACGCCGAACAGGAGAGCCTGTTTTTATGGTTCGCCACGGCCTGCTGTGCAAATCGTCCCATGATTTGTTCCTCCTTTATCGCTTTCCGAGCAGGGCTCATCCCTTGCGGCGGTTTTTCCCAACGGCGCCGGCCAGCCAGAGCAGCAGCGCGATCAGCACCGAGGCCAGCGCCATGCGCACGCACAGATAGGCGATCCACTGCCATTTCTCCGTCAGCACCAGCCCGAGCGGGTTGACATAACTGGAAAAGAAGTTGGTGCGGTAAACCAGGCCGACAGGCTTTTCCGCGGCGTAGACCGGCTGGGAGAACACGGAGTTCAGATAAAAGGTCGGCAGATCCAGCACGACAATGCAGAGGATCGTGGACTTGAAGCTGCGCAGGGAAATGCTGTTCTCCCGGCCGAAGCCCAGATACAGTCCGAGGGTCACGACCATGGCGTGGTAGAGGAAATACTGCCACACCCGCGGAGAGGTGAAGTAATCCTGCACGGTGTTGAATTCCGAGGTGATGTAGGCCAGCAGGATACCCATCAGCCCGCCGATCACGCCGGTGATGTACATGACGGTCAGCAGGCTCTCCCGCCAGGCCTTGTCCTTTGACCAGAGCGCCAGCGCCAGGAACAGGATCATCAGCGAGCACAGCTCCAGCGGCAGGTGCGCCAGCTCCATATAGGGCGTATAGGTGCCCGTGACCTCGTAGACCAGCTCTCCGCCGGAGATCTGGGGCGTCACCATCGGCAGGATCACCGTGACACTGAATACCTTGACCACCTCGGAGGCCACGCCCACCACGAGACACCACTTCAATACCTCGTCGAGCGAGGCCCGGCGGATACGGATGGCGATGAATCCGCCGACGATCAGCGCAAAGGAAATGCCGATCCACAGCAAATGACCAGTTGAAAACATCGTTCCCCTCCCCTTTTCTCTTTCCGGCAGATCAGGCGATGTTCCGGAACCACAGCCAGGAAAACTTCATATTCCACTCCGAGAGGCCCCAGGACATCAGATAGGCGACCCCGTAAACGAACACGAACGCGATGGCAAAGATCCCGAAGCCCTGGTTCCGGTAATCCAGGAAGAAGTACGGGATCAGATCCGAGGGCAGGTGTTCGGTGGAGATCAGCGTCAGGATGATCACCGCATAGAAGGTGACGAACCAGGTGCCGTGCCAGCGTTGCATAGGCCGGAGCCGCCCGATGGGCGAGTCGTTGACCAGGAACGATCCCACACCGAAGATCGGGATGAGCACGTGCATCACAAAGGAATCGTAGCTGTCGAACATGGGCAGGTGCTGATCGAAAAACGGCAGATGACTGAAGACCACCACGATGAAGATCACCGATTCCGCCACGGCCATGGCCAGCCGGACATAGTAGGTCAGCACGGAGGTCACATCCTCCAGCGTGATCATTTCCCAGACGTTGACGATGATGCACACCAGCGCGCCGCAGGTGGTGAAGATCGTGCCGTCCACGGTCAGGAACCGGAAGATCGTGACGCTCGGCTCAAGCTTGAGTCCGTAGAGGAAGGAGCTCACGCCCAGCGATACGATCAGCGCCGATACGCACAGGTTCACCGTGTTCTTGTGGATCAGGCTTCGGTCCAGCGCCTTTTCTATCTGTTCAAAATCGACTTTTTTCTTCTTTCCGGTACGCCGGACCGTCGGAGCGGCGCCCGTCTTCAGGTGCTTCGGCCGATAATCGCTCATGTGCCGCCTCCTCTCCCCTGTCTGGCAGATATTGTGATAATACCGTATTATAACAGCGACCGCAGCGCCATTTCAAGCGCTGCGGCGTGTTTTATGTGCCGGAAGCGAAAAAGATGCGGCGGGCGGCGAAGGGCGTTTGCACACGGGCGGGAAACATGTTATACTCAGATGCCGCCGATGCGGCGCGATCTGTCTGTCGGATCGTCTTTTCCTGACTGCGGAGGGATTCAAAATGATTTATATGATCCGTCACGGGCAGACGGCGCTGAACCTCGCCCGGATCCTGCAGGGACAGCGGGACGAGCCCCTCAGCGACGTCGGCCGGGCACAGGCCGTCGAGGCGGCCCGCCGGTTCCGGGAGATGGGCGTCGTCTTTGATCTCGTGTATTCCAGCCCGCTGTGCCGGGCTTCGGAGACGGCGCGGATCATCGCCGGGGAGCAGGCGGTCATCCGCACCGATCCCCGGCTGCAGGAGATCGACTGCGGCCCCTGGGAGGGAACGGATTACCGGGACCCGCCCGAGGTGCTTCGGCTGTATTTCGACGATCCGGGCCACGCTCCGGTCCCGCCGGGCATGGAGTCCCCGGAGAGCATCCTGCGGCGGACAGGGGCGTTTTTTGAAGAGCTCCGGCCGCAATTCAAGGGCAAAAGCGTGCTGATCGCCACCCACGCCATCGCCATGAAGGGCGCGCTGGTGTCGCTGACACCCGCGGCGGGCGGTCGCTTCTGGTCAGAGCATATCGGCAACTGCGCGGTATATCGCTTCGACGTGGAAAATGGGCGTTATACGCCGCCGGAGAAAGTTATGTAAACTCATTTTTGTTAAAACGATCCCGGCGCGATGCGCCGGGATCGTTTCATTCTTCTGTTTTCTGTGCCACGCGGAAGGTCTTGAAGCCCTCGCCGAGCACCTCGTTGGACTCGAGGATGACCGTAAAGGCGTTGGGGTCGATGAGCTTCACCGCCTGTTCCACGGCGAGCATCTCCTTGGTGGAGCATGCGCACATCACCACGTCCCGATGGTCCTGCCGATAGCCGCCCCGGGCCTCGATGATCGTGGTGCCCCGGCCGCAGAGCTCGTCGATCTTGTCGGCGGTCTCCTTGCCCCGGTCGGTCACCACCAGCGCCAGCTTGCCCGCGTTCATGCCGTACATGATCTTGTCGGTGACAATGGCATAGATGTAATCGATGATCAGCCCGCAGATCACGCCGTCAAAGTCCCGGAAGATCAGGCCGCCCAAGGCGATGACCAGAGCGTCGGTGAAGAAGATGATCCGGCCGAGCTGCACATACGGCCGCAGGGCCTTGACGGCCATGACGATGAAATCCGAGCCGCCGGTGGAGGAGTTGCGCAGGTAGATCATCGCGTAGCCGAGGCCGCCGATGACGCCGGTGCAGATCGCCGAGAGCAGCCGTCCGCCCTCGTAGAGCGGCAGCAGCGGCGCGACGTAATCCACGAACAGCGAGGAGAAGATCATGCAGCGGATCGATTTGAAAAAGAACTGCCGTCCGAGCAGACGGTAGCAGAGGATGGCCACCGGGATATTGAGGACGATCGTCATCGCGCCGATGGGCAGCTCGAAGAGCCGGTACAGGATCAGCGCCAGGCCGGAAAACCCGGTCATGGGGAAGCCCGCGGGCAGGGCAAAATTATAAAGGGCGACGCCGGTGAGCGCGCTGCCGAGTAACTCGACCGCGGTGTCGGTCAGCCATGCGTCGCCGAAGGTCTTTTTGATCAGTGTCATTTGAGCAGCTTGATCCCTCCGATAAAGGGCAGCGGCTCTTTCTTTCCTCTGAGCACGTTGGAGATCCCCTTGACCGTGCAGAAAAGCCCGTACAGCTCCACGATCCCGCCCAGCGCGCCGGAGCCGATCACGCTCGCGGCCACCGAGCCCAGGCCCATGGCCATGAGCAGGACCAGGCCCTGGTTGCTGTGGTAACGGGCAAAGTCGTCCTTGTTGCGCATCACCAGCGGGATCACCGCCAGCGGCCAGATATAGGACAGCACCGACAGGCGCTGGTTCTCCACCGACTCTCTGGCCTTCGTGCGCATGGCGTCATCGTCGTATTCGGTCTGTCGGGAGGCGCTTTCACGGGCGGTCTGCCGACCGCTCTGGCTCCAGGGCGGCGTCCAGGTATTGCCGGTGCGTTCCGAAGCGTACTGGCCCTGCGCCGCGCCGCTCTGGCCGGTGCGCTGGGAGGTATACTGGCTCTGGTAGGCGCCGGAGCTCTGGGAGCTCTGCTGCTGGCGGGCGCGCTGCTCGGCGCGGCGGCGGGCTTCCTCCTCCCGGCGTCTCTCCTGGGCGGCCCAGTTCTCCGCCTCCTGTTTTTTGCGTCTGGCCTCTTCCTCCGCCCGTTTGGCCGCCGCTTCGGCCTCCGCCGCCTTGCGGGCTTCCTCTTCGGGATCGTAGCCGCAGGCCGGGCAGGCGGTCTCATCTATGGGAATATAGGCGCCGCACTTCTTGCAGAATGCCATCGTGCTCCCCCCTTCTTTTTTGACAAGATATTATATCATGCCGGGGGGAGCATTTGCAACCTTTATTCGAGCCCGCCGCCCGGCGCGGACCGCGCCGGTATCCGCGCAGACGGAAGGGCTCACGCGCAGAAGCGGTGGCTGCCGATGGTCACCAGCAGCGGTCTCGACCAGATCCATTTGCTGGTGGCGGTGACCGGATTGAAATAGTAAATGGCTCCGCCGGTGGGGTCGTAGCCGTTCATGGCGTCCCGGGCCGCCTGATAGGCGCTGGAGGCCACGGGCTGATCGAACTGGCCGTCGTCCAGGCAGGAGAAGGCCCCCTTCTGGTAGATCACTCCGGCGAGCGTGTTCGGGAACGAGGGGTGGGCGATGCTGTTCATCACCACAGCGCCGACGGCCACCTGGCCCTCATAGCTCTCCCCTCTCGCCTCGGCGGAGATCAGCCGCGCCAGCAGGGCCACGTCCCCGGCGGTGGAGCTCTCCACCAGCCCGGCGGTGGAGATGCCCATGGCGCTGAGCGTCTGCGCGCCAGCCTTGCCGTCCACTGTCAGGCCGTTTTTCTGCTGGAAATACGTGACCGCCGCCTCGGTGCGGCTGCCGTAGACCCCGTCGATGGCGCCGTCGTAGTAACCCCAGGCGGAGAGCTTGCGCTGGATCTGAGTGACCACGCTGCCCGTGGAGCCGCGCTTGTAACTGGCGGCCATCACATCCTGGGCGAACAGGATGACCGCGATGTTGACCGCGAAGATCACCGCTACGGCGATCCAGCGTCTGCGATGACAATAGTACATAAAAAACCCTCTCAAACCGTTTTTCATAGTTTGAGAGGGTCGGGTTTTTTTTATGATGTCAATTATTGCATCAGAGTTTTTTCGTCGCGATGTCGTCCCTGACGCGCGCGATGAAGGAGTCGAGCTCCATGGCGCCCTCGTCCCCGGCGCGGGAGCGCACGGACACGGTGCCGCTCTCGGCCTCCTTGGGGCCGATGACCAACATGTACGGCGCCCGGTCCTCGGACTGGGCCTGGCGGATCTTGTAGCCGATCTTCTCGTTGGAGGTGTCGAGCACGGCGCGCACGCCGGCGTCGCAGAGCTTTTCGTTGACAGAGGCGGCGTAGTCCATGGTCTTCTCGCTCACGGGCAGCACCTTGACCTGCATCGGGGCCAGCCACACCGGGAACTTGCCCTTGGTCTCCTCGATCAGATAGGCCATGAACCGGTCCAGAGAGCCGAGGATGGCCCTGTGGATGACCACCGGGCACTTCTCCGTGCCGTCCCGGTCGATATAGGTGAGCTGGAACCTGGCGGGCAGGCAGAAGTCCAGCTGGCAGGTGGACAGGGTGTACTCCGCGCCCACGGCGGGCTTGACGTTCACGTCCAGCTTGGGCCCGTAGAAGGCGGCCTCGCCGATCTCCTCGGTGAAGTCGATGCCCAGCTCGGTGAGCACCTGGCGCAGCGCCGTCTCGGCGGTGTTCCACATCTGGTCGTCGTCGTGGTATTTCTTCTTGTCCGCCGGGTCGCGCAGGGAGAGCACGCAGCGGTAGTCGGTGATGCCGAAGTCCTTGTAGACGTCGAAGATCAGGTCACAGACCGCGGCGACCTCGTCCTTGATCTGCTCGGGGGTGACGAACAGATGCGCGTCGTTCTGGCAGAAATGGCGGCCGCGCTCGATGCCCTTGAGGGTGCCCGAGGCCTCGTAGCGGAAGTCGTGGGCGATCTCGCCGATGCGCATGGGCAGCGCCCGGTAGGACCGGGGACGGTTGGCGTAGATGCGCATGTGGTGCGGGCAGTTCATGGGCCGGAGCACGTAGGCCTCCCCCTCCATCTCCATGGCGGGGAACATGTTGTCCTTGTAGTGGTCCCAGTGGCCGGAGGTCTTGTAGAGCTCCACGGTGCCCACGCAGGGGGTCATTACATGCAGATAGCCGAGCTTGCGCTCTTTTTCCTTGATATAATTCTCCAGCTCCTGCCAGACCGTGTAGCCGTTGGGCAGGAACATGGGCAGACCGCGGCCCACCAGGTCGTCGGTCATGAACAGGTTCATCTCCCGGCCGATCTTGCGGTGGTCCCGCTCCCGGGCCTCGGCCTGCTGCTTTTCCCACTCGGCCAGCTTCTCGGCGGTGCGGAAGGCCACGCCGTTGATGCGCGTGAGCATCTTGTTCTCGCTGTCGTTCTTCCAGTAGGCGCCGGACTGCTGGGTGAGCTTGAAGGCCTTGAGGGCCTTGGTATAGGTGATGTGGGGCCCGATGCACATGTCGATATACTCGCCCTGCTGGAAGAAGCTGAACTCGTCCTCGTCGGCCAGATCGCCGATGTGCTCGATCTTGTAGTTCTCGCTGCGCTCGCGCATGAGGGCGATGGCGTCTTCCCGGCCCAGCACGAAGGACTTGAAGGGGAGATTCTCCTTGCAGATCTTCTTCATTTCTTTTTCGATGGCCTCGAGGTCCTCGGGCGTGAGTTTGGTCTCGCCCAGATCCACGTCGTAGTAAAAGCCGTTCTGGGTCGCCGGTCCGAAGGCGAAGTCCGCCTGGGGCCAGAGCCGCTTGATGGCCTGGGCCATGATGTGCGCGGCGCTGTGGCGCAGGACGTGTACCTCTTCCTCCGGCGGGCATTCGCCCACGGTGCCGTCTCTGTAGATGATCTTCATTCTCTGTCCTCCCGTAAAAAATAACCCCCGCGTCCTGCCGGACACAGGGGTACAAAATACATTGTACGGTTCCACCCTGATGTTTCACTCGTTCGCCCGGTAACGGGGGCCGCCGGGCGGGCATTTCCTCCCGCCTGCTCCGGGACGGTCGACACCGGCTTCGCCTTTGAGTCCGCTTGCAGCCTGGGCGGTCTCTCTCTGGAAAAAGCTGTTCCGGGCGTTTCCCTTCGTCGCTTTGAGCATCGTATCACCAATGCGCCGGAATGTCAACACGCCGCCGGGCGGAAAAGGCGAAAATCAGCCGCGCAGGCGCATCCAGAGCCACACGCAGCCCATCAGCACCGGCTGGTGGAGCATGTAGATCCACAGCGCGCGCTCCCCCAGCCAGTTGAGGGGCGCCAGGCCCGGCGCGCGCTTCCACGCGCCGTCGGAGGCGCGGATCCGCCCGCCCAGCACCGCGCCGTCGAGAAACAGGAACAGCCAGGGGAACAGCGGATAGTAGTCCGCGGAATAGAACTCCCGGGTCCGGAAGCCGAACATCCACAGCCCGGGGGTCCGGACGCGGATCCCGTAGCAGATCCTGTGCAGCGCCAGGAACAGGACAAAGCACACGGCGGCCGCGGGGAGCTGCGGCAGCTTTTCAAAATACCTGCCTGTCAGGGCGTAGAGGAGCATGCAGCAGCCCAGCATGTGCAGCACGCCGAAGATCACCGGGTCCCTGATGAGATATGTGACCAGCGAGACGGCGAGCGCGCAGCCGAGCGTCTGCAGCCCCCGGCGGGCGTTGGAGCGGGAGTAGCGGCAGGAGATCCCCGCCAGGAGCGTGAAGCTGCAGATGATGAAATACCGCACGCCCACCGCCGGCTGGACGAACATCATGTCCCGGGGGAATACGCCGAACATCATCAGGTCCCAGGCCAGATGCCAGCCGATCATCGTCAGCACCGCCGCGCCGCGCCAGGTGTCCAGCAGCCGCACGCGGGACGTCCCCGCCGGACCGCTCATTTGCTGACGTTGAAGCGGAAATTGGTCACGTCGCCGTCCTGCATCACGTAGTCCTTGCCCTCCAGACGCAGGAGGCCCTTTTCCCGGGCGGCGGCCATGGTGCCGCAGGCCTTCAGGTCCTCAAAGGCCACGATCTCCGCGCGGATAAAGCCCCTCTCGATGTCCGAGTGGATCTTGCCCGCGGCCCGCGGCGCCTTCGTCCCGCGCACGATGGTCCAGGCGTGGACGTCGTCCTCACCGGCGGTGAGGAAGGAGATATAGCCCAGCAGGTCGTAGGAGGTGCGGATGAGCCGGTCAAGCCCCCGCTCGGTGAGCCCCAGCTCCTCCATGAACACGGCCGCCTCCTCGGCGTCCATGTCGGAGATATCCTCCTCGAACTTGGCCGCCACGGGCAGCACCGCCGCGCCCTGTGCCTCGGCGATGGCGCGCAGCGCGGCGAAATGGGCGTTGTTCGCCACGTCGGCCATGCCGTCCTCGTCCAGATTGGCCGCGTAGATCACGGGCTTGACGGTCAGCAGGCCGCCGTCCTGCAGGATGTCCTCATCCTCCTCGGTGAAGGCAAAGCTCCGGGCGGGCTTTCCGTCGGAAAGGTGATCCAGCAGCGCCTGGCACATCTCCGATTCGCGCCTGCTCTTCTTGTCGCCGCTCTTGGATGCCTTGCGCGCCTTGTCCAGCCGCCGCTCCACGACCTCCATGTCTGCGAGGATCAGCTCGGTGTCCAGCTCCTCGGCGTCCCGGGCGGGGTCGGCCCCCTCCAGGAACAGCTCATCGTTTTCAAAGCAGCGGACCACGTGAACGAGCGCGTCGGTCTGGCGGATGGTCTGCAGCGTGGCGCTGCCCTTGCCGCTGCCGGGGCTGACGCCGGGGATGTCCACGAAGTCGATGGAGGCGGGCGAGTATTTTTTCGGATGGTAATACTCCGCCAGCCAGTCCAGCCGGCTGTCTGGCACCTTGGCCGAGCCCAGATTGGGCCGGGCCGCGGCGTTGGTGTAGGCCCCGGTCTCCGCGCCGGCGCCGGTCAGCGCGTTGAAAAGCGTGCTCTTGCCCACGTTGGGCAGTCCCACGATGCCTAATTTCATATATTCTAAATCTCCTTTATTTTCAATGGTTTTTCGGGTTTTGGGGACACACTCCGCACCAATTCCGCACCAATTTTTCGCAGCGCACCATTTTTAACTTGCCACATTGGTGTCCTGTTCGAACAGTTTG
>JAFXYJ010000073.1 GCA_017541825.1 Oscillospiraceae bacterium | reverse complement strand
TGTCAAGGCTGTGTTTTTGGAAGGAGGAGCAGCGAAATGAATGAGCTTTCGAGCCTGCGAGGAAGCGAACGATATGCAGCTTGCGACGACGCGGTGGCGCGACCGGCGGCGCAGCAGCCTTTTGAGTGATAGACTTAAGAGGCTTCCGCCTGCAGTCTTGCACCGAGCCTTTTCTTTCTCGCGTATCTTTCTTTTGGGCTTTTCAAAAGAAAGATACGCAAAGAAAAATGCGCATTACCTGAGAATAGTACCGACAATGGAGCTGGATGCAGCAACCCTCGGTCAGAGCTCCAACAGAACACCCGCGCCGTGCCGTACAGTATAAAAAATCCCCGGCCCTGCCGTATGCGTTTTGTGCGGCGGGGCCGTTGATTATCCTCGAAAACGATTTGATAATAAAATCGTAGGTTTATCGGCGCAAAAAGGCGGCAATGGACCGCTGCGGTTTGATCGAGGAGGAATCAATATGCTTACAGAAAAAGAAAACTACCTGATGACGCTGCGCGGCGAGCAGCCCGAGTGGGTGCCGCGGAACATGTACCCCTCGCCCGGACATCCCCCCGCCACGGCGATGGCGATGCCGAGCATCATGTTCGGCAACCGCACGATGTCGGGCGGCACCGACATCTGGGGCGTGGAATTCGTGTCGACCAAGGAGACCGGCGGCATGGCGCTGCCCGTGCCCGGCAAGTTCCTGCTGGACGACATCACAAAATGGCGGGACGTGATCAAGGCCCCGGATTTTTCCGACGTCGACTGGGAGATGATGGCCAAGAAGGATATGGAGCGCATCGACCGCACACAGACCGCCGTCACGGCGTCGCTCCACGTGGGCTATTTCCAGACCCTGTGCAATTTCATGGGCTTCACCAACGGCCTGATGGCCATGCTCGAGGAGCCCGAGGAGGTCATGGCGCTCTTTGATTACATGAACAGGTTCTATCTGCCCATCTGCGAGAAGCTGCGCGACTACTACAAGCCCGACGTGTGGGGCATCACCGACGACACCGCCACGGCCAACAACCCCTTCATTTCTCCCGAGATGTACCGGGAGCTGGTCAAGCCCTTCCATGCCAGCGAGGCCAAGTTCGGCGTCGAGATGGGTATCCCCATCGACATGCACGACTGCGGAAGGTGCGAGGACTTCATCCCCGACTGGCTCGATTTCGGCGTGACCTGCTGGAACCCCGCCCAGGTCATGAACGACCTCAAGGGCATCAAGAAAAAGTACGGCAACAAGCTGGTGCTCACCGGCTGCTGGGATTCCTCCGGCCCCGCCGGCTGGCCCGGCGCTTCCGAGGAGACCGTCAAGCAGGCTGTGCGCGACACCATCGACGCCTATGCCCCGGGCGGCGGATTCGTGTTCTGGGCCAGCTCCTACGGCGCCCCGGACGATCAGGACTTCCTGAACAAGGCCCGCTGGATCACCGAGGAATACGACGCCTACGGCCGCACCTATTACCAGACGCACTGATATATTTAAACGCGACCCCCGCCTCGGAGTCATCCGAGGCGGGGGTTTTCGGTACAAATAACGAGTTTGACCTCGACGCGGTTTTTGTGCAGCGACACTATTGTTAGCGGTCAATTAAATAGATACTATAAAAATAGGGCGGGAGAATTCCCGCAGAGGAGGAAAAAAGAACGCAGTAACCGAGAGGAGGAATCGGAATGCTTACAGAGAAGGAAAACTATCTGATGACGATGCGCGGCGAGCAGCCCGAGTGGGTGCCGCGGAGCACATTTCCGTCGCCCGGACGGCCCCCGGCGACGGCGATGGCCATGACAAGTATTCTGCAGGGAACGCGAAATATGATCACCGGCGGCAGGGACATCTGGGGCGTAGAGTTCGTGACGACCAGGGATACCGGCGGCATGGCGCTCCCCAAACCGGGCAGGTTCATTCTTGACGACATCCGGAAGTGGCGGGACGTGATCAAGGCCCCGGATCTCACAGGCGTCGACTGGGAGATGATGGCAAAGAAGGACATGGAGCATATCGACCGCAGCCAGACCGCCGTCTCGGCTATGCTCAATGTGGGATATTTCCAGCAGCTGTGCAATTTCATGGGCTTTACCAACGGCCTGACGGCGATGATCGAGGAGCCTGACGAGGTCATTGCGCTCTTTGAGTACCTGAACAAATTCTATCTGGCAGTGGGCGAGAAGGTGCGCGACTACTACAGGCCTGACGTGTGGAGTATCGCCGATGACAACGCCACGGCGATCAACCCCTTCTTCTCTCCCGAGATGTACCGGGAGATGATCAAACCCTTCCATGCCAGCGAAGCCAGGATCGGCGTGGAGATGGGCGTCCCTGTGGATATGCACGACTGCGGAAGGTGCGAGGACTTCATCCCCGACTGGCTCGATATCGGCGTGACCTGCTGGAACCCGGCGCAGTTGATGAATAACCTCAAGGGCATCAAAGCCAAATACGGCAACAGGCTGGTGCTGTGCGGCTGCTGGGATTCCTCCGGCCCCGCCAGCTGGCCCGGCGCCGCCGAGGAGACCGTCAGACAGGCCGTCCGCGACTGCATCGACGCCTTCGCCCCCGGCGGCGGGTTCGTGTTCTGGGCTGATCTCTACGGCCCTGCGGACGATCCCGAATATCAGGAAAGGGTGCGCTGGGTCACCGAGGAATACGACGCCTACGGGCGGACCTTTTATCAGACGCACTGAAACCCCGAAAGAAGCGCCGCATGACACGTGCGGCGCTTCTTTTTATGAAAAAACCGACCGTCAAAATGACCGAACAGTTCCCGAGAGGGGGATCGGAAGATCCCCCTCTCTTTTTTTGCGCCCGTTTTTCCCGGAGAGGCCGGGCGTTTGCGGATTTGTCGCATATGCCGGAAAAGTCGGTGAACACGAAACGTGTACTTGCGGTATGATGACAATGCCGAAAGGAAATACACGGCCGGGACCCTTCCCGGCGGAAAGGAGAGCACATGGACGAAATGGAAAGACCGGATGAGCGCTTTGCGTCTGCCGGGCCTGTCGGAGAGCGGGAGGACAGCGACGCGCAGGACGCCCGCCGGCAGATCGACTTCATCGCCAGGGACTACGATGAGTTTGCCCGGCGGTTCCCCCGGGTGGACGTGGCCGCGCTGGACGCCGACGGCGTGTTTCGCCGCTTCTGCGGCAGCCGTTACGGCAAGGAGCCTCTGGCGGATCTTTACGAGGACTATCTGGCGGTGGTCAGCGCGGTGTATGAGACGGCCATGGCCCGGATCGGCAGCAAGTCCGCCCGCGCCACCGGCTCCGGCAGAGGTTCCGGCGGCGAGGCGCTGACCGCTGCCCAGCAGCGCGCGCTCGACGAGTGGAACCGGGCCAATCCGGGCATGAAGATGACGGCAAAAGAGTTCTTATCGCGATGACGCGCTTTTCGATCAAGACCCGCTGCGCTGGGCTCTTGATCGAGAAGGGATTGCGGCCGCCTGCAGCGCACTCCCTGCGGTCGCACGTTTGGCGGCCGAGAAGTGTTTTTCCCGAGGCGCCTCGCGAGTAAGGAATTCTCGCTCGGCATACCCTGCGGTATGATGCAGGGCAATGTCCCCGGGAAAAACGATCTGATTTTGTTTCGCCGTGCGCGGCGAAATCCTGCGGAGCAATCGAAAGGAGAATTTGATTAATGAGACCCATTCAGAATGCGGGCGGGCATGTGGGCCTGACCGCGCGCAATTATCCCATCGCCGCGTCCGCCGCGATCAGCGCGGGGCAGGTGGTGAAGCTCTCGGCCGGCAAGGTCATCAGCGCGGTGGCCGCCGAGACCGGCGCGGTCCTCGGCATCGCCGCAGAGAACCATCCCGGCGCCGCCGACGTGCTCAATCCCCGGGCCAACGGCACCGAGATCCTGGTCTACGACAACCCGGAGCTGATCTTTGAGTGCCCGGTGCCGGTGATCGAGGCCGCGGCCGCGAACAGCTCCGCCACCGCCGTCGCGGCCAAGAGCGGCGAGGTGGCGGCAACGACAGCCGACGACGCCTTCAACGGCGGCGTGCTGGTGCTCAAGAGCAAGGCCTCCGGCAGCACCAACACCGACCCCGTCGGCAAGCGCATGGACATCACCGACTACGCCAAGACCAACCTGGTGTTCACCAAGGCCAGCGGCGGCGTCGCCAACGCCGGCGACAGGTACGAGGTCTATCCGCCCGTCGGCTTCACCGCTGGCGCCCTGGACTCTTCCGGCTTTGCCAGACTGCTTGTCAGCGCCACCGGTGCGACGAGCGTCAAGGTCGTCGGCCACGACTACGACCGGCACATGATCCGCTGCAAGGCCGCCAAGCACGCGCTGGCATCTTCGACTTGAACCCGCTTCGTCGGGCTTCAAATCGAACAGGACCGCACCCCGCTGCGCACTTTGTCGGAAAAACACCATAAGGGCAGCCCGCGCCGCGCGCGGCGGGATCCTGCGGAGCCGCGGGAAACACAATACGTATGAGAGGAGCATGAAAGAACAATGCCTGATTTTTCCGCATGGAAGACCGATAACTACAAATTCGTCGGCAAGGCCTTCGACTATGCCTATGCCGACCGCCTCAACAAGCTCTCGCCCGTGGTGGGCGAGGTGAGCGCCAACAGCATCGACTACGAGCTGACCGGCTCCGGCGGCTACGGCGAGGCGCCCGCCTATGACGGCGAGAACCTCAACGAGGGCAGCCTGCACCGCGGGTTCAAGACCATCATCACCCCGGTGGAATACACCCTGTCCATCCCCGTGGGCTTCAAGGAGGCCAAGATCGACAAGATGGGCGAGACCGCCAAGGTCGGCCGCAAGCTCGGCGACGCCATGGCGCTGACCGTTTATCTGCATGTGCTGCGGATGTTTTCCAACGCCTGGAACAGCGACGGCCGTCACAACGGCGGCGACGGCGTGCCCTGGGCCTCGGCGTCCCATCCCGTGGCCAGCAAGGGCTCCAGCGGCCGGCAGTTCATCGCCGACACGGACGCCGGCACTTATTCCAACGTCTCCACCGACGCTTTTTCCGTCTCCGCCATAACGGCGGCCCAGGCCAGGGCGAACCGTTTCGTAACCCCGGACGGGGTGCCGTTCCTGTGCGATCTCGATACGGTCCTGATCGCACCCGAGCTGGAGGAGAAGGCGAAAAAGATGTTCGGCGAAAACGCCAGACTCACGCCGACCGCGGACCCCGAGAGCAATCTCAACGCGGCCAACCCGGTCTACGGCATGCGTTATCTGGTGATGGGCGGAGGCACGGACGGCTTCACCGCCAAGCAGTGGGCCGTCTGTGACCGCCGGCTCATGAAGGAGCTGGTCAACATCGTCTACAACACCCGCCCCACGGTAATGCAGACCCCCCAGGACAACCCCCTGAAGGACCTGTATACCGCGTATGCCGACTTCGGCGTGGGCTGGGGCGACGCCCGCCAGATCATCTTCGGGGATCCGGGCTGACGCCGCATGCTGCGGATCATTCGCCCTGACCGCCTGAGCTGGCGCCCCGGCGGCAGGGCTCGCTCCCTCCGCTGCTCCTCAGCTCAAATGCAAAAGCCGCACGGGCGCTCCGCGCCTCGTCGACAACTTCGGCGCTTCGCTGCGCGGCGTTTTGCTTTTGTGAAGAGAACGGGGGGACGGGAGATAAGGAGAATCAACAATGAACAGCAAACAAAAGGACGTATGGATCCGGGCGGTCAAGACCTTCTGGCAGGCTGCGCTGGCCTATCTGCTGGCCGACGTCACCGTGCTGCAGGCGGCGCTCTCCGACTGGAGCCGCGGACGCAAGCTGCTGCTGACTCTGGCGGTCGGCGCGGCGGCCGCGGGGTTCTCGGCGGTATACAACGGCGTGATCCGGCCCCTGATCGGCGGTGACGAGCGTGGAGAATAACTGCGGCGAACACCCCTGCCGGGAAGTGACCGCGCTGCGGGACCGGTTCGAGAGCTACCGGGAGGAGACCAACCGGCGCCTGGCCGCCGGGGACGTGTCCATGGCGACCATCAATACGAAGCTCAACTGGCTGATCGGTCTGCTGTCCTCCATCGGGGCGGCGGTCCTGGCGGCCGTCATCAAGATCCTGATCGGCTGAAAGGAGAAAAAATGTACAAGATCGAAAACGTGGAAACACTGACGCTGGGCACCACGGCCCAGACCGTCAAGGTCATGGGCCTGAGCTGCCTCATCGAGAACAACGACGACAGCGCCACCGTGTATTTCAAGGAACGGCGCTTCGACGGCAAGGCTGTCACGACCTCCAACGGCTGGGCCCTCGGCCCCGGGAAGAGCACCCCCGTGCCGGTGTCCGTCATGGAGCTCTCGCTGATCTCGGACACGGCCTCCGCCGACGTGCGCGTGCTGCTGCTCGACGAGTATTGATGCGCGCCGCCCGGCGGCGTGAAAGGAGACAGCCATGACATTAGGCGAGGCAAAAAACAAGGTATACATGCTTCTGGATGAGCACAGCGCCGGCGGCGAGGTCGAACACGACGCGGATATCGAGCTGAAGATGACGTATTTCTTCGATATCGCGCAGAAAATGCTCTCCCAGATCAAAAAGATCGTCCGCTCGAAGACCGTGATCCCGGAGCCGGGACGCACGGAGTACGCGATGCCGGCGGATTTCCGGAACGTGTACCGGATCTGGCGGGACGACAGGATCGCCACATACCGCTATCACTGGCGGCGGGGCCGGCTGATCGTCCCCGCCGGCGACGGCGCGAAAACGATTCTGGTGGAGTATTTCGCGAACCCCGCCCCCATTCCCGCCGACGCCGGCGACGGCTACGAGTTCGAGATCGCCGACGACGCCGCCGAGTGCATGCCCTTCTACGTGGCCGCCCAGCAGCTGCTGCCGGACCTCGTGCTCGATTACCGGGCCATGCTGGACATGTATTACCAGGCGGTCAGCCGGCTGGACACGGCCGTTCCCGGCGACGCGCCGCGGATCGCCCAGACGCTCTACCGCTGAGGGAGGGATCGGACGTGTCACGCAAATCGGGAGTGACCCTGCACAGGACCGTGTATTCATCCTTCCGGGGGGCGGACTTCTCGACGGACCCGTCGCTGGTGGAGCGGTACCGTTCGCCGCTGTGCACGAACATCGTGGCCGACGGCGGGGGGATGCCGCAGAAGCGGGACGGCTGGCGGACGCTACATCAGCTCTCCGGAAAGGTGTACGGGCTCTACGCCGCGGACTTCGGCGGCACCGTGAAGAGCCTCGCCCACGTGGGGACAAAGCTCTACGTCTGGGACGACGACACGGCCCCGGCGCAGCTGCTCTCCGGGCTGCCCGAGCACAAGAGCCGGGCGGCCTGCATGAACGGCAAGCTCTGGATCGTCACCGGCGGCGGGTTCTACGTCTACGACGGCAGTACCGCGCAGAAGGTGTCGGGGAGCGGGGCCTACGTGCCCACCACGACGATCACGCGGCTGCCCACCGGCGGCGGGTCCAGCTACGAGGATATCAACATGCTCACGCCCTACCGGAAGAACGCTTTCCAGACCGACGGGCAGAGCGTGACCTTCCTGCTCGACAGCGACGTGGACGAGACGGGCGACGTGACGTGCTGGGTCTGGGGCGAGGAGACGCAGGACTTCTCCGTGGACCGGGAAAACGGCACGGTGACCTTTGAGACGGCCCCGGCCGCGCCGGACGCCGGCGCCGCCGACGGGCTCGTGGTGCAGTTCCCCCATACGGTGGAGGGCTACGCCGAGCGCATCGACAAGTGCACGATCCTGTCCACCTACGGCGTGGGCACCAACGACCGGCTCGTGCTCTCGGGCAACAGCGATTACCCGAATCAGGACTGGATCAGCGGGCTCAGCGATCCGACCTATATCCCCGACCTGAGCTACTCCACCGTGGGCAGCGAGACGACACGGATCATGGGGTACTGCCGGCTGGGGAGCTATCAGGGGATCGTGAAGGAGGACAACGGCCGGGACAGCACCGTGTTCCTGCGCTCGGCCTCCACCAACGACGACGGGGACGCGGTGTTTCCGCTGCAGCAGGCCATCGCCGGCGTGGGCGCGGTGAGTCCCGGGAGCTTTGCATCCCTGCTGGACGATCCGCTGTTCCTCTCGCGCAACGGGATCTATGCCATCGCCTCCAACGCCATCACCAGCGAGAAGATCTGTCAGGGGCGGAGCTTCTACGTCAACAACCGGCTCACCGACGAGCCGGGGCTGTCCGACGCCGAGGCGGTGGTCTGGAACGGGATGTACCTGCTCGCGCTGCCCAACGGCCATGTGTACGTGATGGACGGGCGGCAGTCCAAGAGCTACAAGAGCGCGAGCCTCGGGGATTTCGTGTACGAGTGCTACTACTGGGAGAACGTGCCGGCGGTGTGCTGGATGTGCTGGCGGGACGGGACCGAGGAGAGCCTGTACTTCGGCACGGCGGACGGGCGGATCTGCCGGGTCAACAGCGACATCGAAGGCATGGCGCGGTATTCCGACGACGGCGCGGCCATCGACGCGGTGTGGGCCACCAAGTACGACGACGACGGCACGCCGGCGCTGATGAAGACGATGATCAAGCGCGGCTGCTGCGTGACGATCAAGCCCTACGCGCGCTCCAGCGGGACGATCTATTTCCGCAGCGACCGGACCTCGGGCGAGGAGCGGCAGGTGGCGGAAAAGAAAATGGACATCCTCGACTTTACCGACATCGACTTCGAGCGCTTCACCTTCAATACCGACGACAGCCCGCAGGAGATCTTCCTCAACCGGAAGGTGAAGAACTACAAGCGTCTGCAGCTCATTGCGCGAAACTCCCAGCCCGACGAGGGCTTCGGGATCTTCCAGATCACGAAACACTTTGTGATCGGCAATTATGCCAAGCGCTGACGCTTTCGATCGAGACCCGCTGCGCTGGGGATGACAAATCGCGCAGACCTCTGCGGAGGTCTGATAACCGCCTGTCGGCGGCGCGATTTCCGGGCGGGGACCGGCCGAGCAAGGTACTCTCGGCCGGCAGACCCACCGGTCATTTGGTGGGCCGCCATGTTCCCCCCGGATGCCCCCTTCTTTTTAGAACAAGGAAACGGAGCAAAGAACGAAAAGTCGGAGGAGATCAAATGTCTTTCAATGCGAAGAAGATAACGGATGCGCAGATCGCCTCGGCGGGAGTGCAGAGCCAGCCGAACAAGCTGACCGGCACCGCGGCGCAGAACAAGCTGGTGTTCGACGCGCTGGTGACCGAAGTGGTCAAGACCGCGCTCAACGGTCTGATCGACGAGCTCACGGGGGCCAACGCGGCCTCGCAGCTCGGCGTGGACACCATCGCCGACCTGGAGAACGTGACGACGATCCAGGGGGCCCTCGAGGCCATCGTGGCGAGCATGCAGTCCATGAGCCAGGGCTCCGTGGCCGATGGCGCCATCGGCACGGACAAGCTGGCGGCCGCGGCCGTGACGACGGCCAAGCTCGCCGCCGGGGCGGTGACCGCGGAAAAGCTGGGCGACGGCGCGGTGACCACACCCAAGCTGGCGGCCGGCGCCGTGACCACGGCGAAGATCGCGCTGCTGGCCATCACCACCGCGCTGCTTGCCGACGGCGCGGTGACCGCGGCCAAGATCGGGACCGGGGCGGTGACATCGGAGAAGCTGGCCAACGCCTCGGTGGACAACACCAAGCTCGCCACCGGCGCCGTGACCGGCGTCAAGCTCTCCGATCAGGCGGTGACCACGGCGAAGATCGCGCTGCTGGCCGTCACCACGGCGCTGCTGGCCGACGAGTCGGTGACGACGGCAAAGCTGGCCGACGGGGCCGTGACGGCGGCAAAGGTAGGGAACGATCTCACCTACGCCAGCGTGGGGCTGGAGGGCAGCCAGGTGCGGAAGATCCACATCGGCACCGACACGCCGGTGGCGCCGGTGGAGGGCGAGGAGCCGGGGGAAGGGGAGTTCTTCCTTCCCGAGGGCGAGATCTATCTGCAGTACGAAGCGGAGGAAGAGTAAATGGCGTGGCAGACGACAGCGCCGACGCTGCCGGAGGGCTCCTCCTACGGCGGCGTCAAGACGATCAAGAAGACCGGCAACGCCTTTTCCTGGACCTGCAAGATCTGCATCGCGCGGCTGACGGGCAACAACGTTTCGATCAAGGCGGTGCTCAAGGGCGCCTGGGGCGAGAACGGCTACGCCGGTTATTATCCGCCGTCGCGGCACTACCTGAAATGCTCCGGCGACGAGGCGTTCCCCACATGGTCGATGAACAGCACGACCCGGTACTGGGTCGGTACGCTGTCCCCGGGGAGCGGCGTCAAGGTGTACGCCGGGCACTCCGACAACGGCACCACCGGGATAAACACGGCGTACAAAACGCTCTACGGTCCGCCGCTGATCGAGACGGCGCTGCCGATCTATGTCAACGCCGACGGGAACGTCGCGCAGCTCGACAAGGTGTTCGCCAACGTGGACGGGGACATCCTCGAAGGGAAGGTATTCACCAACGTCGGGGGGACGATCCGAGAGATCAAATGATCTTCGATCAAGACCCACTGCGTTGGGCTCTTGATCGAGAGGGGATGCGGCTCGGCGCGCGCACTCGCTGCGCTCGCACACTTTCGAGCCGAGCGGTATTTTTCCCGAGCTACACGCCCCCGTGAAAAATGATTTGGATTCTGTTTCGCCGTGCGCGGCGAAATCCTGCGGAGCAGCGGGGGAGCAGGCGGATGAACTCCGCCCCTGCAGTATCGCCGGAAGGAGGAAAAAGACGATATGACTCAAATAGAAAAGCTGACAGCTTGGTTCGAGTCCCAGGTCGGGACGGCGGAGACGGGGATCAACAACGTGATCTACAACACCCACTACTACGGCGGCCCGGTGATGGGGGCGAGCTTTCCCTGGTGCTGCGCCTTCATATGGGACGGCTTCCGGGAGTGCGGGCTCTCCGCGCGCTTCTGCGGCGGGGACAAGACCGCGTACTGCCCCTATGTCGTCAACTGGGCCCGGCAGCACGGCCGATGGGTGACGCAGCCCTACCGGGCCGGGGATCTGCTGCTCTACGACTGGGACGGCGACGGCCTGGCAGACCACATCGGGTTCTGCGTGGACGCGTCCTTCCTCGCCGGCACGGTGACCGTGATCGAGGGGAACACCGACGACGCGGTGCGGCGCATGACGCGCTCCGCCGCGGGGGTGATGGGCGCCTACCGTCCGGCCTACGGGGAGACCGGGGAGACTGAGGACGCCGCAGCGCCGGCCGGGGACAAGACGGCGGCGCGGACGTATACCGTGCAGCGCGGGGACAGCCTGTGGGCCATCGCCGCGCGGGAGCTGGGCGACGGGTCGCGCTGGGACGAGCTGCGGCGCTTCAACGGCCTGCCGAACACCATGATCCACCCCGGGGACGTGCTGTATCTGCCGGGAACGGAGAACAGGGAAGAAGCCGCGCAGGAGGACAGGGCCGCCCTGGAGCTGCGCCGCGATATCTACGATAAGCTGATCGATAAGGCTGCCGAGCGGGGGATCTCCGTGGAAGAACTGTTAGAGGAGACACTCAAATGAACACACGGTTCGGAACGCCCCCTCTAAAACCAAGAAGAAGGGGGCCTCCGGGGGGAACATGGTTCCCGCCCGGAAATCACGCCGCCGAAGGCGGTAACATGATCGCCGCAGCGATCATCGTGATTAAGGAGGAATTGCTGTGAAACTGACAGGGACCAACATATCCATGATCCGGGGCGACACGGAGACGCTGACGATCCGGTGCTCCGAGCCCTTCATCACCGGGGACACGGTGTATATGACCGTACGGGAGAGCGCGGAGAGCGACGTGGAGTTCCAGGAGCGGGTGACGAGCTTCGGGGCCGAGGGCGAGGCCGTGATCAACATCGCCCACGCGGATACGGAGAGCATGGCCTTCGGCGAATACGTCTACGACGTGCAGGTGACCCGGGGCGACGGCAGGGTGAAGACGCTGGTGCCCAAATCCCGGTTCACGCTGGAGGAGGAGATCACCCATGACTGACGTCCTTGCCGAAGCAAAGGCGGAGATCGCCATCACCGACGGAGCGTCGGTCACCGCGGAGCTCGGCAGGGACATATCGGTCGATGTAAACGTCGTCGACGGCGCGCAGGTGACCGTGGAGCTCACCGCAGGGCCGGAGCTGGACGTGGATCTCGGCGCCGGCGGCGCGGTGGAGGTGGATCTGGAGGGCAGCGCCGAGCTGTACTTCCTGCCGGACGGGGAGCTGGACGGATACTACACCAAAAGCGAAGCCGACGAGCGGCTCGCGGGAAAAAGCGATACGGACCACACCCATGACGGCAGGTATTACACCCGGGCCGAAGAGGCCGCTCTACTCGCGCTCAAGAGCGACGAGGGGCACACCCACGACGAGAGGTACTACACCGAGGCGGAGACCGACGCGCTGCTGGCCGGGAAGAGCGGCACGAACCACAACCACGACAGCCGGTACTACACCGAGACGGAGACCGACGCCCTGCTCGCCGGGAAGAGCAATACCGGCCATACCCACGACGACCGGTACTACACAGAGGCCGAGATCGACACGCTGCTGGCGGCGCTTGTCCCGACTTACGCGCCGGGCGACACGTACAGCATCAGCGCTTCCAGCGGCTCGGCGCCCCTGCCCGGATTCTGCTCGGCCTCGAAGACGGAGGTCACGTTCTCCGTTGTCGTGCCCAAAAGCCTTGCGAACATCACGGGCGTGACGGTCACGGCCCTTGTCGGCGGCATACGGACCACGAGCGGCGGTTATCTTGACGGATCGAACAACACGAAAAACTGGCTGTCCGGCTACACGGTCACGACATCCATCACCGCCGACAACATTGTGTCGGTGGTCATCCGGAAAAGCTCCGCGTTCTCGACGGTGACGAACAACACACCGGTCACCGTGTCGCCCAGCTCGCTCGTGCTGAGCTTCACATGAGGAGGAACCTATGAGAAGGAATCGAAAAAAGACGGACGCACCGGCGGTGGTGGGCTATGACTACTCCACCCGGGAGGCCCGGGAGGTGACGGTGCAGGAGCTGTTCCACCGGGCCAAAAACGCCCGCACAGCCGTGGAGATCGAGTGGCAGCGCTGCAACGACTACTACAACGGCATCCACGACGTGACGCGCGAGACCATGGAGTTCTGCCGGGACAACGACATGCCCTGGGTGCCGGCGAACATGCCCGACCCGTGGATCATGGTAGAGAGCCAGTTCGACCCGAGCGTGCCGGAGCCGGAGTTCCACGGCCGTGACAGCGACATGGACTCGCAGAAGGCCAAGCAGCGGGAGTTCGCGGTCAAGTACATCATGGAGAACAACCGCCTGGGGGACATGAACACCCGCAACGAGCGGCGGCTGCTGAAGCTGGGCGACGCCTTCTGGAAGGCGTACTGGGACACGGAGATGCGCTGCGGGGTCAACGAGGGCGACATCCGCATCAAGGATCTGCCCGTGGAGTCGATCTTCCCGGACCCGTCGGTCCGGGACGGCACGATCCAGGACGGACAGTATCTCGACTACGTGTACCGGGTGCACAAGGTGCGCTTCTGCCAGATGTTCCGCTATGAGCTCGAAAAGCTGGGGCTCTCCCAGGAAGACATCATGTCGCAGGACTACGTGGAGCGCACGGGGATCTTCGATCTGACCACGGCCATCGACGACATGGACGACACAGTGCAGATCCTCGAGCACTGGTTCCGGCAGCCGGAGGACACGAAGGGCCTCAACGGCGAGAGCGTGCCCGCCGGATCCGTGGGCTGCTCGATCCAGGCCGGGGGCCGGGAGCTGCGCTATATCCCCAACTACTGGGAGCGGACAGGCCGGCAGAATCAGCTCTTTCCCTTCGTCCATTACTGGCGGATCCAGGACGAGAACACGCTCTGGAACAAGTCCGAGCTCTTCGCGATCCTCGATCTGGTGGACGCGGCGGACCGGAAGCTGTCCATGGCGATCCTCAACGACGCCTTCATGGCCAACGATATCCTGCTGGTGGAGGACGGCGCCCTGGCCGACGGGACGGAGCTGACCAACGAGCCGGGGGCCGTGGTGAAGCTCAAGGCCAACGCCATGGGCCGCGTGCAGCGCCTCGGCGGGCTGCAGAGTCTCGCCAACGCCAGCGTGGGGATCGAGTGGTTCAAAAACCAGATCGAGCGCACGAGCCGCAACTACGACACCTCCAACGGCAAGGAGGCCGTGCGCGTGACCTCCGCGTCGGGCATGGCGATGCTGCGCTCCGACGCCCAGAGCCAGAACGACATCAAGCGTTCGGACCGGAACGCCGGCTTTGAGCGGCTCTACGAGCTGCTCGACTGGCTGGCGCTGGAATTCTTCGACGACGACCGGCTGCTGTTCCTCGGCGCGGACCGGGACGCCGGGCGGGAGGCGCGGCTCATGCGCTTCAACGCCGACAGCTTCGCCGAGCGCCTGCCGGAGATCCGGGACCCCGAGGGCGAGATCGTTCGGGAGAGCCGGACCTACTGGCCCCGGGTGGACGTTACCGTGACGGCGGGGGACAGCGTGGTGCGCGGCAAACAGGCGACGCTCCAGGCCCTGCAGACGCTCTCGTCCACGCGGATCACGCCCGAGAACTGGAAGCTGTTCGCGGCCCAGCTCGAGGTGCTGGACATCCCCGGCAAGCAGGACATCATCCGCGAGTGGGAAAAACGCTTTGCCGCGGAGCCGCAGGCTCCGGCGCAGGCGGACTCCGCTCCCGCCGACGGCGGGCAGCCGAAGGGGGACGGCCTGCCCGGATCGGTCCGGCTGCCGCTGACGGGAGGCGCGACGGTATGAAATGTCCGGTCTGCGGCGTGGAGATGACGAGAAAGGCGGCGGGACTCTGGGTCTGCCGCGATCCGAAATGTATCCGATACGGAGGGAAATCCAATGACACAGTATCAAGGCAGCAACGCACAGGACAAGACCGCGGCGGCGCCGGCAGCGACCCCGGCGTACGATAACCTGTTCACGGCGGCCAAAAAGAAAAGCGGCCGTATCGACACCGCCGCCGCGGCGCCGGCGGCTTCGGGGTCGGGGAAAAAGAAAAACGCCCACGTCCGGGACGTGGGCGAGCCGGAGACGCAGGACAGCTACTTCGACGAAATGGAGGCGTACTACAACGGCATTTACGCCGATGAGCTCGAGGCCAACCGCGCCGCGCTCGAGGCCGCCAACGCCCGGGCGGAGGCCTCCGCCGAGGAGCAGCGGCAGTCGCTCGAGAGCGGCTACGCCGCCGTCAACCGCCAGCTTTACCGGGATTACATGGAGCGCCGGCGCACGCTGCCCCAGACACTGGCCGCCGGCGGCTTCAGCGGCGGTCTGAGCGAATCGAGCCTCGTGCGTCTGGCGAACGCCTACGGGGATAACCTCTCCGCCAACGAGCGCGCCCGGCTGAGCCAGCTCGCCTCGGTGGACGCGGCGCTGTCCCGGCAGCAGTTCGAGGCGCAGCAGAGCGCCTACGGCGCCGACCGCGAGGCGCGCCGGACCTACTACGCCCAGATCGCCGCTCTCCGGCAGGACCGGTACTCCCAGCAGCGCAGCGACGAGAAGACCCGCGCGGGCGTACTGGCCACGGCGGGCGACTATTCCGGCTACCGCGATTTCGGCTTTTCCGACGAGGACATCGAATATCTGGCGAGGATGTGGCGGGCGAAAAACCCGAAGGTGGCCAAATACCAGGCCACCGGACGATAAAAACGGCCCTCCGGCGGGCTGTGCGGACAGAAAAAGCTTTGCATACGGGCGATGCTGTGATATAATCTATTTTCGGATTTTATCGGAGCCGCGCCGCGCGATCCCTGCTGCGGCGCGTCCTCAGGAGTGGATTATTATGGAACTTCGCAATATCGCCATCATCGCCCACGTCGACCACGGCAAGACCACGCTGGTGGACGAGATGCTCAAGCAGTCCGGCGTCTACCGGGAGAACCAGGAGATCGTCGACCGGGTCATGGACTCCGGCGACCTGGAGCGCGAGCGGGGCATCACGATCCTGGCAAAGAACACCGCCGTCACCTACAACGGCGTGAAGATCAACATCGTCGACACCCCGGGCCACGCCGACTTCGGCGGCGAGGTGGAGCGGGTGCTCAAGATGGTCAACGGCGTCATCCTGCTCGTGGACGCCGCAGAGGGGCCCATGCCCCAGACCCGGTTCGTCCTGTCCCGCGCCCTGGAGCTGGGCCACCGGGTCATCGTGGTCGTCAATAAGATCGACCGGCCCGACTCCCGCATCCACGAGGTCGTTGACGAGGTGCTGGAGCTGCTG
>JAFXYJ010000005.1 GCA_017541825.1 Oscillospiraceae bacterium | reverse complement strand
TGGCCGCCCAGGGAGGCGATCACGCCCTCGGGCTGCTCGAAATCCAGGATCGCCATGACGTCCTCCGGCGTCAGCGGTTCGAAATACAGCTTGTCCGCGGTGGTGTAGTCGGTGGATACGGTCTCGGGGTTGTTGTTGATGATGATGGATTCGTAGCCGCTGCGGCGGATGGTCTGCACCGCGTGGACCGTGGAGTAGTCGAACTCCACGCCCTGGCCGATGCGGATCGGTCCCGCGCCGAGCACCACGACCTTTTTCCTGTCCGACAGGCGGGAGGCGTTCTCGCCGGTGTAGGAGGAGTAGAGATAGGCGATGTATTTCCCTGTGTGGAGCGTGTCCACCATGCGGAACACCGGCACGATGCCGTGCTTCCTGCGTTTGGCATAGATCTCGGTCTCCTCCAGATGCCAGAGGCGGGCGATGTATTTGTCCGAGAAGCCCATCTTCTTGGCCGCGCGGAGGACCTCCACGTCGTTGACGTGTCCGGCGAGGTTTTTCTCCATATCCACGATCCGGCGGACGCACTCGAGGAACAGCTCGGTGATCATCGTGACCTCGTGCACCCGCTCGATGCTCTCGCCGCGGCGCAGGAGCTCGGCGACGGCATAGATGCTGTCGTCGCGGAAGCTGCTGATATATTCATAGATCGCCTCGGTGGGCATGGCGTCGAACTTCGCCAGGTGCAGATGGCACACGCCGGTCTCCAGGGAACGAACGGATTTGAGGAAGCACTCCTCCAGCGTGGAGCCGATGCCCATGACCTCGCCGGTGGCTTTCATCTGGGTGCCGAGCACATTCGGCGCGGAGGTGAACTTGTCGAAGGGGAAGCGCGGGAATTTGGCCACGTAATAGTCCAGGCTCGGCTCCATGGCCGCGGTGCCGCCGGCCACGGGGATCTCCTCGAGGGTCATTCCCATGGCGATCTTGGCCGTCACGCGGGCGATGGGATAGCCGCTGGCCTTGGACGCCAGCGCCGAGGACCGGGACACCCGGGGGTTGACCTCGATGAGGAAGTACTCGCTGGTCTCGGGATGGAGCGCGAACTGCACGTTGCACCCGCCCTCGATCTTCAGCTCGCGGATGATCTTGATGGCGCTGTCGTTGAGCATCTTCAGGTCGTGATCGTTCAGTGAGAGGATCGGCGCCACGACGATGGAGTCGCCCGTGTGGACGCCCACGGGGTCCACGTTCTCCATGCCGCAGATCGTGATGGCATGATCCATCGAGTCGCGCATGACCTCGAACTCGATCTCCTTGTAGCCGCGCACGCTCTTTTCCACCAGCACCTGGTGGACCGGCGAGAGCTTGAAGCCGTTGGCGGCGATCTCCAGCAGCTCCGAACGGTCGTTGGCAAAGCCGCCGCCGGTGCCGCCTAGGGTGAAGGCCGGGCGCAGCACCACCGGGTAACCGATGCGCTCTGCGGCCTCGGCGGCCTCCTCCACGCTGTAGGTGATCTCCGAGGGGATGACCGGCTCGCCGATGGACTGGCACATCTCCTTGAACAGCTCCCGGTCCTCGGCCCGCTCGATGCTGCTGCTGCTGGTGCCCAGCAGCTTCGTGCCGCATTCCTTCAAAACGCCCTTGCGCTCGAGCTGCATGGCAAGGTTGAGTCCCGTCTGGCCGCCGATGCCCGGCACGATGGCGTCGGGCCGCTCGTAGCGCAGGATCTTGGCCACATATTCGAGGGTCAGCGGTTCCATGTACACCTTGTCCGCGATGGAGGTGTCGGTCATGATCGTGGCGGGGTTGGAGTTGACCAGCACCACCTCATAGCCCTCCTCCTTGAGCGCGAGACAGGCCTGGGTCCCGGCGTAGTCGAACTCCGCCGCCTGTCCGATGACGATGGGGCCGGAGCCGATGATGAGGACCTTTTTCACATCCGTGCGTTTTGCCATGTTTTATCTTGTCTCCTTTTTCAAGAGTGATATACGATCTTGCCGCCGCAGACGGTGAGCAGGCATCTCCCGAAGACCTGCCGGCCCGCGAAGGGAGTGGCTCTGCCTTTGGAGAGGAAGCGCTCCGGATCCACCGTGTCCTCCGCCTCCAGATCCCAGAGGGAGAAGTCGTTCCCCAGAGGGATGCCGAAGCGACGGCGCGGCGCGGTGACGAGGGTCTCGAGCAGTCTTTCCAGCGAGAGGACGCCGGTCCTCACAAGGCCGGTGTACAGCAGCGGGAAGGCGCACTCGAGGCCCACGATCCCGAAAGCGCTCTTTTCCAGGCCGCGGGCTTTTTCCTCCGCGCTGTGGGGCGCGTGGTCGGTGGCGATCATGTCGACGGTCCCGTCGAGCAGGCCCTCGAGGAGCGCCTCCCGGTCCGCCGCGGACCGCAGGGGCGGGTTCATCTTGAAGCGGCCGTCTTCCTGCATGTCGTTTTCGTCCAGCAGCAGGTAGTGCGGCGCGCTCTCGCATGTCACGTCCACGCCCGCGGCCTTCGCCTCGCGGATCAGCGCCACGCTCTCCTTCGTAGAGATATGACAGATGTGGAGCGCGCAGCCGGTCTCCTCCGCCAGACGCAGATCCCGCTCGATCTCCCGCCATTCGCTCTCGGAACAGATGCCCCGGTGGCCGTGCGCAGCGGCCCAGGCGCCGTCGTGCACATATCCGCCCCGCAGGAGGCTGTCCACCTCGCAGTGGGCCGCGACGATCTTCCCCAGGGCGGCGGCCTTTTCCATGGCGGCGCGCATCACGCTCTCGGACTGGACGCCCCGGCCGTCGTCGGAAAAGCCGACCACGTCTCCGGCCATGGCAGCCATGTCGGAGAGCGTCCCGCCCTTCTCCCCGGCGGTGATCGCCCCGTAGGGGTAGACGTTCACCAGCGCGTCCCGGGCGATGAGCTCCCGCTGGATGCGCAGATGCTCCGCGCTGTCGGGCACGGGATCCAGGTTCGGCATCGTACATACCGCGGTGTACCCGCCGCGGGCCGCGGCGGCAGTGCCGGAGACGATCGTCTCCTTATAAGAAAAACCCGGCTCGCGGAAATGCACATGCACATCGCAGAAGCCGGGAAAAACAGTATATTCGGGGCGGTCCAGCGCCAAAAGCGCGGCGGCGTCCCCCTGTACGGTAAAGGGAACGGATTCCGCGCCGGGCAGATCGATTTTTGTGACCTTTTCAAAACGGATCAAGGGGCGTACCTCACAGCAAAAAAGTCCTGCCGCGCGCGGCAAGACCCTGCAATACACCCGTAACCACGGAACTGTTCGCGTCTTGCCGACCTCACGGGATCGTCTTAAAGAGCTTGTTTATATTCTACCGAACGGCAGGATTTTGTCAATACTTTTCCCCACTGGAAATCCCGCCGTCCATAAGCGTTTTTTTGGGCAAAATGCGAAGATCGATCCAGGGGCCGTCTGCTGCTCTGTCGGTACTGTCCCGGGAGGCATCGAGCTCCGTTGTGGGTGGTCTTGACCGGGCCAGCGCTTTTTCCCGTTTACCGGGGTAATACCATTCAGCTCCATTGTCGGTGCGTGTCCGGGGCAATGCGCTTTTTCCGTTTACCGGGGCTGCCCCATTCAGCTCCATTGTCAGTGCTTGTCCTAAGTAATGCGCATTTTTCTTTGAAAATACCTTTTGCTCCGATCGGCTGCGTTTCCGCCGTTATATCGCATTTTCGCGGGTCTTTTCTGTGCTGCAGAGCGTCCTCGTAAGCTTCCTATCGTTCGCCGTAACCGGGGTGGACCGGTTCTGCTCCATTGTTATATTGACTTTCAGGCAATTCGCTTTTTTGCGGGTCTTTTCTGTGCTGCAGAAAAGACCACGCAGGAGAAAAGACAGCCAGGGGGACACTGCAAATGTGCCCC
>JAFXYJ010000072.1 GCA_017541825.1 Oscillospiraceae bacterium | reverse complement strand
GCGCCCGGCTTCCCCTTCTACCTGCCCAAGGGCATGGTGCTGAAGAACACGCTGATCGACTACTGGCGCGGTGTGCACAAAAAATGGGACTATGTGGAGATCTCCACGCCTCAGATCATGAAGCGGACCCTCTGGGAGACCTCCGGCCACTGGGATCACTACAAGGACAACATGTACACCACCGTCATCGACGGGGAGGATTTCGCCATCAAGCCCATGAACTGCCCCGGCAGCATCCTGGTCTATGATCTCGAGCCGCATTCCTACCGCGATCTGCCCCTGCGCTATGCTGAGCTGGGCCTGGTCCACCGGCATGAGCTCTCCGGCGCGCTGCACGGCATGTTCCGCGTGCGCTGCTTTACGCAGGACGACGCGCATATCCTGCTTGCCAAGGAGCAGATCAAGGAGGAGGTCGTGCGCATCGCGAGCCTCTTCGACGAGGTCTACAGCCTCTTCGGCCTGCCCTACACCATCGAGCTGAGCACGATGCCGGAGGACCACATCGGCTCCGTCGAGGACTGGGACATCGCCACCGCCGCCCTCGCCGACGCCATCACGAGCATCGGCAAGGAGTATATCATCAACCCCGGCGACGGCGCGTTTTATGGCCCAAAGCTGGACTTCCACATCCAGGACTCCCTCGGCCGCACCTGGCAGTGCGGCACCATCCAGCTCGACTACCAGCTCCCCGGCCGCTTTGACCTGAGCTATATCGGCTCCGACGGCGAGCCGCATTGCCCGGTCATGATCCACCGCGTGGTCTTCGGGGCGATCGAGCGCTTCATCGGCGTCATCACCGAGCACTATGCCGGCGCTTTCCCGGTCTGGCTGAGCCCCGTGCAGGCGATCGTCCTGCCCATCACCGACCGTGCGGCCGACTATGCCAAACAGGTCGCCGCGAAGCTCGACGCTGCGGGCGTGCGGGTCGAGACCGATCTGCGCAACGAGAAGATCGGCTATAAGATCCGCGAGGCGCAGCTGCAGAAGATCCCCTACATGCTGGTCGTGGGCGACAAGGAGGCCGAGTCCGGCGCCGTCGCCGTCCGCACCCGTGCGGGCGAGGATCTCGGCGCGATGCCGCTGGCCGACTTCGAAGCGAAGATCGAGAAAGAGATCGCGGACAAGATCGGCTGATGCCGACCGCATAAAAGCTCCGTCCCCCTCACAAACTACGAAAAAGAGTTTGTGAGGGGGATTTCTCATGTCGCGGGAACAAAAGCGGCTGCTGCTGGCCGTCGTTGTGGTGTTCACAGTCAACATCTTCATCATCGCCCTGGCGCAGAAAGCGTCGGCGGATCTGTATAAAAAAGGCTCCACCGGAGACGTCGTGGCCGAGATCCAGACGCGTCTGAAAAACTGGGGCTATTATTTCGGCGTCGTGGACGGCGTCTACGGCAGTAAGACCGAGGAGGCCGTGCGCTTCTTCCAGCGCCGGAACGGCCTTTCGGTGGACGGTCAGGTGGGGAACCAGACACTGGCGGCGCTCGGCATCAGTCCCGTGTCCGGAACAACTGTCGGCGGGCGCGGAAAGAGCGGAGACAAATACCTGCTGGCGCGGCTCATCTCCGCCGAGGCGCGGGGAGAACCGTATATCGGCCAGGTCGCCGTAGGTGCCGTGGTGCTCAACCGCGTGGAGCACCCCTCCTTTCCCAACACGATCTCGGGCGTGATCTACCAGCCGGGCGCTTTCTCCTGCCTGGACGACGGGCAGTTCGACAAGCCCATCAGTGAAAGCGCTTATCGCGCCGCGCAGGAGGCGCTCGACGGAAGCGACCCCAGCGCCGGCGCGATCTATTACTTCAACCCGGCGACTGCCACGAGCGCCTGGATCTGGTCGCGGCCACTGATCGTCCAGATCGGAAATCATCGCTTTTGCAGTTGAAAAAGCAGCGAGCTCACGCTATAATATCCCTGTTAGACCAGAGACAGCGGGGGATGGAGCATGGCATACTGCAAAAAGTGCGGCGCCTATATACCGGACGGGCTGAGCGCCTGTCTGGCCTGCGGCTACGACGAGGCAGCGGCGGATAACCAAAACGCCGCCGCAGCGGCGCGCGAACAGGAGAACGAGGATTTCCGAAAAAAATACGAGGAAGAGCGCCGCCGCCGGCAGGAGGACAACCGCAAATGGGCAGAGCAGGAACGCCTGCGCCGACAGGAGGAAGAGGAGCGCCGCCGCCGGGAGCAGGAGGAACGGCTGAAGCAGCAGGCGGAGGAACGCGCCAGAAAGCAGGAGGAACGGGAGGCCCGCGCCCGCAGTTTCGCTTATCGCGCCGCCGGCACCGGCACGACCGGCGCCGGGAAAAACCGCATCCTCGCCGCACTGAGTTATCTCAGCATTCTATGGATCCTGCCCCGCTTCCTGTGCGCGGACGATCCCTTCGCCCGCTACCACGCGCGGCAGGGCCTGACCTTGTTTGTGTTCAGCATCATCTGCGATGCGATCAGCGCCGTCGTTCCTTTCGGCGGGCTGCTGAATCTATTCCGCATTTATTGTATATATAAAGGTATGAGCAACGCGTTCAACGACCGGATGGAGCCGCTGCCTTACATCGGCCAGTTCGGCGAAAAAGACGAGTAAAGGTCAAATCTGAAAAGCACGGTATCAGGCGGAGGCCCGGGTGGCCTCCGCCTGTATTTTGTGGGCAGGAACAAAAGAGTTACACAAGATTTAGAAATTGCAAAAAAGTTTTAAAAATTCTCCAAAAACTTGTTGACAAAGGCCGCGCAGGGGTGATATATTATCCAAGCACCACAGGGGTGGGGCGGTAGTCCTGCGCCGGAAAAAACTTTGAAAGAAATCAAAAAAGTTGTTGACATGGCGTTCCCTTTGTGGTACTATAACAAAGCTGCCGCCGAGAGGCGGGGGCGGGAATGTACCTTGAAAATTGAACAATGCAAGAAGAAAAAGCTTATGCAAATAAGCACCAGAGAAGGGTTCTTTAAAAGT
>JAFXYJ010000071.1 GCA_017541825.1 Oscillospiraceae bacterium | reverse complement strand
GCTGTACCGCACGCTGACCGCGACCGGAGCGAAGCGGATTTTGCCGCGGTGCCCGACGCCGCCGAGGGTATAGAGCATAAGCTCTGCAGGGCGGCGCGGGAGCTCGATTCGCCGGAGGCGATCGCCATGGCCGCAAAATCCAAGCGCTATGCTCTCTCGCGGCTGCGCCGGATGCTCCTTTGCGCCGCGCTGGGAGTAAAAAAGGGCATGGCCGACGCACTCCCGCCCTATATCCGGGTGCTGGCCATGGACGAAAAAGGCGCGGCGCTGCTGCGCGCCATGCGCAAAACGGCCACGCTGCCGGTGATCGTCAAGCCCGCCCTGATCCGACACGCCGGTGAGAACGCGCGGGCTGTGTTCGAGCTGGGGAGCGCCGCCCACGATCTCTACGTGCTCGGCTTTGCGGACCGCGCCTCCCAGCGGGGCGGGGAGGATCCCCGGACCGGTCCTTTCCGGCTGGGGCTGACCGCCGATCCCGAAAAATGATGGTTTTTTATTTTTCGTGGGAAAAAGCCTTGTCTTTTTGGCGCATTGAGTGTATACTTTCTAACGTATTCTTTGACAGAACTACATTTGTCTGTCACACAAAAACATCCGAGGAGGAAAGAACATGAAAAAAGTACTCTCTGTTGTGTTGTGCGTGTGCCTGCTGTGCGCCATGATGGCAGGCTGCGGCGGAAGTTCTTCCGGCGGAAAAAAGACTGTGACCATCGGTGTGTTCGAGCCCGCCTCCGGCGACAACGGCGCCGGCGGCAAGCAGGAGACGCTGGGCGTGCAGTACGCCAACAGCATCCAGCCCACCGTGGAAATCAACGGCGAGACCTATGACGTCGTCGTGAAGTATGTGGACAACGAGTCTTCCAACGACAAAGCCCCCTCCGCTGCGGCGGAGCTGGTCAACGCCGGCTGCTCCATCATCCTGGGCTCCTACGGCTCCGGCGTGTCCATTGCCGGCGGCCCGACCTTTGAGAATGCCGGCATCCCGGTGGTGGGCATCACCTGCACCAACCCGGCGGTGACCGAGGGCAACAGCTACTACTTCCGCATCTGCTTCCTGGATCCGTTCCAGGGCACCGTGCTGGCCAACTACGCCTACAGCGAGCTGGGCGTCACCAAGGCGTACTGCCTCAACAAGCTCGGCGACGACTACTCCGCGGGCCTGGTGAATTACTTCATCGAAGCCTTTGAGGGCCTAGGCGGCACCTGCGTCCACGAGGAATTCCCCGACGGCAACTCCGACTTCACCTCCTATGTCGCCAACGCCAAGGCCGCCGACTGCGGCGTGTTCTTCAGCCCGGTCTCCACGGAGGCCGCCCAGCTGATCATCGACCAGACCGTGGCGCAGGGCGCGACCTTCCCGCTGCTGGCCGGCGACACCTGGGACTCCAACGTCATCCTGCAGGCCGCCATGGGCAAGGACGTCAACGTGACCATCACGACGTTCTACCCCGAAGGCGCTGACGCCGACTTCGACTCCAACATCAAGGTCTGGATCAACGGCGACGCCACCAACCTGGCCAACAACGGCGGCGACGACACCGTGGCCGCTGTCACCGCCATGGGCTATGACGCCTACTTCTTCGCGCTGGCCGCCATGCAGAAGGCCGGCAGCACCGATCCAGCCAAGATCATGGAGGCCCTGTGGTCCACGGAATACACCGGCGTTACCGGCCCCATCAAGCTGGATCAGACCAACGGCGACGCGATCCGCAACACCGCGTACGTAAAGAAAGCCGACACTGCCACCGGCACCTGGATGGCCATGGATCCGGTCACCATCGGCTGACGGTTCATATCGAAATGCAGTCGGGAGCGGCGGGGGATCCCCCGCCGCTCCTTCTGAAAGTGCTCCGGGGGAGCCGCATCCCCCCAAAAAGCATCCGTTAGGAGGCTCCGTATGCAATTTCTGCAAAACCCCATGCCGTATATACTGGCCGGGATCTCCGTGGGCGGACAGTACGCGCTGATCGCCATCGGCTACACCATGGTCTACGGCATACTGCGGCTCATCAACTTCGCCCACGGCGACGTATTCATGGTGGCCGGCGTTTTTATGGTGTTTCTGTCCGCATCTCTTCCGCTGGGGCTGGCGATCCCGCTGGTGCTGGTGCTGACGGTCCTGCTGGGTTTCGTGATCGAACGCGTGGCCTACAAGCCGCTGCGCACCCGCAACGCGCCGCGCATGTCGATCATGATCTCGGCCATCGGCGTGTCCTACCTGCTGCAGAACTGCGCGCTTTACTTCACCGGTGGTCTGGCCAAGGTGTATCCGCAGCTCCCCTGGCTCTCGGACACCATCGAGATCTTCGGCGCGGTCACCAAGCGCGTCACGCTCATCACGCCCGTATTCACGATCGTTCTCGTGGTCGCGCTGGTGATGTTCATCCGCCATACGAAGATCGGCATGGCCATGCGCGCGGTGGCCAAGGACTTCGAGACCTCGCGGCTCATGGGCATCAAGGTCAACTCCGTCATTTCCGCGACCTTTATCATCGGATCGTTCCTCGCGGCGGTGGGCAGCCTGCTCTACTTTACCAACTATGCCTCCGTCACGCCGACCTCCGGCGGCATGCCGGGCCTGAAATGCTTTGTGGCAGCGGTCTTCGGCGGCATCGGCTCCATCCCCGGCGCCGTCATCGGCGCATTCGTGATCGGCATCAGCGAAAACATCATCAAGGGTCTGGGCTGGACCACCTTCTCCGACGCCTTTACCTTCGCGCTGCTGATCGTCATCCTTCTGGTCAAGCCCACCGGCCTGTTCGGTGAGAAGGCCACGGACAAGGTGTGAGGTGAGCGGGATGAATGCTGTCAAAGGAAAGAAACGCAGCCTGTATACCGGCTGCATCATCGCCGCGCTGATCGTTGTGCTCGTGGTCATGGAGCTGACGATGAAGAGCACCTCCATGGTCTTCACGCTGCTCAAAAAAGGCGCGATCTACGCGCTGGTGGCCGTTTCCATGAACCTGCTCAACGGCTTCACCGGGCTGTTCTCACTGGGACAGGCGGGCTTCATGCTCATCGGCGCCTATACCTACGCGATACTGACCATGCCGGTCAGCATCAAGCTTTCCGATTCCGTCTATAAGTATTATGACTGCGCCATCGGCTTCGAGCTGGGCGTCATCCCGGCGATGATCGTCGCCGGACTGCTGGCCGCGATCTTCGCGGCGCTGATCGGTCTGCCGGTGCTGCGCCTCAAGAGCGACTATCTGGCCATCGCCACGCTGGGCTTCGCGGAGATCCTCCGCGCCATCTTCCAGTGGGACGCCATGGGGCCGATCACCAACGGCGCCAACGTCATGCGCCAGTATCAGGACCTGACGGATATCAAGGTCCCGTTCACGGATATCCCGTTCCCGCCCGTGCTGTTCTGCTTCCTGGTCTCGGGACTGTGCATCGGCGTGATCGTGCTGCTGATCAACTCCTCCTACGGGCGCGCGTTCAAGGCCATCCGCGACGACGAGATCGCCGCCGAAGCCATGGGCATCAACCTGTTCAAGCACAAGGAGATGAGCTTCGTCATCAGCTCCTTCTTTGCTGGCATCTCCGGTGCGCTGCTGGCCATGTTCCAGTACACGGTGCAGGCGGCGCAGTTCAAAACGGCCATGACCTACGAGATCCTTCTGATCGTCGTCATCGGCGGCATCGGCTCGATCTCGGGCTCGTGCATCTCCTCGTTCCTCTTCATCGCCTGCAACGAATGGCTGCTCCGGTTCCTGGATGAATCCTCGAACAACATCCTCGGGCTGACGATCCTTCGTTCCGGCTTCCGCAAGGTCGTGTTCTCGATCATCATCATGGTGATCGTGCTGTTCTTCCCGAAGGGGATCATGGGAGACCGCGAGTTGTCTCTGGACAGGCTGAAGCGTCCCTTCGCGAAAAAGGAGAAGGGGGTGGACGCCCATGGCTGACAACGTACTGCGTCTGGAGGACGTCACGATGCAGTTCGGCGGCGTCGTGGCGGTGAACAACCTCTCCCTGTCGGTGAACGAGGGCGAGATCGTCGCGCTCATCGGACCCAACGGCGCGGGGAAGACCACGGCCTTCAACTGCATCACCGGCGTGTACCAGCCCACCAACGGCCGCGTGTTCTACCGGGGCGAGATCATCGTATCCGGCCATCCCACGGGCAAGATGAAGAAAAACTATCAGGGCGTGAACGCGGAGAAGTATCTCAGCGACAAGATCCTCGATCCCACGCCTGACCGTATCACAAAGCTCGGTATCGCCCGCACGTTCCAGAACATCCGGCTGTGGAAATCCATGACCGTGTTCGACAATGTGCTCACGGCCAAGCACATGCGCGCAAAGCAGAATGTCTTTTCCGCCACCTTCCGGCTCAGCGCCGGAGAGGAGCGGCGCATGCGCGAGGAGACCCTGGCGCTGCTGGAGGAGCAGGATCTGGCCCAATACAAGGACGAGCTGGCGACCTCGCTGCCCTACGGTCTGCAGCGGCGGCTGGAGATCGCCCGGGCGCTGGCCACCTCGCCGAAGCTGCTGCTGCTCGACGAGCCGGCCGCGGGCATGAACCCGCAGGAGACCGACGACCTGGGCCGGTTCATTGTGCAGATCAAGGACAAATACCAGCTGACCATTTTCATGATCGAACACCACATGGATCTGGTGATGAAATTCTCCGACAGGATCTACGTCGTGGATTTCGGCAGGCTGATCGCCCACGGCTCGCCGGCGGAGGTCCAGGCCGATCCGAAGGTGATCGACGCGTATCTGGGGGTGGCGGAAGATGAGTGATACGATCCTCGCTGTCAACAGCCTTGAGGTCCGCTACGGCGGCATCGAGGCGGTGAAGGGGATCTCTCTGGAGGTACACGAAGGGGAGATCGTCACGCTGATAGGCGCCAATGGCGCGGGCAAGAGCTCGACGCTGCGGGCCATCGCCGGCCTGGAAAAGCCGTATAAGGGCGAGATCATTTTCCGCGGCGACAATATCACCGGCCGGGACGCCTCCGTGATCGTGAAAAAGGGCATCACGATGGTGCCCGAGGGACGGCGGATCTTCCCGGATCTGACGGTGCTGGAAAACCTGAAGGTCGGCGCTTACCTGCGCAGCGACGACATCGCCGGGGATATCCAGTGGGTATACGATCTGTTCCCGCGGCTGAAGGAACGCTCCTGGCAGGCCGGCGGCACTCTCTCCGGCGGCGAGCAGCAGATGCTGGCCGTGGGCAGAGCGCTGATGGCCCGGCCGAAGCTGATCATGATGGACGAGCCCTCTCTGGGCCTGGCGCCGCTGGTGGTGCGCGACATCTTCTCCATCATCAAGACGATCAACCAGCAGGGCGTGACGATCCTGCTCATCGAGCAGAACGCCAACATGGCCCTCAAGGTGGCCGACACCGCCTATGTCATGGAGACCGGGCGCATCACCCTCTCCGGCAAGGGCAGGGAGCTGCTGACAAACGACGCGGTCAAGGCCGCGTATCTGGGCACATAAGACACAAAAAAAGACCGCCGCGGACGTCTTCCCTAAGGGAGTCGCCCGCGGCGGTCCTTTTATTCCGCCGGAAGCTGCACGAAAAACGTGTTGACGCCTCCGGCGCTCTCGCACCATATCTTTCCGCCGTGCTCCCTGACGATCGCCTCGGCGATGGCCAGGCCCAGACCGTAGCTGCCGTCGGAGCCCCGGGCCTTGTCCAGACGGTAAAAGCGCTTGAAGATATCCGTCCGCTCCTTTTCCGTCAGCGCGGCGCCGGGAGAGGCGACACTGAACACCGCGTGGCTTTTCCCCTGCCTTTTCAGCGTGCAGACGACGGTCCCGGGATCGGAATACTTCTGCGCGTTGTCCAGCAGGATGTCGGCCACTTGGCGCAGATGCTGCTCGCTGCCCCTGCAGACGACGCCCTTTTCGATCTCGGAGGACAGCGTAAGACCTTTCTCAAAAAACACCGGCTCAAAGGGGAGCAGGGCGTTTTCCGCCAGAGCGGACAGATCCACGTCGGTGAACGCGGCGCGCACCGCGCCGTTGTCCGCCCGCGCCAGATCGAGCAGACCCTCCACGAGCGTGCGCATCCGGTGGGCCATGGCGAGGATGTTGTCGGAAAAGCGGCGCCGTTCCCCGTCGGAATAGCTTTCATCCTGCAGCAGCTCAGCGTTGGTCAGTATCACCGTCAGCGGCGTTTTCAGCTCGTGGGAGGCGTCGGAGACGAACTGCTTCTGCTGCGTCCATGCCCTGTCCACCGGCCGGACCGCCCAGCGGGCCAGCAGCAGACTGATCACGAAGAAAACGCCCAGACTGACCGTGCCGATGACGAGACAGTTCCGCCAAAGACTGCGCATCGTGGCGGCCTCGCTGGAAACGTCGGCAAAGATGATATACTCGCCCCCGAGATGTGAGGTGCGGTAAAAACGGAGACTGTACTCGGGGATATAGCCGGTGCCGCTCTCGCTGCTGCGGGCCGTCTGTACGAGCTGACTGAGCAGATCGCCCTCGTCGAGATCGTAGAAGCTGTTTCCGGAGGATCGCGTGGCGCCGAAAGGCGTGAGCCACACGGTGAAGTAGGGGAGACGGGCGGCGGAGGTGCTGTTCCAGTTGGGCTTCATCGGGTCGGCGGCGATCGACTGCATCATGGAGATGCTCTCTTTTTCCAGGTTCTGCCTCGTGAAAGCGAGCACCGTGCCGAATATGACGCTGAGCATGATCAGCACGATCGTCATGTTGATGGCGACGAAGCGCAGACGCAGCTTTTTGAGCATCATTCCGCCACCTCCAGATGGTAACCCAGCCGCCGGACAGCCTCGATACGCACGTTTGAGCCGATGCTCTGGAGCTTCTTGCGCAGAAAGCCCACGTAGACCTCCACGTGGTTTTCCACCGCGTTGGACTCGAGACCCCAGACCCGGGAGAGGATGACCTCTTTTGACAGATTACGGCCCTTCGACCCGAGAAGGAAGCGCATGACGTCGAATTCCCGGGAGGAGAGACGCACCTTGTTCTCCCCGCATATGAGCATGCCGGAGCTCAGGTCCAGCGTCGTGTTGCCGTAGGTGAGCTCGTCCACCTGACCGCCCTGCCGACGCAGCAGCGCGTTGATGCAGGCCATCAGCTCCCGGGAGTCGAAGGGCTTGGTCAGATAATAATCCGCCCCGGCGTTGAGCCCCTCCACACGGTCCTCCAGACCGGAGCGCGCGGTAAGCATCAATATCGGCGTGGCGCAGCGTTTGGCGCGTACGGTCCGCGCCACCTCGTAGCCGTCCATTTTCGGCATCATCACGTCGAGGATCAGCAGATCGTAAATGCCCAGCTCGGCGTATTCCTCGCCGGTCTCGCCGTCGTAAGCGACCTCCACCTCGAAGCCTTTGGCCTCCAGCATCGTTTTCAGCGACTCGGCCAGCAGTTTTTCGTCTTCAATGATCAGGATTTTCATATAAAACACCCCGCAGCATCATTATAGTACACTTTCAATCTGAAATGAAGCTGAAATAAGAAAGAATATGCAAATGCGCGGATCTGTGCTATAATACTCCGCGAGGTGATTATGATGAGCATCGAGATCGAACCCTTCGGTGTACAACCCAAACTTTACACGCTCGAAAACAGCGCCGGAACACAGCTGGTCCTGACGGATATCGGCGCGTCCGCCGTATCCCTCGTCTATAAAGGCACGGATATCCTGCTGGGCTGGGACGATCCGGCGAGATACTATGACGGCGGCGGGGACCTGGGCGCCACGGTGGGCCGCGTGGCCAACCGCATCGCCTATGCGCGTTTTGAGCTCAACGGCAAAACCTACACCATGGCGCCCAACGACGGGGTGAACAATCTCCACAGCGGACCGGACGGTTACCACCGCAGGCTCTGGCAGGTCAGCGGCTCCGGGGAAAACCATGTGGTCTTTTTCCTGGACAGCCCCGACGGCGACCAGGGCTTCCCGGGCAGAGTGCAGCTGTGGGCCTCCTATACGCTGACGGACGACGACGAGGTGATCCTCGAATACCGCGCCGAGCCGGAGGCGGACACGCCGATCAACCTCACCAACCACTCCTATTTCAACCTGAACGGACACGACAGCGGCGATATCCTCGGCCACACGCTGCGGCTGTGTGCCGACACCTTCACGCCCTGCCGCGAGGGGCTGATCCCCACCGGGCAGATCCTTGCGACCGCAGGGACTCCCTTTGACTTCACGGAAACACACACTGTCGGCGAGAGGATCGGATCCGACGATCCGCGTCTCGTCTCCGCGGGCGGCTACGATCTCAATTACCCGCTCGTCGGCGAAGGGCTGCGCCCGGCCGCGGAGCTCACCGGCGACAGGACCGGCATCCGTCTCACCGTGCTGACCGAAGCTCCCGCCGTGCAGTTCTATTCGGGCAACTTCCTTTCCGGCGAGCGCGGAAAGGGCGGAGCGGTATATGCCAGACGGGCGGGCCTGTGCCTGGAGACCCAGTGCTATCCCAACGCCGTGAACGAACCGCGCTTCCCCTCCTGCGTCGTCAAAGGCGGGGAGGTCTGGAAGAGCCGGACCGTATGGAAGCTCGGCATTGCAGATAATCCTTGACAATCGCCCCTGTTCGTGGTAGAGTCCATTACAATCATCCAAACGCTTTGACGGGAACGAAGTAGAGGCGTCTCGTGTATACAGAGAAAAGGCGGCCGGTGCGAGCCTTGATACGCGATCCTCGAAAGCCATCCCCGAGCGGCCGGTGGAAAAGGGCGCTTTGCCCGAGTATTGCCGGACGGTCAGCCGACCGTTAACACGGCGCCGGTATGCATGTACCGGACAGAGTGCGGGCCCGCGCCCGAATTCAGGTGGTAACACGGAGATCATTCCGCCCTGAGCCTTATCGGTTCAGGGCGGTTTTTTCGATCCGCAGACAGTCAGGTTTTTTATAAAGGAAGGAGATCCACCGATGGAAAAGAAGATCTACGAGCAGTCCAGAAAACTCGACAACGTATGCTACGATATCCGCGGTCCCGTCATGGATGAGGCCATGCGCATGGAGGCGCGCGGCGCCAAGATCCTCAAGCTGAATATCGGCAACCCCGCGCCCTTCGGGTTCTCCGCGCCGGACGAGGTCATCCTGGACCTGATCTACAATCTCCGCTCCTGCGAGGGGTACTCCGACTCCCAGGGACTGTTCTCCGCGCGCAAGGCGATCATGCAGTACTGCCAGCTCAAGGGCATCCCCAATGTTGGTATGCGGGACATCTTCACCGGCAACGGCGTGAGCGAGCTGATCACCATGACGATGCAGGCGCTTTTGAACGACGGGGACGAGATCCTGGTCCCCGCGCCGGACTATCCGCTGTGGACGGCGGCGATCACGCTCTCCGGCGGCAAAGCGGTGCATTATCTCTGCGACGAGCAGTCCGACTGGTATCCCGATATCGCGGATCTGCGCAGTAAGGTCACCGACCGCACCCGCGGCATCGTCGTCATCAACCCGAACAACCCTACCGGCGCGCTCTACCCGAAGGAGATCCTCGAGCAGATCATCCAGGTGGCCCGGGAGAACGATCTGCTGCTGTTCGCCGACGAGATCTATGACCGGCTGGTGCTGCAGGGAGAGGGGGAGCACATCGCTCTGGCGTCCTTGGCGCCGGATCTGCTGACGCTGTGCTACAACGGCCTGTCCAAATCCCACCGCGTGGCCGGCTTCCGCTGCGGCTGGGTGTGCCTGGCCGGCGACAAATCCCACGCCCAGGGCTTTATCGAGGGACTCAATCTGCTGGCCAAAATGCGCCTGTGCTCCAACGTGCCGGCCCAGAGCATCATCCAGACCTCCCTGGGCGGCTATCAGTCCGTGGACGAATACCTGTGCCCCGGCGGGCGGATCTATGAGCAGCGAGATCTCATCTGGAACATCCTCAACTCCATCCCCGGCATCACCGCCGTGAAGCCAAAGGCGGCGTTCTACATCTTCCCGAAGATCGACACCGAGCGTTTCGGCATACACAGCGACGAGCAGATGGCGCTGGACCTTCTCAAACAGAAGAAGATCCTTGTCACGGCAGGCACGGGCTTCAACTGGCACACGCCGGATCATTTCCGGATCGTGTTCCTGCCCGACCTCGTGGAACTCAAGGAGGCGGGGGAGAGGCTGACCTCCTTCTTCGCCGGGTATAAACAGAAATAAGCCAGAACGACGAACCCCTCACCGTCCCCGGGACCGGCGAGGGGTTCGTGTGACTTCCGTACCGGACGCTGTCAATCCCGTCGGAACTGACAGTTTTTTACTCTTTATTATTGAACGAACAGGTTTGGCGTGATATAGTATTGACATCAGCAAAACCCAATGCTGCATATCTATGCGATCTCAGCGGTATATGGAGACGTGATCGGACCGAAGTACGCCAGCCGGACGATTACCTTCGTTTCCGCATTGATCTCCAAATGCGCCTTGGTGCCCGACGGCGTGACACAAATATGGCGTCCTTCGCATCGATGTGACCGACTATGATTCATCTTCGGATTTTCCGAATGATGGCAGGCAGATGATCCAGACGGTGTCCGGCACGAGCTGTACGGACACGACGGCGGAATCGGGCCATACGTACGCATATGGTGTGATAAACCTGAACAAGGCCGGCGAGGTGCTCAATGAGGACTGGTGGTACGCGCCGGGCGTGACGGAAATCACCTTCGTCGCCGCGCCGACGGTAAAAAGCGCGAGCATCAGCGCCGACGGCACGCTCTCCATCACCTGGAGCAAGGTGAAGGGCGCGAAGACGTATGCCGTGTGGTATTACGATGCGGCGGAGGATACCCTCAAGCTGCTGGGAACCACCGCAAAAACCAGCTACACATATACCATCCCCGAATACAATCCGAGCGATACGTGGATATTCTATATCAGCAGCTACAGTCCCGAAGGCGCCAGGGTGCGTGCATTCAGCAACCAAGGAGCATAAACCGACACCCCGCGCAATGCAAATTTGAATCACCCGGCCGCATCCGGCGGCCAAAGCAAAAAGGCCCTGCCGCAGGGATACTGCGGCAGGGCTTTTACGTTTTTGGCACAAAATAGAAAAACGGCTCTTGACAAAGCAAGGGCCGGAAAGTATAATGGGTTGCTACGACTTGTCAGGACCGATCGCACATTACCCCTTATAACTAAGCTGACTATAGCATTTCGCAGAGAGAAAATCAACAGCGAACCGCCTTATTTTAACAACATATCCGTGCGTTTCAAACCCAGCGTCAAGCACAGACCGAGACACTACTGCGCCGGACAGCCGGCGGAAAGGGAGTTTTTATTGATGCCAAAGGACGTAAGATACGGCAGGACCGTAAGAAAGAGCTACGCCCGGTCGGAAGAGATCCAGGACATGCCCCACCTGCTGGAGATCCAGAAGAATTCTTACAAATGGTTTTTGGAGGAAGGTCTTCGTGAGGTCTTCAAGGGTGTGGACACGATCACGGACTATTCCGGCAATCTGGAGCTCTCCTTCGTCGATTACTCGATGAACGAAAAGCCCAAGTATTCCGAAGAGGAGTGCAAGGCTCGGGACGCCACGTATGCCGCGCCCCTGAAGGTCAGCGTGCGCCTGCGCAACAAGGAGACCGAGGAGATCAAGGAGCAGGAGATCTTTATGGGAGATTTCCCGCTGATGACGGCCAGCGGCACCTTTATCATCAATGGCGCCGAGCGCGTGATCGTCTCGCAGATCGTCCGGTCCCCCGGCATCTATTTCGACAAGAAGACCGACAAGGCCAACTTCTCCGTTTACGGCACCACGATCATCCCTTATCACGGCGCCTGGCTGGAGTATGAGACCGACCTTAACGATATCTTCTATGTCCGCATCGACAAGAACCGTAAGATCCCCGTCACTCTGCTGCTCAAGGCGCTGGGCGCCTACAGGGAGGACGCCCCCCATACCTGGCTGAGCTGCCTGCCCGACGACGAGCGCGTGGGCGGCGCGGTCACCACCGAGGCGCTCAAGGCCGTGTTCGGCAACGACGCCCGCATCGTGACGACCCTGGACCGCGACACCGCGATCTCCCGCGACGACTGCCTGCTGGAGATCTACCGCCGCCTTCGTCCCGGCGATCCTCCGACGGTGGAGAGCAGTGAGACGCTGCTGGAGAACCTGTTCTTCGATCATCGCCGCTATGATATCTCCAACGTCGGCCGCTACAAGTTCAACAAGAAGCTCTCGCTCTATCCCCGCGTGGCCGGTTACCGGCTTGCCGAGCCCGTCGCCGATCCTCTGACCGGTGAGATCATCGCCGAGGACGGGGAAATGCTCAGCCGCGAGCGGGTCCGCGAGCTGGAGAGCCGCGGCGTCAACGCCGTGACGCTGCAGCTAGAGAACGGCGACACGGTCCGCGTGTTCTCCAACGGCATGGTCAATCCCGCGGACTTCCTGCACTTTTCCGAGGACGAGGCGGAGAACCGCCGCATCCTCCGCGAGGAGCTCGGGCTCAGGGAGCGCGTGCGCTTCATCCTGCTGCGCCGTTACATGGAGCAGTTTGAAGGGGAGGAGCTGCGCGAGGTCCTGCGTGAAAACGCCGACATGCTCGTGCCCAAGTTCGTGATCTGCGACGATATATTCTCGGCCGCCAACTATCTGTGCGCGCTGGCCCACGGCATCGGCGAGGCCGATGACATCGACCACCTGGGCAACCGCCGCGTGCGCAGCGTCGGCGAGCTGCTGCAGAATCAGTTCCGGATCGGTTTTTCCCGTATGGAGCGTGTGATCCGCGAGCGTATGACCGTTCAGGACCTGGACGTGGTCACTCCCCAGAGCCTGATCAACATCCGCCCGGTCACCGCCGCCATCAAGGAGTTCTTCGGCTCCAGCCCCCTGAGCCAGTTCATGGATCAGACCAACCCGCTGGCGGAGCTGACCCACAAGCGGCGTATCTCGGCCCTCGGCCCCGGCGGCCTGAGCCGCGAGCGCGCCAACTTCGACGTGCGCGACGTACACTACAGCCACTACGCCCGCCTGTGCCCCATCGAGACGCCCGAAGGTCCCAACATCGGCCTGATCAACTACCTGAGCTCCTACGCCCGGGTGGATGAATACGGCTTCCTGATCTCCCCTTATCGCCGCATCGACAAGGAGACCGGCGTGGTCACCAAAGAAGTGGTGTATATGACCGCCGACCAGGAAGACCAGTATGTCATGGCCATGGCCACCGAGCCTCTCGACGAGCAGGGAAGGCTGCTCAACCCGCGTATCACCTGCCGTCACCGCGACGAGATCATCGAGGTCGACCGGGATCGCGTCGACTATATGGACGTGTCTCCGCGCATGATGATCTCCATCGCCACCGCCATGATCCCGTTCCTCGAAAACGACGACGCCAACCGCGCGCTGATGGGCGCGAACATGCAGCGGCAGGCCGTGCCGCTGATGACTACGCAGCAGCCCATCGTCGCCACCGGCATCGAGCACCGCTGCGCGGTGGACTCCGGCGTCGTGGTCCTCGCCGAGGGCGACGGCACCGTCGAGCGGGTCAGCGCGGACAGCATCACCATCCATTACGACGACGGTGAAAGCCGCGACTACAAGCTTATCAAATTTGCCCGCTCCAACCAGGGCACCTGCTTCAACCAGCGCCCCATCGTCAAGGTCGGCGAGCGTGTCTCCGAGGGCGACGTCATCGCCGACGGCCCCTCCACCTCCCAGGGTGAGATCAGCCTGGGCAAGAACGTGCTGGTCGGCTTCACCACCTGGGAAGGCTACAACTACGAGGACGCCGTTCTGCTCAACGAGCGCCTGGTGATGGACGACGTCTATACCTCCATCCATGTGGAGGAGTACGAATGCGACGCCCGCGACACCAAGCTCGGTCCCGAGGAGATCACCCGGGATATCCCCGGCGTGGGCGACGACGCGCTCAAATACCTCGATGAGCGCGGCATCATCTCCGTGGGCGCTGAGGTGCGCTCCGGCGATATCCTCGTGGGCAAGGTCACCCCCAAGGGCGAGACCGACCTCACCGCCGAGGAACGCCTGCTGCGCGCCATCTTCGGCGAGAAGGCCCGCGAGGTGCGCGACACCTCCCTTAAGGTCCCTCACGGCGAGAGCGGCATCATCGTGGACGTGAAGGTGTTCACCCGCGACGCCGGCGACGAGATGTCCCCCGGCGTGAACCAGGTGGTCCGCGTCTACATCGCCCAGAAGCGCAAGATCAGCGTGGGCGACAAGATGGCCGGTCGCCACGGCAACAAGGGCGTCGTCAGCCGCATCCTGCCCCGGGAGGATATGCCCTATCTGCCCGACGGCACGCCGCTGGATATCGTCCTCAACCCGCTGGGCGTCCCGTCCCGTATGAACATCGGACAGGTCCTGGAGGTCCACCTGGGCTACGCGGCCCAGGCCCTGGGCTGGAAGGTGGCCACGCCCATCTTTAACGGCGCCAACGAGATCTCCATCCGGGAGACGCTCAAGGAGGCCGGCCTGCGTGAGGACGGCAAGAGCGTGCTCTACGACGGACGCACCGGCGAGCGGTTCGACAACGACGTCACGGTCGGCTGGGTTTACTTCCTCAAGCTTCACCACCTGGTGGACGACAAGATCCACGCCCGTTCCACCGGCCCCTACAGCCTGGTCACCCAGCAGCCTCTGGGCGGCAAGGCCCAGTTCGGCGGCCAGCGCTTCGGCGAGATGGAGGTTTGGGCCCTGGAGGCATACGGCGCGGCCCATACGCTTCAGGAGATCCTGACCGTGAAGTCCGACGACGTCACCGGCCGTGTGCGTACCTACGAGAGCATCGTAAAGGGCCACAACATCCCGTCTCCGGGCGTGCCGGAATCCTTCAAGGTGCTTGTCAAGGAGCTTCAGTCCCTGTGCCTGGATGTGCGCGTGCTCGACAAGGACGGCAGCGAGATCGAGCTCAAAGAGGATGACGATGACGATTACATCCCCGGCATCCGCGACGAGTACCGCGCCAGCGACGAGGAGTTCAGCGGCGCCGGCTTCGAGATCGACCGCTCCCAGGCCATCATGGACGACGAGCCCGAGACGGAGGAAGAGTATTACGACGACGGCGACGATTACAATATGGGGGAGGATGAATAATGAGCTACACACCGTTTGACGCCATTCAGATCGGCATCGCTTCTCCTGAAATGATCCTGTCCTGGTCTCACGGCGAGGTCAAAAAGCCCGAGACCATCAACTACCGCACCCTCAAGCCCGAGCGGGACGGCCTGTTCTGCGAGCGCATTTTCGGGCCCACAAAGGACTGGGAATGCCACTGCGGCAAGTATAAGAAGATCCGCTACAAGGGCAAGATCTGCGACCGCTGCGGCGTGGAGATCACCAAGAGCAAGGTCCGCCGGGAACGCATGGGCCATATTGAGCTGGCTGCCCCCGTGAGCCATATCTGGTATTTCAAGGGCATTCCGTCCCGTATGGGCATGCTCCTGGATCTGACGCCCCGCATCCTTGAAAAGGTGCTCTATTTCGGATCGTATATCGTCACCGATCCTGGCGATACGCCGCTGCAGAAGTACCAGCTCCTGAGCGAAAAAGAGTACCGCGACATGCGTGAAAAATACGAGGACGATTTTGACGCCGGCATGGGCGCCGAGGCTATCAAAAAGCTGCTGGCGGACATCGACTGCGAGAAGCTCTCCCAGCAGCTCCGTGAAGAGCTCCGCGACGCGTCCGGTCAGAAGAAGGCCAAGCTGGTCAAGCGCCTGGAGGTCGTCGAGGCCTTTCGGCAGTCCGGCAACAATCCGACCTGGATGATCATCGACATCCTGCCGGTCATCCCCCCGGAGATCCGTCCCATGGTACAGCTCGACGGCGGCCGGTTCGCCACCAGCGACCTGAACGATCTTTACCGCCGGGTCATCAACCGCAACAACCGTCTCAAGAGGCTCATCCAGCTCAACGCGCCGGATATCATCGTGCGCAACGAAAAGCGCATGCTCCAGGAGGCCGTCGACTCTCTGATCGACAACGGCCGCCGCGGCCGCGCCGTCACCGGTGCCAACTCCCGCGCCCTCAAATCTCTGAGCGACATGCTCAAGGGCAAGCAGGGGCGTTTCCGCCAGAACCTGCTGGGCAAGCGCGTGGACTACTCCGGCCGAAGCGTCATCGTCGTCGGTCCCGAGCTGAAAATGTACCAGTGCGGTGTGCCCAAGGAAATGGCCATCGAGCTGTTCCGTCCCTTCGTGATGAAGAAGCTCGTGGAGGACGGCGTCGCCAACAACATCAAATCCGCCAAGAAGATGGTCGACCGGCAGCGTCCCGAGGTCTGGGACGCCCTGGACGTGGTCATCAAGGAGCATCCGGTGCTGCTCAACCGCGCGCCCACGCTCCACCGGCTGGGTATCCAGGCCTTTGAGCCCGTGCTGGTCGAGGGCCGCGCGCTGAAGCTGCATCCCCTGGCCTGCACCGCCTACAACGCCGACTTCGACGGCGACCAGATGGCCATCCATGTGCCGCTGAGCGCCGAGGCCCAGGCCGAGGCCCGTATCCTCATGCTCTCGGTCAACAACCTCCTGCGTCCTCAGGACGGCAACCCGCATTCCATCCCCACCCAGGACATGGTCCTCGGCTCCTACTATCTGACCTATATCCGCGAGGAGAAGGGCACCGGCATGGCGTTCTCCAACCCCGAGGAGGCGCTGATGGCCTATCAGGAGGGCGAAGTCACGCTCCACAGCCCGATCAAGGTCCGCGTGACCAAGACCATCGACGGCGTTGAGCGCTACAAGACCATCGACACCACCGTGGGACGCATCATCTTCAATGAGCCGATCCCCCAGGATCTGGGGTTTGTGGACCGCACGGATCCCGAGCACGCCTTCGACTACGAGATCGACTGCCGCGTGGACAAGAAAAAGCTCGGCGAGATCATCTCCCGCTGCATCCAGAAGCACGGCTTCACGATCTCCTCGGAGGTCCTCGACAACGTCAAAGCCCAGGGCTACAAGTATTCCACCAAGAGCGGCATGACGATCTCCATCGCGGACATGGTCGTCCCCGAGGCCAAGCAGGAGAAGATCGCAGCGACGGAGAAAAAGGTCCTCGAGATCGAAAAGCAGTACCGCCGCGGCTTCATCACCAACGACGAGCGCTATCGCCTGGTCGTCTCCGAGTGGGAAAAGACCACCGGCGAGGTCGCCAAGGCCCTGATGGACAACCTGGACGAGTTCAACCCCATCAACATCATGGCCACCTCCGGCGCCCGAGGCAGCGCCAACCAGATCCGTCAGCTGGCCGGCATGCGCGGCCTGATGGCGAACACTTCCGGCAAGACCATCGAGATACCCATCAAGGCCAACTTCCGCGAAGGCCTGAGCGTCCTGGAGTACTTCATCTCCACCCGCGGCGCCCGGAAAGGCATGGCTGACACCGCTCTGCGTACCGCCGACTCCGGTTATCTGACCCGCCGTATGGTGGACGTCAGCCAGGACGTGATCATCCGCGAGGATGACTGCGGCACCGCCGAGGGCGTGCCCGCCTCCGCCATGGACAGCCGCGGCTGGGCCGTTCTGAAGCTCGACCCGGAGGATCCCAAGTACGACGAGTATATCCGCTCCTACGGCGAGAACATCCACGGCCGCTTCCCGGCCAGGCCCGTGACCGACCCAGCCACCGGCGAGGTGCTCTTCGACACCGACAACCTGCTCATGTCCTCCGACGCGAAAACGCTGGTAGCACGGGGCATCTTCAGTGTGGAGGTCCGCAGCGTCATGAGCTGTGAGGCCCGCAGCGGTGTCTGCGCCAAGTGCTACGGCATGAACCTGGCCACCGGAAAACCGGTGAATGCCGGTGAGGCCGTCGGCGTCATCGCGGCGCAGTCCATCGGCGAGCCCGGCACCCAGCTGACCATGCGTACCTTCCACAGCGGCGGCGTCGCAGGCGACGATATCACCCAGGGCCTGCCGCGAGTCGAGGAGCTGTTCGAGGCGCGCAAGCCCAAGCGCATGGCCGTCCTGAGCGAGATCAGCGGCAACGTTACCGTTGAAGAGACCCGCAAGAACATGATGGCCATCACCGTGACCAACGAGGAGGAGGGCGCCACGCGCGTCTATCCGGTGCCCGTTTCCGCCGGCATCCTTGTGCAGACCGGCGACCACGTCGACAAGGGCCAGGAGCTGACCCGCGGCGCGCTGGGTCCCCACGACGTGCTGCGCATCCGCGGCGTCAACGACGATATCTATGGCCGTCCCGGCGTTCGGAACTATCTGGTCCAGGAGGTCCAGAAGGTGTACCGTCAGCAGGGCGTGGACATCAACAACAAGCACATCGAGGTCATCGTCCGCCAGATGATGCGCAAGGTGCGCATCGAGGAGCCCGGCAGCACCGAGCTGCTCTCCGGCTCCACCGTGGACATCAACGAGTTCAAGGACGCCAACGCGGCCATCGCCGCCCGCGTCGCCGCCGGGGAGGATGGACTCGTCCCGGCCACCTGCACGCCGGTGCTGCTGGGCATCACCAAGGCGTCCCTCGCCACCGACAGCTGGATGTCGGCCGCCTCCTTCCAGGAGACCACCAAGGTCCTGACCGAGGCAGCCATCAAAGGCAAGGTGGATCACCTGGTCGGCCTCAAGGAGAACGTCATCATCGGCAAGCTCATCCCCGCGGGCTCCGGTCTGGCGACCTACCGCGACTTTGAGATGCACACCGACGAGTCCATCGAGGACGAGGCGGACTACGTGGACCTCTCCGAGCTCAAAAAGCTGACCAACGCGCTCTGAGAATCCGGAAACAGGCGATTTTTCCCCGAAAAGCGTGTAAAAATTTCTTGACTATTTTTGTATAGTATGCTAAAATTTCCATCCGTGTGGGCTTCGGCCCCCACGGATGGAAATTTTATGAAGAAAGGAGGAAAATGCATGCCGACTTTTAACCAGCTCGTTCGCAAGGGAAGAGAGCAGGTGACCTACAAATCCACCTCTCCCGCCATGCAGAAGGGTATGAACACCCTGAAGAACCGCCAGACTGACCAGCCTTCTCCCCAGAAGCGCGGTGTGTGCACCGCTGTGCGTACCTCTACGCCCAAGAAGCCCAACTCCGCTCTGCGGAAGATCGCCCGTGTCCGCCTCACCAACGGCTACGAAGTCACCGCGTATATCCCTGGTGTCGGCCACAATCTGCAGGAGCACTCCGTCGTGATGATCCGCGGCGGCCGTGTCAAGGACCTGCCCGGTGTTCGTTACCACATCATCCGCGGAACTCTCGATTCCCAGGGCGTGGACGGACGCCGTCAGAGCCGCAGCAAGTATGGCGCCAAGAGACCGAAAGCGGGTAAAAAGTAATGAACCCAACAGTGCCCTGTTGGTTATGATATATAACCTGACGGGCACAGCGGCGGCCCGTGTGCCGTCGAGTACCTTTGAGATCATTTCATAATGAAGGAGGGAAGCAAAGTGCCCAGAAGAGGTAACGTTCCCAAAAGAGAAATCCTCCCCGATCCTGTTTATAACAGCGTTCTGGTGACCAAACTTATCAACGGTGTTATGCTGGACGGGAAGAAAGGCGTGGCCCAGAAGGTCGTTTACGACGCCTTTGACATTATTGAGAAGAAGCTTGACCGGAATCCCCTGGAAGTCTTCACCGAAGCTCTGAACAACATCATGCCCGCTCTGGAAGTCAAGGCCCGCCGTGTCGGCGGCGCCACCTACCAAGTGCCCATCGAAGTTCGTCCCGAGCGTCGGCAGACTCTCGGCCTCCGCTGGCTGGTGGGTTACTCCCGCAAGCGCAGCGAGAAGACCATGAAGGAACGTCTGGCCAACGAGATCATGGACGCCGTCAACAACACCGGCGCCTCCGTGAAAAAGCGCGAAGACACCCACAAGATGGCCGAATCCAACAAGGCGTTCGCCCATTATCGTTGGTGATCCCGAAATAGGTAAAGTTTATGCCCAGATCGTATTCTCTTGAGAAAACCAGAAATATCGGCATCATGGCCCATATCGACGCGGGCAAGACGACGACCACCGAGCGGATCCTGTTTTACACGGGAGTCAACTACAAGCTGGGAGAGGTCCATGAGGGCAACGCCACCATGGACTGGATGGTGCAGGAGCAGGAGCGCGGCATCACCATAACGAGCGCCGCGACCACCTGTTTCTGGAACGACACCCGCATCAACATCATCGATACCCCCGGCCACGTGGACTTCACCGCCGAGGTCGAGCGGTGCCTGCGGGTCCTGGACGGCTGTGTGACGGTCCTGTGCGCCAAGGGAGGCGTGGAGCCCCAGACCGAGACGGTCTGGCGCCAGGCCGACCACTACAACGTCCCCCGGATGATCTACGTCAACAAGATGGACATCACCGGCGCGGACTTCTACAACGTGCTGGACATGGTCCATGACCGGCTGAAGGCCAATGCCGTGCCTATCCAGCTTCCCATCGGAAGCGAGGCGGATTTTCGCGGCATCGTGGATCTGGTGGATATGGACTCCGTCATCTTCTACGATGACCTGGGCAAGGACATGCGCGTGGAGCCCATCCCGGAAGCGGAGATGGCCCGTGCGCAGGAGTATCGGGAAAAGCTTATCGACGCGGTGTCGCTGTTCGACGACGATATCGCGGAGATGTATCTGGAAGGGGAGGACATCCCCGCAGACAAACTCCGTGCGGTGATCCGCAAGGCAACGGTTTCCGGTGAACTGGTTCCCGTCGTCTGCGGCACCTCGTACAGAAACAAGGGCGTCCAGAAGCTCCTGGACGCGATCGTCGAGTACCTGCCCTCTCCGCTGGACGTGCCGCCGGTCGTCGGCACGAACCCCAAGACGGAAAAAGAGGTCAGCCTGAGCGCGGATCCCGACGGTCCTTTCGCCGCGCTGGTTTTCAAGGTCATGACCGATCCCTTCGTGGGAAGACTGGCGTTCATGCGCGTGTACTCCGGCAGCATCAAAGCCGGGGAGACGGCCATGAACTTCGGCCGCGGACAGCGCGAGCGCCTGGGACGGCTGCTGCATATGCACGCCAACCATCGGGAGGACATCGACGCGGTATACGCCGGCGAGATCGCCGCGGTGGTGGGATTGAAGAACACCCGCACCGGCGACACGCTCTCGGACGATAAGCATCCTCTGGTGCTCGAATCCATGGAGTTCCCCGAACCGGTCATCCGCGTGGCCATCGAGCCGAAAACCAAGGCCGGCCAGGAAAAAATGGCGATCGCCCTCTCCAAGCTCAGCGAGGAGGACCCCACCTTCAAGACCTATACGGACGAGGAGACGGGTCAGACCATCATTGCCGGCATGGGTGAGCTCCATCTGGAGATCATCGTCGACCGGCTGCTGCGCGAGTTCAAGGTGGAGGCCAACGTCGGCAAGCCCCAGGTTTCCTACAAGGAGACCATCAAAACCACGGCCACGGCGGATACGCGTTATGTGCGCCAGACCGGCGGCAAGGGACAGTACGCCCACGTCAAGCTGCAGATCGAGCCCAACCCCGGCAAGGGGTACGAGTTCGTCAGCGCCATCACCGGCGGCGCGATCCCCAAGGAGTATATCCCCAGCGTGGATCAGGGCATCCAGGGCGCCATGCTCTCGGGTATCCTGGCAGGATATCCGGTGGTGGACGTGAAGGTGACGCTGCTTGACGGCAGCTTCCACGAGGTCGACTCCAGCGAGCTGGCCTTCAAGATCTGCGGCAGCATGGCCTTCAAGGAGGCCTGCGCCAAAGCCTCGCCCACACTGATGGAGCCCATCATGAAGGTGTCCGTCACAGCGCCGGATATCTATATGGGCGACGTGATCGGCGATCTGAACTCCCGGCGCGGCCAGGTGTCCGGTACGGATATCCGCAACGGCGCGGCGATCATCACCGCGGAGGTCCCGCTGGCTTCCATGTTCGGCTATTCCACCGATCTGCGCAGCAGAACACAGGGACGGGCCAATTACAGCATGGAGCCCCACACCTATGTGGAGCTGCCCAAGAGCCTGCAGGACAGCATCACCGGCGGAAGATTCGCATCCCGCTGAATTTTCCCTGTTGCATTTATCGCGAAGTTCCTGTAAAATAAACAAAGTTGAATAAAAATAATAAACAAATGATTTTAGGAGGATTTTTTCATGGCCAAGCAAATGTTTAACCGCAGCAAGCCCCATGTGAATATCGGCACCATCG
>JAFXYJ010000070.1 GCA_017541825.1 Oscillospiraceae bacterium | reverse complement strand
GTTTTTGAAAGGACGAGCAGCGGAGTGAATGAGCCCCGCCGCTCGCGGTCGGGGCGAACGATACGCAGCTTGCGAGGACGCTCTGCAGCACAGAAAAGACCCGCAAAAATGCGATATAACGTCGGAAACGCAGCTGATCCGAGCAAAAGGGATTCCCAAAGAAAAATGCGCATTACCTCGGTATCCCCACCGACAATGGAGCTGAATGCGCCAACCCCCGGTAAAAGGAAAAAGCGTATTACGTCGGACAAGCACCACCAACAGAGCAAAAACGCCAGCCCCGGTCGGGGTAAAAACAACAGGGGCTGTCTGCAGCCCCTGTTGTTTTCAATCCGCTCACGCCTGCGGGGTCTCCGTCGGTTCTTCGGGCGTTTCCCCCGGTATCGTCTCGGGCATGGGATCCGCCGCGGGTGTTTCCTCCGGCGGCTCGGGAGCCGCTTCCTCCGCGCTGTCCCGCGGCAGCGAGAAGGCCACCTGCAGGAAGTTGTACAGGCCCGTTCCCCAGGCGCTGTACTCGTGATTGGAGCCCTCGATCACGGTCATGGCCGCGTTGACTCCCTCGGTGAGTCCCTTCGTCCAGCTCACGAGCTGCCGGTATTGGCCCACATGGAGGTTGTAGTACATGTCTTCGCTGCCGATGGCGTTGTAGCAGTAGTAGATCGGGCGGCCGGCGTTGGCTTTGGAATTGAGCGCCGCGGCGATCTGGTCGATATAGCCGTCGCTGCCGGAGAACAGGCCGTACCAGCTGAACAGGTTCAGACAGTCGGGCAGCGCCGTGGTGTAGCCGTAGATCGATCCCATAGAGAGGCCCGCGTAGCCGAAATGCTCCCGCGCCGCGGAGATCTCTTCCAGGCTGCCGCCGGCGGCCCAGGTGGCGTATTTTTCCGTCACCATGGGCAGGATCGTCTCGCGCAGCTCGGTGAAAAAGCGGGCCTGGTCCAGCCGGCGGTTATAGTCCTCATAATTGCTGCTGTCCTTGTAGAAGGTCGGCGTGACAACGATCAGCGGACGGCAGAGGCCGCGGTCGATCATGTTGTCCAGCAGATCGGTGGTGCGGACGTAATCGTACATCACGTCCAGCTGCTCATCCTCGTAGAGCGCGCTGGGATTGTAGTCCTGCTTGGAGCCCAGCCAGTAGCGCTCCGAGGAGTGGATCCCGTGCATGAGAATCAGCACGTCATACTTCTGCGCCGGATCATAGCCCCAGGGCAGATAGACGCAGAATTTTTTCTGAAAGTCGATGGGCACCCTGGAGGTGGAGGGCGTGTAGACCTGGGTGGTGTATTCCACCGTCTCCACGGTCCCCTTGCGCTCGCAGGGATCGAACAGCTCCCGGGGAACGTTCACGCTCTCGAACACCGGCACATGGCCGCACACGGTGCATACCCCGTCGATATAGGTGTGCGGCACGGCCTTGCCGCAGACGGTGCAGCGGCGGGTCTCCTCGTCGTGGTCGGGATGGACGCAGGCAATTCCGCAGACCGCGCAGCGTCCGTCCTCCCAGTTCTCATGGGGACAGACCTGTCCGCAGTCGGCGCAGACGCCTTCGTCCCAGCGCAGATGCGGACAGGGCGTGGGCGTCGGGGTCGGCGTGGGTTCCGGTGTCGGCGCGATCGTGGGCTCCGCCGTCGGAGAGCTCGTGGGCGCGGGACCGGCGGACGCGCTCTGACGGGTGGTGCAGCCCGCCGCGGAAAGCAGCAGCAGAAGACTCAGCAGCAGACAGCCTGTTCTTTTCATTCTCACGACCCCACCCCGATTCGCCGGTTTTTTCCATTCTAACCCCGCCCGCGGGAAATGTAAAGCGCTCCGTTTTTTATATTTACATAATATTATATTACGTTACTCATTTGCGCCTTGCAAAAAGAACAGCGCGCCGCGAAAACGCGGCGCGCTGCCGTCATTCTACGATGTGCTCCATACCCATGGCGATGATCGTCTTCACATGCTCGTCGGCGAGGGAATAGATCATCTGCTTGCCCGAGCGGCGGGAGTTCACCAGCTTGGCGGTTTTGAGCAGCTTGAGCTGGTGGGAGATCGCCGACTGGTTCATTTCCAGATCGGAACAGATCTCCGTGACGTTTTTCTCCTCCCGGAAGAGGTCGCACAGGATCTTGATCCGGGTGGAATCCCCGAAGATCTTGAAGACCTCCGCCAGATCGGCGAGCTTTCCCTCGGGCAGATCGTCCGCAAGGCGGTCGATATTCTCTTCGGTTTTTCCGTGCTCCACAGGACTTCCTCCGTTCGGTCGATTTTCGCTCATTATAGCCTTCGCTCAAATCGTTTGTCAAGGCGCAGATCGCCGCAAACCGATTGACAACCGGCGGTTTTCAGATATAATGATAGCATCTTATTTTGAACGGGAGAGGAGACAGAAATGAAGAATTTTTCCGTTAAAACCATCGTTGCCACCGGCATCGGCGCAGCGCTGTTCTTTGTGCTGGGCCGCTTCGTCGTCATCCCCAGTCCGGTGCCCAACACGAACATTTCCATCCAGTACGGACTGCTGGCCTTCATCGCCGCGGTCTACGGTCCCATCGCCGGCCTGCTCGCCGGGCTGATCGGCCACTTCTTCATCGACTTCAGCTGGGGCTGGGGCGTGTGGTGGAGCTGGGTCATCGCCTCCGCTTTCTTCGGCGGCGTCATGGGTCTGCTCACCCGCAAGCTCACGCTGGAGGACGGCGAGTTCTCCAAAAAGGACGCCGTCGGCTTCAACGTCGGACAGGCCGTCGCCCATCTGCTCGCCTGGGTCCTGATCGCCCCGGTGCTCGATATCTTGATGTATGCCGAGCCCGCCAACAAGGTCTTTATCCAGGGTCTGACCAGCGCGGCCATCAACATCGTCGCCACCGGCATCGTGGGCACGCTGCTGCTGTTCGCCTACTCCGCGGCCAAGCCCAAGAAGGGCAGCCTGAAAAAGGAAGATTAACGCATCCGTGCCTGCGGGCGCGAATTCTGCGAGACTAATCCGCAGTCTGCAGTCTGTCATACGGCGGGGTCTCCCCGCCGTATGGTCGTTTAAGGGGGTATCTTTGTTTGGACCCGATCCTGCGTTTTGAAAGCTTCACCTTCCAGTACAGTTCCCAGGCGGAGCCTACGGTATTCGACATCTCCTTCTCTGTCAGCCGGGGAGAAAAGATCCTGATCGCCGGGCCATCGGGCTGCGGCAAGTCCACGCTGGCCAACTGCATCAACGGGCTGATCCCCTTCTCCTACAAGGGCGAGAGCACCGGCCGCGTCACGCTCAACGGCCGGGAGACGAAGGACCTGAGCATTTTCGAGATCTCCAAGGTCGTGGGCACCGTCCTGCAGGACTCCGACGGACAGTTCGTCGGCCTCACGGTGGCCGAGGACATCGCCTTCGCGCTGGAGAACGACTGCGTTGCCGACCCGGAGCTCCACGAGCGGGTGCGCTCGGTGGCGGAGCTGGTAGACGTGGCCACGCACCTGGGCCACGCTCCCGGCGAGCTCTCCGGCGGACAGAAGCAGCGGGTGTCCCTGGCGGGCGTGCTGGTGGACGATGTGGATATCCTGCTCTTCGACGAGCCGCTGGCGAATCTGGACCCGGCTACGGGCAAGCAGGCCATGGAGCTCATCGACGAGATGCAGAAAAAGACCGGCGCGGCGGTGATCATCATCGAGCACCGGCTCGAGGACGTGCTCCACCGGGACGTGGACCGGATCATCCTGATGCGCGACGGGCGCATCATCGCCGACGCACCGCCCGACGAGCTGCTCTCCGGTCCCCTGCTGACGGAGACGGGCATCCGCGAGCCGCTCTACATCACCGCCCTCAAATACGCCGGAGCCGAGATCACCCCGGACATGCTTCCCCACAGCATCCGGACGGTCGTGCTCAGCGACGAGGTCAAGGAGAAGGTCCGCGAGTGGTATCGCGCCATGCCCCCCGCCCCACCCGCGGAGGCCATGCCCGAGCTGCTGACGGTCCGCGATCTGTCCTTCACCTATCCCAGCGGCCACCGGGCGCTCAAAGGGATCACCGTGTCGATCCGCCGGGGCGAGCTGACCGCCGTCGTGGGCACCAACGGCGCGGGCAAATCCACCTTCGCCAAGGTGGTCTGCGGCTTTGAGCTGCAGCAGCAGGGCACCGTCGCCCTCGAGGGACAGGATATGATGGCGCTGTCCATCAAGGAGCGGGCCGACCGCATCGGCTACGTGATGCAGAATCCCAATCAGATGATCTCCAAGGTGCAGATCTTCGATGAGGTGGCGCTGGGCCTGCGCACCCGGGGCGTGCCGGAGGAGGAGGTCACCGCCCGTGTGGAGGACGCGCTGCAGGTCTGCGGGCTCTGGCCCTTCCGGAGCTGGCCGATCTCGGCGCTGAGCTTCGGCCAGAAAAAGCGGGTGACCATCGCCTCGATCCTCGTGCTGGAGCCGGACATGATCATCCTCGACGAACCCACCGCCGGGCAGGATTACCGCCATTACACCGACATCATGGAATTTCTTACCGAGCTCAACGCCCGGGGCATCACCGTCTGCATGGTGACACACGACATGCATCTGATGCTCGAATATGCCCGGCGGGCCATCGTTTTCTCCGGCGGGGAGATCATCGCCGACGACACCGGCGCCAACATCCTCACCGACGAGGCGATCATTCGGCGGGCCAGCCTCAAGGAGACCTCCCTTTACGATCTGGCCCTCCGCTGCGGTCTGGACAGCCCCCGGGATTTCGTACAGCGGTTCATCGATTACGAACGGGAGGCGGTGCGGAAATGACGAATCTGTTCAACTATATCGACCGTTCCTCCCCGATCCACCGGCTCACCGGCGCGACCAAATTCGTGTGTCTGCTGCTGTGGAGCTTCGCGGCCATGTCCACCTACGACACCCGCATGCTCCTGGCGCTGGCGCTGCTGAGCTTCGCGCTGTTCCGGCTCTCAAAGATCGGCCTGCGCGACGTGCGCTTCATGCTCGGCTTCACGGCGACCTTCATGGTCATCAACAACATCCTCGTCTACCTGTTCTCCCCCCAGCACGGCACGGAGATCTACGGCACGTCCCATATCCTCCTGGGCTCGGGGCGCTACGCTCTGACGCAGGAGCAGCTGTTCTACCATCTGAATTACTTCCTCAAATATCTGGCCACGATCCCCATCGTGCTGCTGTTCGTGAGCACCACCAACCCCAGCGAATTCGCCGCCTCGCTCAACAAGCTGGGCGTGAAGTACTCGGTGGCCTATTCCGTTGCGCTGGCGCTGCGCTACATCCCCGACGTACAGCTTGAGTACCATGAGATCTCCCAGGCGCAGCAGGCCCGGGGCATCGAGATGAGCAAAAAAGCCTCTCTCGTGTCGCGGCTGCGCTCGGCCAGCTCGATCCTGATCCCGCTGATCCTCTCGAGCATGGAGAAGATCGAGGTCGTCTCCAACGCCATGGAGCTGCGCTCCTTCGGCAAGCACAAAAAACGCACCTGGTACATGGGCCGTCCCTTCCGGGCGGCGGACGTGGCCTCCATGGTCTTCTGCGTGCTGCTCGTGGCGCTGGCCTTCACACTCAATCATATCAACGGGAGCCGGTTCTACAATCCCTTCCGCTGAGCGATCCCGGAGAACAAAAGATGAACGACGAAAAGACCGTGCGGTTGGCAAAGCCGGTGAAAAAGGGCATTCTGCACCTGCTGTTCAGCCGTTTCTTCATTATCATACTGCTGCTGGCTGCCGTATTTCACTGGCTCAAGCCCTACATCGCGCCCCTGGCCCTGCTGCAGTCGCTGTTTGTGCTGGCGATGGTCATCTATCTGTTCAACAGCACGATGAGCTCCTCGTCCAAGCTGACATGGATGTTCATCATCGCGATCCTTCCACAGGCGGGCGCCATGCTGCTGCTGTTCGTGCAGACCAACCTCGGCCACCGCGCCGTAAAGCGCCGTGTGGAGGAGATCATCGACGAGACCCGCGGCGCCCTCGAACAGCCGGGCGAGGTATTGGAGGCCCTGCGCGGCGACAGCGACGGCACCGACGATCTGGCCCGGTATCTGAACCGCAGCGGCTGCTTTCCGATCTACAGCGGCTGCGAGACGCGCTATTTTGCCTCCGGCGAGGAGAAATTCGCCGCCATGCTCGAGGAGCTGGAGAAGGCGGAGCATTATATCTTCCTCGAATACTTCATCATCGAGGAAGGGTACATGTGGGGGCGGGTGCTCGAAACGCTGATCCGCAAGGCCGCCCAGGGCGTGGATGTGCGCGTGATGTACGACGGGATGTGCGAGCTGAGCAAGCTGCCCTTCGGCTACACGAAGCTGCTGCGGGAAAAGGGCATCAAGGCCAAGACCTTCGCCCCGATCCGTCCGATCGTGTCCTCCCACTACAACTACCGCGACCACCGCAAGATCCTCGTCGTGGACGGGAACACCGCCATCACCGGCGGCGTCAACCTGGCGGACGAATACATCAACCGCACCGCGCCCTTCGGGCACTGGAAGGATGCCGCCGTCCTGGTCCGGGGCCCCGCCGTCAAGAGCTTTACGCTGCTGTTTCTGCAGATGTGGAACATAGACGAGCCCGGTGTGCAGTTCTCCCCCTGGCTCCGGGACGGCGAGGCCGTGCCGGAGCATCCCTCCGGGTTCGTGATGCCTTTCGGCGACTGTCCGCTGGACGGCGACCGGGTGGGCGAGAGCGTATACATCGACATGCTCTACCGCGCCACCGACTACGTCCACATCATGACGCCGTATCTGATCCTCGACAGCGAGCTGAGCACCGCGCTGCGGTACGCCGCCGAGCGGGGCGTGGACGTGAAGCTGATCCTGCCGGGGATCCCGGACAAGAAGGTCGCCTACGCGCTGGCCAAGTCCCATTATGCCGCTTTGACGGCGTCCGGCGTGAAGATCTATGAGTACACGCCCGGCTTTGTCCATGCCAAGGTCTGCGTCAGCGACGCGGAAAAGGCCGTCGTCGGCACGATCAACTACGACTACCGCAGTCTCTACCACCACTTTGAGTGCGCGGCCTATCTCTACAGGACCGACTGCATCGGCGACATCGAGCGGGATTTCCAGGACACGCTGGTCCGGTGCCGCGCCGTGACGCCGGAGACCATCGCCGCGGAGACCGCTTTTTACCGGATCACCGGCTGGCTGATGAAATTCATCGCGCCGCTGATGTGAGTCTTTAAATGGGGCCCGCCCCGGCGGCGGACCCGGCAAGGCGGCGCCGCATCACCGCAGATCATCCGCACGGGAAAGGCGGACAGGGAGGTATCGGCCATGAAGCTGATCAATTTCAAAAATGACGGCAGAAACGTCCTCGGCATCCTCACCGACAGGGGCGTGATCGACGTGTCGGCCTTCGCCGGGTCCGGCGTTCCGACAACGATGACGGACGCGCTCGCGCTGGGACGCGAGGGCGCCCTCGCTGCGCTGACGGAGGTGCTCCGGCGGGCGGATCGCTTCCTGCCGGAGGCGGCGATCGAGTACGCCCCTGCCGTGGATTCGCCGGAGAAGATCCTTTGCGTCGGCAAGAACTACGCCGCCCACGCCGCCGAGGTCCCCGAGATCTTCAAAACGCCCGCCGGGAGCTCGCCGGAGATCTTCGCCAAGTTCCGCAACACGCTGGTCGGCCACCGGGGCTTCGTGCGGCTCAACCCGAATTCGAAAAAGCATGACTATGAGGCCGAGATCGCCGTGGTCATCGGCCGGCGGGCGTCGAACGTGTCCGAGGCGGAGGCGCTCGACCACATCTTCGGCTACACGCTGGCCAATGACATCTCCGCCCGGGACCTGCAGAAGGCGGCCAGCCAGTGGACGCCCGGCAAGACCTGCGACACCTTCTGCCCGTTGGGGCCGTGCATCGTCACCGCCGAGGAGATACGGCATGGCGCGCTGCGCATCACCGGGTATAAAAACGGCGAGCTGCGGCAGACGGGCTATGCCTCCGACATGATCTATTCCATCCCCTATATCGTGAGCTTTCTCTCCGGCTGCTGTACCCTCGAGTGCGGGGACGTGATCCTCACCGGGACGCCCGCGGGGGTGATCTTCGGCCGCCCGGAGGGACAGCAGGACTGGCTGAAGCCCGGCGACGAGCTGACGGTCCATGTGGACGAGATCGGCACGCTGACGGTGAGCGTGATCGGATAAAATAACGCCGAAACAACAAACGGGGCTGTCGGAAGCAGCCCCGTTTGTTGTTTTTCTATCGGTTTTACAGGTTCCCGTAACCGGGGGTCGGCGCTTTTGCTCGGCTGGTCGTACCGGCTTATACGTGATTGGCTTTTCCCGTTGACCAGGGGTTGGAGCATTCAGCTCCATTGTCGGTGGGATGCCGAGGCTGGCGCTTTTCCCGTGACCGGGGCTTGGCGCATTCAGCTCCATTGTCGGTACGATACCTAAGTAATGCGCTTCTTTTTTTGCGTATCTTTCTTTTGAAAAGCCCAAAAGAAAGATACGCGAGAAAGAAAAGGCTCGGTGCAAGATTACAGGCGGAAGCCTCTTAAGTCTATCACTCAAAAGGCTGCTGCGCCGCCGGCCGCGCCACCCCGCTTACACTCCGGCGCTTGGCGGGCAGTAAATTAAAGCGCCAGCCTCTTACCCCGCTGCCGCGGGTGTGTAAACCTGCCGACGCACCGTTTAGCCGTAGGGGGGCGTACCACGCAGCACAGGAGCGAAGGCAGCAGCCCTAAAGCATTGCCCACGCAGCGCCGGAGCGAAAACTCCCGTTCACAAAAACACAGCCGCGCAGCGGAAGGCCGAAGTTGTCGACGAGGCCCGCAGCGACAGCGCGGCTGTGTTTTTGAAAGGACGAGCAGCGGAGTGAATGAGCCCCGCCGCTTGCGGTCGGGGCGAACGATACGCAGCTTGCGAGGACGGGGTGGCGCGGACGGGGATGCTGGAGCCCATTCGTCAAGCAGCGAGTAAAAACGCAAACGCTATCAGTCTTAGGGGGGCCCAGGGGGGCGGCATTTGCCGTGCTCCCCAGGTCGCGATCATAGATCGCTCCCCGCTTTGGCTACAAATGCGCCCCCGGCGCATTTGCTTAACGCGTCGCGCCCTGGCTGTCTTTTCTCAT
>JAFXYJ010000069.1 GCA_017541825.1 Oscillospiraceae bacterium | reverse complement strand
GTGCAAGACTGCAGGCGGAAGCCTCGTAAGTCTATCACTCAAGAGGCTGCTCCGCCCCCGGCGCATTTGCTTAACGCGTCGCGCCCTGGCTGTCTTTTCTCCTGCATAAATCCCCCCGTTCACAAAAACACAGCCGCACAGCGGAGGGCCGAAGTTGTCGACGAGGCCCGCAGCGTCGGCGCGGATGTGTTTTTGAAAGGACGAGCAGCGGAGTGAATGAGCTTTCGAGCCTGCGAGGAAGCGAACGATACGAAGCTTGCGAGGACGCTCTGCAGCACAGAAAAGACCCGCAAAAATGCGAATTGCCTGAAAGTCAGTATTACAATGGAGCAGAACCGGCCTGCCCCGGTTGCGGAAAAAAGCGCATTACCCAGGACAAGCACCGACAATGGAGCAAACGCTCCGGCCCCGGGCACGGATAAAAAAAGGACTGCCGCAGCGGCAGTCCCTGTTTTTATACAGTTGCGGTGTTACGGTTCCTCCGGCGATCCGATCGGAATGACCACCGTGATCCCCGGCATGTCGACGACGTCCGTCCCGTCCCCGATGCCGATGGGAATCGGCTCCGGCGTGTCGGTGGGCTCCGGCGTGGGCGGAGGCGTCGGCGAGGGGGTGGGCGTGGGCACTGCGGTGGGCGTGGGCGTCACCTGCAGGTTGCCGAAGATCCCCGTGTCGTAGCCGCGGTTGGCCGGATCGCTGAACTGCACCACCGGCAGTCCGGCGTTGATCTGTTCCATCACCCGCCGCCAGATCTTTGCCGCGGGGTTGCCGGAGAAGTACATGGCCTCGGGCTGATCGTAGCCGGTCCAGATCGCGCAGACATAGTAGGGCGAGAAGCCGCAGAACCAGCGGTCATAGTCGTCGGAGGTGGTGCCGGTCTTGCCGGCCACGGGCATCTTTCCGTAACCGAGGTACGCCTCGTAGCCGGTGCCGTACCACGCCGCGGCCTCCAGCATCTCGGTGAGACAGCGGGCGGAATCGGTGCTGAAGACATAGTTGGACTTCACGCCGTTGTCCAGGATCGTGACGCCGTTGGAGTCGGTGACCAGCGAATAGGACCGGGCGAAATTCATCCATCCGTCGTTGGGAAAAGCGGTGTATGCCTGGGCCATCTCCCGCACGGTGACGCCGTTGGTGAACTGGCCCAGCGCCAGGGGTGCGTAGTCCCGGTCGGCCTCCACCAGATCGAAGCCCATGCGGTCCACCAGGTACTCGAAGGATACGCTGGGGGTGAGCTTGTCGATGATCTGGGCGGCTACCGTGTTTTTCGATCGGACCAGAGCGTCCCAGATCGTGATGATGCCGTCGTAGCCGCCGGAGTTGCGCGGATACCAGTAGGTGCCGTTGAGCTTGATATACGGGCTGTCGTTGACGAGGGTGGATTCCGTGATCAGGCCCAGGTCCATGGCCGGTCCGTAGGAGGCCAGCGGCTTGATCGACGAGCCGGCGGGCCGGTGGGCGTCGGTGGCGTAGTTCCAGCCGAAGTTGCGGTTCTTCTCCCCCACGCCGCCGATGAGGGCCTTGATCTCGCCGGTATAGGGGTCGAGCACCACACAGGCGGATTCCAGGATCTGGCTGCTCTTGATATAGGCCTGGGGCAGGCTGGCCGTGTCCGCGTAGATCGCGTCCACGATGGCCTGCACATTGGTGTCGATACAGGCGTAGACCTGATAGCCGCCGTAATAGAGCAGCTGGCGGGCCGCCTCCTCGGACAGGCCGAGCTTGGTCTGCATGTCGTGGAGCACGTCCCGGATCACGGTCTCCACATAATAGGTGTAGATCTCCTGCTGGTAGATCTCGTTCTCGCCCCGGGTGAAGTGGAGCTCGTTGTTCTCCACCTCGCTGACGGCCTCGTTGTACTCATCCCGGGAGATGTAACCCTGGTCGTACATCTCGTAGAGGATCGTCTTGGTGCGCGACTTGTTGTTGTCCACGCTGATGAAGGGGCTGTATTTGGAGGGGTTGTTGGTGATGCCGATGATGCTCGCACACTGGGCCAGCGACAGGTCGTCCACGTCCCTGCCGAAGTAGGTCTGGGCGGCCTGGGCCACGCCGTAGGCGCCCTCGCCGAAATATACGACGTTGAGATACCACTCGACGATCTCGGACTTTATGTACGTCTTTTCCAGATCCAGCGCCTGGAAGATCTCCACCAGCTTGCGCTGGACGGTGACCTCGTCCTTGCCGGTGACGTTTTTTAAAAGCTGCTGGGTGATCGTGGAGCCGCCGAAGTCGTTCTTCATGCCGAGGAACATGTTCACGAAGGCGCCGGCGGTGCGGTACCAGTCCACGCCCTTGTGGTCGTAAAAGCGCTTGTCCTCGATGGCCACGGTGGCTTCCTCGAAGTATTTGGGGATGTCCTCGTAGTCGATCCAGATCCGGTTTTCGTCGGTCTGCAGCACGGCCAGCTCCACGGGGCTGCCCGAGTCGTCATAGGCCCAGATCGTGCTCGAGAGCGAGAGCGAGTAGTCCGACAGTGAGATGTTCAGATCGGTGGTCAGGCTGTTTTTGACGTAGTAGGCAAAAATGCAGGCGAACAGCAGGCCGGCCGTGATGAGCACGAGCACGGCGGAGATCAGGATCTTGAGCACCGCCAGCACGATGTCCCCCGCCGTCGTGACGGCGGCGTCGCCCACGCGGGCCGCCGCCCGGAGTCTCTGGCGGGCGGTCCAGTCGCTGATGCGGCGGCGGCGCCGCCGGCCGGCGGTATTCTCTTTTTTCGGCCATTCGAATTTCATAGATGCCTCCAGGGGAACTTCCCGCTCCGGAGGGAGCGCGGCGCTTTGCCGGATACGGCTGGATTATTATTATAACATATCCCGCGGGTTAATTGTATCCGAAATCGTAAATTTTTAGTGTTTTGCGCTCCGGGATGCCTTTATGACGCGCCGGGAGATTAATCCGTTCGATCTCCGGGCATACTTTGTGCGAGGTGAGAGAGTTGAAACGACAGACGCTCAGCGCGCTGCTGATCGGCGCGGTGCTCCTGACCGCCGCGGCGGTCCTGTTCGCTGCGGCCTGGCAGGACGGCGAGCGGGAGGCGGCGGTCCCGACGGGATACCTGCTCGTGGACTGCGGCGGGATCGTCGCGGTGCGCGACCTCGGGAGCGAATCGCTGCCGGAGCTGACCGCGATCCGGACGGCGTTCCTCCCCGCGGCGGACCGGGACCGGCTCTCGGCCGGGATCCCGGCGGCGGACGGGGCGGAGCTGGCGGTGCTGCTGGAGGATCTTGGCTGCTGAAACCGCGGCTCCGCCGCCCGCTTCCCCTTGATTTTTCGCCCTTCGCGTGGTATATTACATTCAAAGAAAAAACGTGAGGTACGGTTATGAGCAAGGAATTCGGCGGCGATTTCATCACCATCGCCGATGAAGAGGGCAACGAATACGAGCTGGAGCTCCTGGACGTGCTGGACATCGACGACAAGAGCTATTCCGTCTTTGTCCCCGCCAATATCGACTCCATGGACGTGAACGATCCGGACTACGGTCTGATCTTCCTGCGCAACCGCGAGGAAAACGGCGAGGACTATTTCGACTCCATCGACGACGAGGAGGAGGAACAGCGGGTCTACGAGTATTACCAGCTGATCCTCGACGCCGAGGAGGGCGGCGAAGAAGAATAAGGTTCTGCGGTGCCCGTGGTTTCTTTACCGGGCCCTTTTAAACCCACATTAGAAATATGGGATGCACAGCTCCTTCCGTGTAGTGCAGGCCTCCCGGCCCCCCGGGCCGGACGTTGGAAGCGTGTAAGCGGACGGGCGGCGACCCACCTGCCGAGACGTGCAGGTTCTAATTGGGCCCCCACGACATTGCGGACCGGGACGCACCTTCGGGTGCGTCCTTTTTGCAAAAAAGTCCTCTGCCGTGATCCGGCAGAGGACTTTCCGTTTGTTTCGTTATACGATGCGCCGGGCGGCGACCAGCCGATAACCGTAGAGCTCGGAGAGGGGCTGGGTGCGGACGGTCGCGCCGCTGTGGGGCGAGTGGATGAACATGCCGTTGCCCACGTAGATGCCCGCGTGCCAGATGTTGTACACCGAGCTGCCGAACAGCAGGATGTCGCCGGGCTGGAGGTTGTTCAGATCCGCGGCCTTGCCGTTGTAATACATCGACTGGGCCACGCGGTTGAGGGTGATGCCGTGCTGGCCGTACACGTAGTACACCAGGCCCGAGCAGTCGAAGCCGGTCTCGGGGGAGGTCCCCGCCCATACGTACCGGACGCCGATATACTTCATGGCGGTGTCCACGATGGCCTGGCCGGAGACGGAGGACGCGGCGGCCGGCGCGGTCTCGGCCGGCTTCGGGGTCTCCTGGGGCGCCGGCGTGGTCTGCGGCGCCGGGGTGACGGTCTCCTCAACGATGGGCTCGGGCAGGACGGGCGTGGTCTCCTCCACGGTGGCGGCCGTCACGGTGTAGGTGACGCTCTGGCCGTTGCGCACGACGTAATCGCCGTAGACGTAGCCGGTCTTCCTGCCGTGGACGACCTCGTACCACGCGCCGGTGGCGCCATTGACGCGGACCGGATCGTTGGTGTAGAGCACATCGAGGATCTCGCTGGTCAGGCTCGGGCCGCTGCGCATGTAGACGCCCTCGCCGTGGATCACGGCATTGGCGTTGGGCGTGGTGACCGTGTCGTCGGAAATCTCCCCGGCCTCCACCTCGGTGTCCGCGGGCGCCGTATAGGTCTGGGTGGCCACGGGCTGCCTGAAGGTCAGGAACGCGGCGTTCACGTATCCGGTCTGACCGTTAAACGAGACCTGTACCCAGCCGTTGCCGTTGTCCTGGGTCACGAGGATCGTGTTGCCCTCGTAGGCCACGTCGATGATCGTGTACTCCATGCCGGCGCCCTCGCGGACGTTGAGCATATAGGAGTTGACAACGGCCTCTCCGGTGACGGCGAACGCGTTGACGGAGAGCGCCATGGTCATGGCCGCGATCAGTATCGCTGTGATGATAAGTCTTTTTGTCTTTTTCATGATCCCCTGAAACCCTCACAGGTCAGCTCAGAAAGGATTATTCTCTGAGCGCTCTTTCCAGCCAGACGGAGGCCACGTCCATCGCCGCATAGAGGCTGGTTTTCTCGGTCTTCTTGACCACCCGATCGCGGGATCGAACATCCGGATCGGTCAGCTGCAGCTGGACGGAAACCTTGGAGGCCACCCTGAGCTCCCCGACGTTTTCGGCGCCGGCGGCGGGCTGCACGGTCTTGGTGTCCAGGATCTGCATCATGATGATGTACTTGTCGGACATGCTGCCGTAGTAGAGGATGTTGTCCTTCCGGCGGAGCGGGTGCCCCTTGTACATCAGGGTCTTCTGCGTGGATGCCAAACAAATCACCTCGAATTTGTAACCAAAATGTAACATATTGTTTCCCGTATGTCAATAGGTCGACGTCATTTTGTAATTCTTCCCGAATTCCACTCCCTGAAATTGTGAGATTTGTGGAATATATTCAGTTTTCCCCCGTTTTTGCCCCGGAGGGGATCGTTCCGGGCAGAACGGGGACGGGAAGAGCGGCAAAATCAGCGGGGATCATGACATACAGGGACGTTCATACCGCCGCGAACAGCGCGGCGGTATGCCTTTTACGCGTGCCGGAGAGGGCCGGGAGCGGTCACTCGGCGGCCTTGTCGGTCTTTACGGTCTCGATCACGCCCTCGGCCAGCGCGGCCAGGCCCTGGATCTCGGAGGGGATGATGATCTTGGTCGCCTTGCCGTCGGCGGCGGCGGTGAAGGCCTCAAGAGAGCGCAGACGCAGCACCGCGTCGGTGGGCGCCGCCTCGTTGAGGAGCTTGAGGCCCTCGGCCGTGGCGCGCTGCACCTCCAGGATGGCGGCGGCGCGGCCCTCGGCCTCCAGGATCTGCTGCTGCTTCTTGGCGTCGGCCCGCAGGATCGCGGACTCTTTTTCGCCCTCGGCCTCCAGGATGGCGGCCCGCTTCTCGCCCTCGGCGCGGAGGATGGCCTCACGGCGTTCGCGCTCGGCCTTCATCTGCTTCTCCATGGCGTTCTGGATCTCCTTGGGCGGGAGGATGTTCTTGAGCTCCACCCGGTTGACCTTGATGCCCCAGGGATCGGTGGCCTCGTCGAGGATGATGCGCATCTTGCTGTTGATGATGTCGCGGCTGGTAAGGCACTGGTCCAGCTCCAGATCGCCGATGATGTTACGCAGCGTGGTGGCGCTCAGGTTCTCGATGGCGGACATGGGCTGCTCGTTGCCGTAGGTGTAGAGCTTGGGGTCGGTGATCTGGAAAAACACCACCGTGTCGATCTGCATGGTGACGTTGTCCTTTGTGATCACCGGCTGGGGCGGGAAGTCCGCGACCTGCTCCTTGAGAGAGACCTTGCGGGCGATGCGCTCCACAAAGGGGATCTTGAAGTGCAGACCCATCTGCCAGGTGGTGCGGTAGGCGCCGAGGAACTCGATGACGAAGGCGCGGCCCTGCTGCACGATGCAGATATTGGGAATGACGATGACGACCAGGATTACGATGAGAATGATCAGAGCAATCAGAAATCCGGGCATGGTTCTACCTCCTGTTAAACTAATTATATATTGCTTACGGTTTGTTCTTGGGCTCCACCAGGAGCTTGACGCCGCGGATCTCACGCACGACCACCTGCGTGTTCTCCGGGATAGTCAGCTCGTCGTCCACGCTGCGGGCAGTCCACTCCACGCCGTCGAGCTTGATCGTGCCCGTGGCGGCCAGGTTGTCAATCCGCTCGGTGACCAGCGCGGTGCGGCCGATGTTTCGGTCGGCGTTGGTGGCCACGGCGCGTCCGTTGACGTATTTCTTCACCAGCGGGCGGGTGAGGAACAATGTGGCCACAGAGACCAGCACGAACCAGACCACCTGCAGCCAGAGCGGACCGCCGACCAGCGCGCAGATCAGCGCTGCCAGCGCTCCGATGGCGAACCAGATCGACGCCAGGCCGACGGTGACGGCCTCCACCACGACGAAGATGATCAGCGCCCCGATCCAGAACATGGTTTCTCCCGACATTTGAGGGTACACCTCCTTCGCTGTTCCTTTTGATCCACATATATAATACCGCATTTCGTTGTGCAAGGCAATAGCATCTTTTTGCCCGTGCGCCCGCGGACGTGCCCGGGGCGTGATATCGACCCCGCCCGACATCGCTGCAGAAGGCATCGAAGCGAGTGCGTTTCTTCTTGCATTTTCTGTCATTTGATGTATTATTTGTTATAAAGGTCTATTATAGGTATATTTTATCCAGCGCAGAATCCTGGGCAGACGCCTGTGCCGAAAAAGTTCCGATATTTGATGCCTTTTTTGACTGTGCATCTGTTATAGGGGAACTCAGGCGCATCATCTGTGTTTTTTGTAACCATTTCCATTTCCTTTATTCATTCTATATGTTTATGAGAGTGGCCCGGAAACGGGTCGGAGGATATATGCGATGAAAAACAGTCCGTTCTTGACATCGGGTTTGAGGCGTACGGGATATCGGGTGTTATCTCTGTTTCTTGCCGTTCTGGTTGCTCTCTCCACTGTATATTCGCTGATCCTTCCGGTGATCGCCATCGGCGGGGACGCAGCCTCCGACGATCCTGCGATCTTCCTGGAGGAGACGACCCCCGCCCCGCAGCCGACCGAGGCTCCCGCCGCGGACCCGACTCCCGAACAGACCCCGGAGGTCCAGGTCACCCCGACTGCCGAGCCGGGCGCCGAGGCCGGGACTTCCGCAGGCTCGTCCCCCGCGGCCGGGCAGGAGTCGGTCAGGATGCCGTCCGTGACCTTCACCAAGACCGTCGACGGCGTGCGCATCACGATCAAGGCCAAATCCGGCGCCTTCCCCGCAGGGACGCAAATGAAGATCTCCGGCGAGGACGACCCGGGGATCCTCTCCGCGGCCGCCGGAGAGGCGGGCGGGAAGGCCGACGAGATCCTCATGTTCAAGATCTATTTTGTGGACGCCGACGGCAACCAGATCACCCCGCTCAAAAAGCTGCACTACTCGTTCCGCTATGCGCCCATTTCCGAGGCCGACAGCGTGCAGCTCCTCCGGGTGGACCGCGTCAGGGTAAAAAAGCAGATCACATACAAAAGCTCCACCCTCCGGCCGCTGGATGAGTGGACCCATGCCGACGAAGTCACCTTTGAGTCGAGCAAGATCACCTACTACGGCTTTGCCGTGTTCGCAAAAACGGATGCGCCCGCTGCCGATGAGGACGCGGGTGAGGCCGCCGCGCCTGCGCAGGATGAGGCCCCCGAGGCGGAAGCTCTCCCCGCGGACGCTCCCGACGGAGAGAGCGTCCCTGAAGAGGACGGCGGGCCCGCTGCGGACGAGGCGGAAGAAGAGCTTCACGACGAGGAGCCCGAGGAACTGGGCATTGAGATCGACGCGGAGGCCGATTACGCTGAGGCTGAGTTCGAGGCGGAGTCCGAGGCAGAGCCTGAGGCGGAGTCCGGGACAGAGCCCGAGGCGGAGTCCGGGACAGCGTCCGAGGCCGGAGGTGACGGCGAAGGCGAGGACGCTGCCGGGTCGGCGGCCGAATCCGAAGCCGCTCCCGCCGGCGGCACGGTCGTCATCGACGAGAACGGCCGGGAGATCTTCTTCTCCTCGGAAGATGTGCCGGAGGATGAGGCTGAAGGTGCCGAGGAAGGCGAATCGCTCTTCTTCTCCGACGGGGAGGACTCCGGGGAAGCTCTCTCGGATGAGGCCGCGGAAGCGGAAGATCCCGACGGGGGCGAAGCGGAGGATGAGCCCTCTGGTGAGGACGGCGCCGGAGAGGGCGAAGCAGTCCCCGTTGAGGAGAACGCCGTGCCCGAGCATGTCGAATCCCAGATGCCCGCGGTGACCTTCTATTCCAGACTCGGCACGCTGCTCGTGACCGCCGAGGCGGAGGAGGACACTTTCCCCAGGGGCACCACGATGCGGGTGCAGTGGGTCACCGATGAGGACATCCTCAGTACCATCGAGAATGCAGTTGACGGCGAGGTAGCAGAAGTCCGGGCCGTCGACATCACCTTCCTTGACGCCGACGGCGTCGAGATCGAACCCGCCAGAGAGATCCGCGTGGTCATCCGGGACGAGATGATCCGGGACGCCCGCAGCATTGAGGTCGTCCATGTGGACGACGAGAACAACGCCAGCGTGGTGGCCCAGGACAACGCGGGCACCGCTGCCGACGAGGTCGCCTTCAGTTCCGGCGCCTTCTCGGTTTACGGCTATGTCAGCATCGTGCTCGAGGACACGGTGCTCACCTCCGACGGGGAGACCTATCTTGTCACTACGGTGTGCCCCCCGGAGGCGGGTATTCCCGAGGGCGCCGTGCTGCGCGTGGCGGAAATGACCGAAGAGGAGACTGCCGCGTACCTGGCCCAGGCTGCCGAGGCGCTGGGCTGTCAGCTTGAGGAGCTCACCTACGCCAAGCTGCTGGATATCTCCATCCTGAACAACGGAGAGGAGATCCAGCCCCTGTGCGGCGTGGACGTGAAGATCGAGCTGCTCGATATCAAGGGGCAGGAGGATCTGCAGGTCCTTCACTTCGGCGACGAAACGGAGGTCCTGGACCGGTCCGTCGACGGCGGCGAGGTCGGCTTTGAGGCCAGCGGCTTCTCCTTCTACCTGATCGTCGGCGTGGAAAAGATCACCACCACTTATCTGACCGCGGACGGCGAGGCCTACGTCATCACCGTGACCTACGGCCCGGAGGCGGGCGTCCCCGAGGGCGCCGAACTGGAGGTCTCCGAGATCCTTGAGGCCGCCTCTGCGGTGGACGGCGCCACCGAATATGAGAATTATCTCGCCCGTACCCGGGAAGCCCTCGGGCTGGACACGGGCGTATTCAGCTATGCCCGCTTCTTTGATATCAGCATCGTGAAGAACGGGAAGAAGGTCGCGATCGCGGCTCCGGTGGACGTGGAGATCCGCCTGGCCGACATGGAAAGTGCGGCCGCCGCGCAGGTCGTCCACTTCGCCGACGACGAAGCCGACGGCGAGGTGATCAGCGATACCGACGCCGACGGCGACACGATCCGCTTTGAGGCCGAGGGCTTCTCCGCCTACGCCATCGTGACCGGGCCGGGCGTGATCCCCATCGGCTGGCAGAAGATCGATTCCGTCCAGGCGCTGCTCGAGCACGCGGACACCGGGCTCTACATCGGCCATCCCAACGGCTTCTATTTTACCAACACCCTCACCGGCAACAGCAGCCGCATGGGCATCACCAAGACCAAGCCCGCCAGCAGCTATCCCGGCGACAGCGCGGTCAAGTATTTCTTTGAGCAGGATCCCGAGGACAGCGGAAAATTCCGCGCCTACTGCTACGGCAGCAACGGTGAAAAGCAGTATGTCTACAACGGCGGCAACAACAGCCTCTCCTTCACCGACGGCCCGGGCACCGCGTTCAGCGTGTCCGTCAACGGCAGCGGCCAGTTCAAGTTCAACAACGGCGTCTGGTACTGGAACATGCAGGGCGGCGACAACGGGGCCCGGTTCTGCTGCTACAACAACGCCAACGACACGAACAACAACCTCTATCTCTGGTATTATGACGAGATCGACTCCGATCCCTACGGGCTCGACGGGCAGACCTACGGGCTGATGAACTGGACCGGCGGCACCACCGGCAAAGCGCTCATGTCCGAGGGGACCGGGAGTGCGCTCGACGCGAAGGTGCTCACGGTGCTCAGCACCGCCGACAACAGCAGCCAGCTCTTTGCCCCCAGCGACAGCGACATCACCATGTGGACCTTCCGCTGGGTCGGCGAGGATCTCTATTATCTGACCGCCGTCGTGGACGGCAACACCCGGTATCTGAAGCTCGATTCCTCCGGACTCTCCATGGTGGAGGCGCAGGCCGACGCTTCGCAGGTGCGCGTCGTCCCCGGGTCGGGCATCCATACGGGCGAGATCGCCCTGACGAACGGCTCCGCGGCGCTGACCTACAGCGGCAGCGCGGAGGGCGGCTTCTCCGTAAACGGCGGCGTCGGCAGCGAGTGGCTGTATCTGGTCGATCTCTCGGAGCTCACCTCGGATTACTTCCTGACCTATTCCGCCCGGAAGGTCAGCGTCTCCGACGAGGCCGTCACCAACGGTTCCCGGGTCATCGTCTACACCCGCGCCTGGAACGACGCCAAAAAGCGCTATGACTTCTACGCGGTGGACCATGACGGCACCCTTGTGCCCGTTTTCGAGAGCGGTGACTCCATCGAATGGGTGGGACGCCAGTTCAATACGCTCCTGTGGAATTTCGTGGAGTACTACTGGGAGGGCACCAACGATCCGAACTTCTATTACGAGCTCTACAACCAGTACTCCGAGAAGTACGTTGCCCCCCAGGTCACCGACGGACAGATCCTCTCCGACGAGCCCATCGGCATCAACCTCAACGGCCGTCGGGACGGCCAGTACTACTCCCCGATCATGGCCTGGGACGAGGCAAACTATTCCTACGTGGGCCTGAAGGTGGAAAACGGGAGGATCGTCTCCTGCCCGTCCTCGGAGGCAATGGACTTCTACTTTGCCACCGTGGAGGATCTGAACATCGACGATATCCTCACGCCGGTGACGACGATCGACCATACCCAGTACGGCATCACCATGCGGATGATCGACATCCCCACCCGCGAGGAGATGAGCGCCATCCTCGGGAACGACGAAGGCGGCGCAGGCACCACCCTGCACCAGGGTCTGCTGGCCACCAGCCTTGACGAAAACGGCTACCCGCAGACACTGGCCGGCGTCTCCCTCTCGTCCATGTACGCCGGGGCCCGGGAAGTGAACCACCTCTTCATCGAGAGCTCCTACCACTCCAGCGGCTACTTCCGGTATGACAGCACGGAGAATTTCGCAACGCTCTTGGACGACAACGGGAATGCCGGGAACACCTTTACCGTATACAAGGAGCTGGGTACCCACGACGATAAGAGCTCGAACACTCTCAAGCACGGGCAGTTCTTCCCCTACAACGATCTGACGCCGGGGCTGTTCGCATCGGTCAACCCGCGCAACCTCTATATGCTCTCCGGCGGCAGCGGCGGTACCGCTCTGCTCCCGGACAGCGATCCGCGGAAAAACGAGCGGCTGTACCTTTTCAAAAAACCCGATTACTACTTCGCCATGGAGCTGGAGGCCAGCTTCACCCAGACGCCCAACGGTCTGGACGCCTGGGGCCATGACATCATCTTTGAATTCACCGGCGACGACGATTTCTGGCTGTATGTGGACGGCGAGCTGGTCATTGACCTGGGCGGCATCCACAGCGCCGTGCCCGGCAGCGTGAACTTCCGCACCGGCCAGGTGAACGTCAACGGCCGGCACACCACGCTGCGCGCCCTCTTTGAGAGCAACTACCGCAAGCGCAACCCCAACGCCTCCGACGACGATGTCGCGGCCTTTCTGGACAATTACTTCGACGAAGGCAGTACCGTATTCCGCGACTATACCAACCACACCATGCGCATTTTCTACATGGAACGCGGCGCCGGCGCCTCGAACCTGCAGATGCGCTTCAACCTCGCCGCGGTCAAGAAGGATACCGTACAGCTGAACAAGACTCTCTCCGGCGTGGACGCGTCCGAGCAGATCTTCGCCCGGTTCCCCTACCAGATCCTCTACAAGACCGAGGACGGCACGGAGCACTATCTCACCAACGCGCTCCCGAGCAGCGCCGTGCAGAACACCGACTATGTCTTCTATCAGGACAGCGTCAACCCGGTGACCTATATCAAAGAGATCTCCATCGACGGCATTTCCTACAACGACGTGTTCTTCCTCAAGCCCGGCGAGACCGCGGACATCAGCTTCCCCGACTCTATGGTCTCCTACCGGATCATCGAGTGCGGCGTGGACACCAACGTCTACGAGTCGGTGACGGTCAACGGCGACGACGCGGAGAGGATCCGCGGCGAGGGCTACCCCGACGACAGGAGCGATTTTGCCATCGGCTACGCCACCACCGACGAGCGGGCCAGAGTCAACTACGTCAACACCGTCGACCCGGACGCGCTGCGCAATCTTTCCATCACCAAAACGCTCTTCCGGGAAGACGGCGTCACGCCCATCCCCTTCGAGGAGGACAGCACCGCCTTCACCTTCCGGCTCTACCTGGCCTCGGAGTTCGACACGCTCGACTCGGCCAACATGCAGCCCTATCACGTCCGGGACGCCGAGGGAAACTACTGCCGCTGGGATGCGCAGACGCAGATGTTCGTGTCCCTGGGCAAGACCGTTTACGGCGAGCTGACGGACGCGGAAAAGGCCGCGGCCACCTTCACGACCTCGATCTACGGCACGATCTCCCGGATCCCTGCCACCTACACCGTGGAGCTGCGCCAGCTTCTGGCCGGAACGCAGTTCCGCGTCCAGGAGCGTCCCACCGAGATCCCCGACGGCTACTCCTTCCAGAAATATATCTACAACGGCACGGTCTCCGATGCGCCGGCCTACACCGGCATCTTTGACACCATCGGCTTCGACGCCGATCCGGAGGTCGAGATCTGCAACCTCAAGGGCTGGGGCCTGCGGATGAACAAGGTCTGGTCCGACGCCGAGTACATGTCCGACCGCGGCCCGGCGTACTTCGCCGTGTTCACGCGCAGCGGGGACGACCTCGCGCCGGTGCCCGACTCCGTCCGGCGGATGGACTATGAGGGCTCCTCCCTCTACTGGTACTGGCTGACGCTGCCCGTGACCGGTGTGAAGTTTGACGACTACGTGATCCGCGAGGTGACGATCACCGCCGAGGATCCGCAGACGGACGAGGACGGCTTCGTTGCCGAGCCCGGCGAGGTGACGCCCATTCCCGAGGGCGGCAGCGTTTTCGTCACCGGCACCCAGAAGGGCGAGAGCGAATCCTCGGTTTTCGGGTATACCGTGTCCTATGAGCAGGGCCAGATCCCCGATGGCTCCAACATCCGAACCGATACCGTGACCAATACCCGGCCCGGTCTGTCGCTGATCAAGCAGGACTGGAACGGCGGCGCTCTCCCCGGCGCGGTCTTCTCGCTGGAGGACGCCGAGGGCGATCTGATCGGGAGCTTCACCTCCGGCAGCGACGGCGCGGTCACCGTGGCCTTCCTGCGGGAGGGCAGCGCCTACACTCTGACCGAGACCCGCGCCCCCGACGCCTTCCACGGCCTGGAGGCCCCCCTGACCATCACGCTCGCTGACGGGATCTACACGGTCACCGGCGCCGATGCTGCGTACTATACCCTGGCGCAGGGCGAGGGACAGACCCCGACGCTGACCATCCGGAACCGTCCCTTCACCTTCCGCGCGCTCAAGCAGGACAGCTTCTCCCTCGAGCCGCTCGCGGACGCCGTGTTCGCGCTGCACCGGCAGAGGACCGTCGACGGCGTGACCGCCTTCGATCTCAACCCCATGCCCGGCTATGAGCATCTGGTCACCGATGCAGACGGCCTGCTGCCGCTGGTGGACAACACCCTGCCCGCGGGCACCTATGAGCTGCGGGAGCTCACGCCGCCGACGGGATACCAGAAGCTCGCCTCCTACATCGATTTCACCGTCTCCCAGACCGGCGCGGTGGCGCTGCTGCCCGGCGTGCCGAGCGATGAGGCTGCGCTGACCGACGAGCTCACCGGGGACGGGACGATCGCCTATACTCTGACCGTCTTCAACTCCCAGCACAGAACCGTCTCCGTCTGGAAAACCGGACAGGATCACACCGCGATCACCACCGGCGCTTCCTTCTCCCTCTATGCAGCTGAGGACTATGACGATGCCTCCGGCAGACCGAGGGCCGGCGCCGAGCCCGTCCTCACCGGCACCACCGGCGAGAACGGCATCCTCGCCCTGGGCTCGCTGCCCAGCGGCAGCTATCGGCTGGTGGAGACGGACGCCCCCGAGGGCTACAACCTCTTCGAGAGCGCCATCGTCATCAACGTCACCCCCGAGGGTGTAAACGCCATGCAGGGCATCGGCCTGGCCGAGGTCTCCGTCAAGGGCGATCCCTACTGGGTGGAGGGGCAGCCGGACGATACCTGGCAGGTGCGCGTCTGGAACAACCCCGGCGCCGTGCTGCCCAGCTCCGGCGGCGCGGGTACCGGCGTGCTCACCGCGCTGGGCGCCGCGCTCACGCTGGGCGCACTGGCGCTGCTGCTCCTGCGCAGGAAAAAGCGCAGCGCCTGACAGCTCTATACCGCACAGGACCCCGGCAGGCATATCCGCCGGGGTCCTTTTTGTGCAGGCGCAGCTTTTTTTCCCCCGCCTTTTCCTGTGGTCATATTCTATTGCGGACCCCCTTTACTTTTCTCCCGGCACAGTGTAGAATACATTTACGCTGTAAACTGCTAAATCACGAAAAGGATTAAATGCCATGAATAAAAAGATCAAGAAGACCCGCTATGAGGACATGTACAGGGCCATCCTCACCCTGGAGACCGTGGAGGAGGCGATCGCTTTCTTCAGCGACCTGTGCACGGTTGGGGAGCTCAACGCCATGGAGCAGCGCTTCCAGGTGGCCGTTCTGCTCAGCCAGGGACTGATCTACAACGATATTCTCGAAAAGACCTGCGCCTCCAGCGCCACGATCAGCCGGGTGAACCGGAGCCTGCAGTACGGCGCCGACGGCTACGCCCTCACCTTTGAGCGTCTGGGCCTGGCCGGGAAGGCGGAAGAGGAATGAACGCGGCCTACGGTCCCCTGGCGGAGAGATACGACCTGCTCACCGGCGACGTGCCGTATGACGAGCTGTGCGACTGGTACGAGACGGCCCTGACCCGAAGCGGCAGGGCCGTCCGCACGGTATTGGATCTCGGCTGCGGCACGGGCGCGCTCTCCGTCCGTCTCGCCCGGCGCGGCTACGAGATGATCTGCGTCGACGCCTCGGCGGACATGCTCAGCGTGTTCCAGCAGAAGCTCTTCACCCTGCCGGCGGACGTTCCCGCGCCGATGCTGCTGTGCCAGCGGGCGGAGGAGCTGGATCTCTACGACACGGTGGACGGCGCGCTGTGCTGCCTGGACGGCTTCAATTACTTCCCGCCGGAAACTCTGCCGGCGGTGCTCGAGCGGCTGCGGCTGTTCATCTCTCCCGGCGGGACGCTCTCCTTCGATTTCCTCTCCCCGGAGCATCTGCGCTCGCTGGACGGGGAATGCTTCGTGGACGAGGGACCGGACACGCTCTGTCTGTGGAGGGCCTCTCTGGAGGACGGGGCGCTGCGCTACGGCGTGGATCTCTTCCGCGCCGCCGGGAAGCTCTGGCGCCGCTCCCAGGAGGAGCACACGGAGTACCTCCACTCCCCCGAGACGCTGACCGCGCGGCTGGAGGAGGCGGGCTTCGGCCGGATCGAGCTGTGCGCCGACGGGCCCCAGCATGACCGGGGACGGCTGTTCCTCACCGCGATAAGGTTGTAAATAATAAAATTATGTTAACTGACAGAAGGAGCGTCACATGATCAAGGAACGTTTGGCCCGGCTCCGCCGGGAGATGGAAAAGCGCGGCATCGCCATATACATCGTCCCCACCGCCGATTTTCACGAGTCGGAGTACGTGGGCGCGCATTTCAAGGCGCGGCAGTTCATCACCGGCTTCACCGGCTCCGCCGGCACGGCCGTCATCACGGCGGACGAGGCCGGGCTGTGGACCGACGGGCGCTACTTCCTGCAGGCCGCGCAGCAGCTGCGCGGCACCACGGTCACCCTCTACCGCATGGGCGAGGAGGGCGTGCCCACGCTGACGGAGTACGTGCGCTCGGCGCTGCCCGAGGGCGGCGTTCTCGGCTTTGACGGGCGGGTCGTGAACGCGGCCCTGGGGCGGCAGCTTGAGGCGCTCGCGAAGGAAAAGGGCGGCTCGCTGGCCGTGGCGGAGGATCTGATCGGGCTGATCTGGGAGGACCGGCCTGCCCTGTCCTGCCGTCCGGTCCGTGTCCTGCCCGGGAGCAGCACGGGCGCCTCCGCCGCGGAAAAGCTCGCCGGCGTCCGGGCCGTCATGGCCCGGGAGGGCGCCGACGTGCACCTGCTGACCTCGCTGTGCGACATCGCCTGGCTCCTCAACGTCCGGGGCGGCGACATCGACTATGTGCCCGTGGTGCTCAGCTTCCTCGCCCTGACCGCAGAGGAGTGCCTCTGGTTCGTGCAGGAGGCGGCGCTCGGCGGAGATGTGAAGGAGTATCTCCGCTCCGTCGGTGTGGAGGTCCGTCCGTACGAGAGCTTCTACGACTATGCCGCGGCTCTGGCGCCGGGGCAGCGGGTCCTGCTCAACGCGAAGGTCTGCAGCACCCGCCTGTGCGCCGCGCTCCGGGAGGGCGTGGAGATCCTCGACAGGGAGAACCCCACCGTGCCCATGAAGGCCGTGAAGAACGCCGTCGAGACGGCCGACACCCGCGAAGCCCACAAAAAGGACGCCGCGGCCATGATCCGCTTTATCCGCTGGCTGAAGGAAAACGTCGGCAGGATCCCGATCACCGAGATCTCCGCGGCCGATTATCTGGCCGCCCGGCGCGCCGAGCAGGAGGGCTTCCTCGACCTTAGTTTTGCCACGATCTGCGGCTACAACGCCCACGGGGCGATCATCCATTACGGCGCCACGCCGGAGAGCGACGTGCCCCTCGCGCCGGAGGGGCTGCTGCTGGTGGACTCCGGCGGACACTATCTGGACGGCACCACCGACATCACCCGCACCATCGCCCTCGGGCCGGTGACCCGGGAGATGCGCGACGCGTTCACCCTCGTGCTGCGCGCCCATCTGCGTCTGGCCAACGCGCGGTTCCTCCACGGCTGCACGGGGCTCAATCTGGACATCCTCGCCCGGGAACCGCTCTGGGCGGCGGGCGTCGACTACAACCACGGCACGGGCCACGGCATCGGCCACATCCTCAGCGTCCACGAGGGTCCCAACGGTTTCCGGTGGAAAGCCTCCCCCGACCGCAGCGAGGGCAGCGTGCTCGAGGAGGGCATGATCACCTCCGACGAGCCCGGGCTGTACCTGGAGGGTCGGTTCGGCGTGCGCACCGAGAGCGAGCTGCTGTGCCGGAGAGGAGAAAAGAACGGATACGGCCAGTTCATGTATTTCGAAAACATCACCTATGTGCCCATCGATCTGGATGCAGTTGACATAACGCAGCTCAGCGATGAGGAGCGGAGGCAGCTCAACGAGTACCACGCGATGGTGTACGAGACTATGGCGCCCCGGCTCGGAGACGAGGACCGCGCCTGGCTCGGGGAGGCCACGCGGGCCGTCTGATATAGTTTACATAACGCATCACCGGCTCCTGTGGGCCGGTGATGCGCTCTGCGGTCCGGAAATCACAAAAGAAGGGGTTTTTCCAGCGGTATTTTTGTGCGGCCATGGTCTTTCTTTGCCATGGCTAACCGCTATAATAGACTGGAAATGATATTGTTATGAACGGAGGTATTGATCTCATGGCAAAGGCAAAGATCACACCAAAAGAAAACTTCCTGCGGCTGCGTCACGGGGGCTTCCCGGAGTATGTCCCCTTCTACAGCATCATGGGCGATCCCTACAAGGGCGAGAGCGCCGTGGCCGGCGCGTTCGTCCCCATGTTTGAGAACACCATGTATATGAACGGCGGCAAGGACGCCTGGGGCGTGCCCTACGCGGCCCCGGACAATCTGGCGAATGCCTCGATGCCCGACACCTCGGTCGTCACGCTCGAGGACATCAGCGACTGGACCAAGGTCCTGCAGTTCCCCAAGCCCACCGGCATCGACCTGGAGAAGGCCTACCAGGAAACGCTGACCCGGGTGGACCGTACCCAGTCCTGCCTGAAGGTCGGCCCCGATCTCTCCCCCTTCCAGGAGCTGGTGGCCCTGATGGGCTTCGAGGGCGGTCTGATGGCCCTGTCCGAGGACCCCGAGGAGGTCTCGGCCATGCTCAACGCGATGGTGGACTTCATTGAGCCCTACTACACAAAGCTCTATGAGGTCTTCCAGCCGGACTGCTGGGCCATCACCGACGACTCCTGCGCGAAGATGATGCCCTTCTTCTCCCCCGAGACCTACAAGGAAGTGTTCCTGCCCATCTACACACGTCTGGCCAAGCCCGCGCTGGAGAACGGCATCCCCGTGATCTTCCACAACTGCGGCAAGGAGGAGCTGTTCCTCGACTTCATGGTGCAGTTCGGCGTGGAGATGACCGAGCCCTCCCAGGAGGTCAACGACATCCTCATGCTCAAGGAGAAGTACAAGGGCAAGCTCTCCTTCATGGGCTGCTGGGGCTGGGGCGACCACATCCCCAAGAACTTCCCCGACTTCGACGAGGAGGAATTCCGTCAGGATATCCGCGACTCCATCGACAAGTATTCGCCGGGCGGCGGCTATGCCTTCGCCGGCTGGCCCATCGGACAAAAGGGCGAGGAGGACGCCGCCCGCCGCGCTTACCTGATCATGCGCGACGAGGTCTACTATTACGGCAAGAAGGTCTACGGCTACCCCATCGACGACTGAGCCCGGGTCCCGATCCCGAAACGATCCGCACGGCAGGATGCATCCGTCATCCTGCCGTGTTTTTTAAAGTCCAAAAAATCCCGCTGTGACCGGGAAAACTTTTGTGCGCAGGGCAACTACCGGTTTGCGTCCCGTTCGGTATAATAAAAGTACAATAAACAGAGAGGAGGAACTGTTTATGGCAAAGATCACACCGAAAGAGAACTTCATGCGCCTGCGTCACGGCGGTACGCCCGCATATGTTCCCTTCTACAGCCTTATGGGCGATCCCTACAAGGGGGAAAACGCCGTTGCTTCCGCCATGGTGCCCTTCTTCGAGAACACCATGTTCATGGACGGCGGCAAGGATATCTGGGGCGTGCCTTACCGGGCTCCCGAGAATCTGGCGGCGTCCATGCCCGACACCTCGGTCATCACGCTCGAGGACATCAGCCAGTGGACCAAGGTCCTCAAGTTCCCCAAGGCCAACGACGACCTGGATCTGGAAAAGGTCTATCAGGACACGCTGACCCGGGTGGACCGCACCCAGTCCTGCCTGAAGGTAGGTCCGGATCTGATGCCCTTCCAGGAGCTGGTAGCCCTGATGGGCTTCGAGGGCGGTCTGATGGCCCTGTCCGAGGACCCCGAGGAGGTCTCGGCCATGCTCAACGCCATGACGGACTTCATGGAACCCTATTACACGAGGATCTTCGAGGTCTTCAAGCCCGACCTCTGGTCCATGGGTGACGACACCTGCGCCAAGATGATGCCCTTCTTCTCCCCCGAGACCTACAAGGAAGTGTTCCTGCCCATCTACAAGCGGCTGGCCAAGCCCGCGCTGGAGAACGGCGTGCCGGTGATCTTCCACAACTGCGGCAAGGAGGAGCTGTTCCTCGACTTCATGGTGGAGTTCGGCGTGGAGATGACCGAGCCGGCCCAGGAGGTCAACGACATCCTCATGCTCAAGGAAAAGTACAAGGGCAAGATGACCTTCATCGGCTGCTGGGGCTGGGGCGATCACATCCCCAGGGACTTCCCCGACTTCGACGAGGAGGCTTTCCGTCAGGACATCCGCGACACCATCGACAAGTATTCTGTCGGCGGCGGCTATGCCTTCGCGGGCTTCCCGATCGGCCAGAAGGGCGAGGAGGAACCTGCCCGCCGCGCTTACCTGATCATGCGCGACGAGGTCCATACCTACGGCCGCAAGGTCTACGGCTACACAGACGACTGACGCTTTTTCACGCCCCGGACCCTTCGGCCCGGGGCGTTGTACGCCCGGAAAACCAACCTGTACGATCTGAAAGGAGTATGAACATGAAAGTCATCGGCGTGGCCTGCAGCTGTCTTCCCCGCAGCAATTCCCTCAAGGCAGTGGAGGCGTTTTTGAAAGGCGCGGCGGAGGCCGGCCATGAGACGGAGCTGATCCGCCTGAACAAGGACCTGCACGGCTGCATCGGATGCCAGGCATGCAAAAAGGAAGGCGCCGGCATGTGTGTGCAGAAGGATATCCTCACCCGCTACTTTGAGCTCCTGCCCGAGGCGGGGGCCGTCGTCATGGGCGCCGGAAACTACATGGGCTATGCCCAGGGCGAGGCATGGACCTTCATGAACCGGCATTACTGTCTTTACGGCAGCATGGGTCCGGAGCGGAAGATCAAGATCGAACCGGGCAAAAAGTTCTTCGCGATCTTCGCCCAGGGCACGCCGGACAATCCGGCCTACCGGGCCAACTACGAGGCCGTCTGCAAGCCCTTTGAGGGCTGGGGCTTTGACCGTCAGGACGTGATGGTGGTGACCCAGGCCACACTGGAGGAGCGGCTCAAGGAGGCATACGAGCTGGGCAAGGCGCTGTAAACACAGTTACAAAAGACACCGACCGCGCGGCTGTGCTGCGCGGTCGGTGTCTTTTGCCGGGCTCCCGCCCTCACCGCAGCTCCAGGTAAAAGGTCCGCGCAAACTCGATAAATCGGCGGAGGGCCGGGCGCGGGGACTTCTTCCAGAACATCAGCAGCCCGCTTTGCGTATACAGGAGTTCCTTGAACTCCAGCGCCTTGCTCTGAAAGGCATTGTAGTATTTATCGGTGATTAGTACCGAACTCTCATCCAGCGACAAATAGGCTGTCCGGAACTCGGAAGCGTCACACTCCCTGACCCTGAGCTGCAAACCGCAGCGCGCAAACAGTTCCTGGATCATTTCGTTGTACCAGCGGCACCAGGAACCCTCGTCCACCGAAAGCATAAACACCTCCATGTCGCGCAGATCCTCCACGCGCAGCGCCGATTTGGCGCGCAGCGGATTGGATTCCGCCAGCCCGGCGTAGAGGGGGGACGGAACAGCAAAAAGCCAGTCCAGATCCGGGTATTGCGAAAACCCGCGCTCCATAAATTTCGGCGCAAAGACCACGTCGCAGCTGCCCGACGCCAGCTCGTCGAAAAGGTCGAAGCCCGGCTTGAGGACAAAGCGGAACGAGCATTCCTCTTCCGCGGAAAAGGCGCTGCTGAGCGGGATGAAATATCGATCCAGATTGGTGACGTCTCCCAGCCCCACGCGGATGGTGGTGTCTTCCGTATCCTTCGAGCGGAGCTCTTCGGCCTCGCGCAGGAACGCCTTGGCCATCGGGCCCCACGCGGAGAGCAGTTTCTGACCCTCCGGCGTGAGCGTCACCCGGTTTTTCTCCCGGATAAACAGCGGCAGCTCCAGCGCCGACTCCAGCGCGGCGATCTTCTTGCTGACCATGCCGGGGGTAATGTGCAGCTCCGCCGCAGCCCGGGTGAAGTTGAGCCGTTCGGCGCACAAAATGAAGACCTGGATATGCATGAGCGTTACGCCCTGCAGACGATAGGGCAGCATGCAGACCCGCCTCCCTCCATGTATTATTCTTCGACGCAAAACGTTTCCGTATAAAAAACGTTCCAAACACAGCATAACAGTAAATACGCGGCTTTTCAAGAGCATAGTGTTTCCATATAAGAAACGTTTTTGTTCTCTTTCGGTGGCTGTACACGCTCCGGCGCAGATGATAATCTTAAATTGCAATAAATTATTAAGGAGGCTGTCACCATGACCGGAAGAGAAAACGCACTGCACGCGATCCGACACGACGGGAAAGCGGAATACATTCCCTCCATGGCGGATTTCGAGATGATCATGCCCACAGACGTGGTGCGGGAGCGGCCGCCCTACGCGCTGGGAAAATGCGGCAGCGGCTATGACTACTGGGGCTGCTGGTGGGAGTTCGAGGCAGACATCGGCGGGGCCAGCCCCCTGCCCGGCCGTCAGCCCTGCAAGGACATCACCAAATGGCGCGAGCAGGTGAAGTTCCCGGATATAGACGCCATCGACTGGACGCCGGCCGAGGCGGTCAAAAAGGCCCTGGACCGGGAGAACAAGCTGTCCATGTTCTTCTGGGAGAGCGGCCCCTGGGAGAGGCTCCACGCGCTGGTCGGCTTCCAGGAGGCGCTGGAGGCCCTCTACGAGGAGCCGGAGGCGTTCAAAGAGCTCATGCAGGCGATCACGGATTTCCGCGTCCGGATGATCCCGCTGATCAAGGAGCACTATGACCCGGATATCCTCATCAATCTGGACGATTTCGGACATCAGCGGGGCCAGTTCATGTCCATCGAGATGTGGCGGGAGTTCATCAAGCCCTATGAGACGCAGATCTATGACGCAGCCCGCGCCAACGGAATGATCTGCTGCCACCACAGCTGCGGCAACATCGACAAAATGGTGGAGGACATCCACGACACCGGCGCGGAGATGATCCTCGGGCTGTTCTATCCCTACAACGATCAGGAGGCCGTCGCGAAGAAAATGGGCGGGAAGATCACGTTTATCATGTCCACCAACGCGCAGGTCCTCGACAGCGGCCACGCCACGGTGGACGACGGCATCGAAGATGCCAAACGGCAGCTTGAGACCCTGGGCCGGTATGGCGCGCTTGTCTTCACGCCCGGCGGATCTCCGGAGGTCGCGGGCGCCATGATGGAATACTATTTCGCGCACAGGGATGAATACAATCCCTATAAACATGCCTCCGCCTGAAAAAAGAAAGGAAGGATCTGCAATGACACTGTATGAACAGCGCTGGAACCGCACGATGCGGGCCGTGCGCATGGAAAAGGTGGACAAGATCCCGTTTTCCTACAGCGGCTCGGCCTATATCGCCAGAAGAGAAGGGCTGAAGATCGCCGACTATATCTCCGATTACCCCGCAGCCATCGATGCCTCTGTCCGTTTCTGCCGGGAGCTTCCCGGGGTCGACACCATCCACACCCCGATCATGAACCCGGAGGCGCTGAAAACGCTCTGGCTCTCCGAGGTCAAATCCCCCGGGAAGGAGCTCCCGGACGACGAGCTCTGGCAGATCCATGAGTACAAGCGCATGGAACGGGAGGACTACGAGAAGATCATAAAGCTCGGTTACGGTCCCTGGCTGGCCGAATACATGCAGAAGCTGGGGGATCCCGGTCCTTCCCTGGCGGGATTCGTCCGGGCGATGCCCGTCGCCATCGGCAGGCTCGCCTCAGAGGCCCAGGTCCCGGTCATCAACGGCGGCGGAAACGTCGGAGGTCCCATCGAGGGATTCTGCGGCGCGCGGACGCTCATGGAGTTCTTTATGGATCTCATGGAGGAGCCCGAGCTGGTGAAGGCCGCCATGGACAGGGCCTTTGAGGTCCTGTATGCCAATTACGTGGCGACGCTCGACGCCCTCCCCGCCGCGGCCAGAGCCATGACCGGCGCATGGATCGGCGGCTGGAGAGCGGCGCCGTATATGCTCAGCCACACCACCTTCATGGAATTCTGCTGGCCGTACCTCGAGCAGCTGATCATGGCGACCATAGAGCGGGGCGTTCTTCCGATCCTGCATTTCGACTCCAACTGGGACAACGAACTGGAGACCATCGCGACGCTGCCTCCGAGGACGTGCATTCTGATGCTGGACGGCGCGACGGATCCGCGCAGGGCGCGCCGGATCCTTGGCGACCGCATGTGCCTGATGGGAGATGTGCCTTCCCGCATGCTGGCATATTCCACTCCCAACGAGGTGTACGAGTACACGACACGCCTGATCGACGACGTAGGTCATGACACCGGATTGATCGTCAGCTCCGGCTGCGACTGTCCGTTGAACGCCAGGGATGAGAACGTGGACGCGATGATCCAGGCTACGATCGATTATCGTGTGTAAACCGGTTCTGCGCGTCACGGACCCCATATTACTGCCCGGAGAAGCTCCGGGCAGTCTTTTTCCGGTTGAAGCCTTCGAAAACAGCCGGGAAAGCGGCAGACATATACCGCTTCCCCGGCTGTTTTTCATTTTTGCGCAGTCTTCCGGCAGGATCACTCCAGCGCGGCCCTGAGCTGCTCCTCCCGGTACTGACGGGTGTAAAGACCGTAATACACGCCTTTCTGCGCCATGAGCTCCCTGTGGGTGCCCCGCTCGACGATCTTCCCGCCGTGTACCACCAGAATCAGATCGGAGCGCCGGATCGTGGAGAGCCGGTGGGCGATCACGAACGACGTGCGCCCGGCCATGACCTTTTCGATGGCGTTCTGGATCAGCCGCTCGGTGACGGTGTCCACGCTGGAGGTGGCCTCGTCGAGCACGAAGATGCGCGGGTCGGCCAGCAGCGCCCGGGCGAAGCTCAGGAGCTGCTTTTCGCCGGTGGAAAGGCTGTTGCCGCCCTCCCCCACCTGGCTGTCGTAGCCCTCGGGCAGCCGGGCGATCACGCTCTCGGCGGAGACGGCCTTCACCGCGGCCTCGATCTCCTCCATCGTGGCGTCGGGCCTGCCGTAGCGCAGGTTTTCCAGCACGGTGCCGGAAAACAGGTGCGGCGTCTGCAGCACGTAGCCGATGTTGGAATGGAGCCAAAGCTGGCTGCGCTCCCGGGCGTCACGCCCGTCGATGAGCACCGCCCCCTCCGTGGGCTCGAAGAAACGGCATACGAGATTGACCAGCGTGGATTTGCCCGCGCCCGTCTCCCCGACGATGGCCACGTTCGTGCCCCGGGGGATCTTCAGGTCGAAGTGCTCGAGGATGTTCTCCTCGCCGTCGGGGTAGCGGAAGGTCACGTCCCGGAACTCCACGTCCCCGTACAGCGGCTCCCAGTTCTCGCGCCTGGGCGTGAAGGCGTCGCCGTAGACCTCCTCCACCGCCGCGCTGTCGCGCACGTCGGACTCGGTCTCCATCAGATGGGTGAAGCGCTCCACGTTGACCTGCACGTTCACCAGGTCGGACAGGGCGTGGACCAGCCACTGGATGGGCTCCATCATGCCCTGGGCGTAGTTCATGAACACCGTCAGCGTGCCGATGAGCATGACCCCGGAGCGGGTGATGATCCCGCCGCGCCAGAGCACCAGGGCCAGCGCCGCCGAGGCGGCAAAGGACGTGGTCGCCATGAACAGCGACCGGAAGTGCATCGCCCGGACGGAGAGCGTGCGCATATCGCCGGTGAGGGTGTTGAATTCCCCGGTCATCTTATCCTCGAGTACCAGCGACTTGATCGTCGGCGCGCCGGTGATCCCCTCGTTGAACGCGCCGGTGATGCGGGAGTTCTGCTCACGCACCTGCCGGTGGAAGATCACCAGCTTTTTCTGGAAATATATGGAAGATACCGCCACCACCGGCACCACGAGCATCACACACAGCGCCAGCTTCCAATGGAGCAGGAACATCGACACGATGACCAGCAGCAGATACGACAGGTTCCACACCCCGTCCATCAGATCCCAGGCCAGCGTGGAGGAAATGCGTTCGGTGTCGGACATGACCCTGGCGTGGATATAGCCCACGCTGTTCTGGTTGAAGTAGGAGAAGGACAGCGTCTGCAGATGGTTGAAGGCCGCCCGGCGCAGATCCCGGTCCAGATACATCTCCATGCGGCAGGCGCCGAACACGGAGATATAGTTGGAAAACACCTGGGTCACGATGACGAGCAGATACATCCCCGCGAACATGCCCAGTCCGTCCAGGGTGCCGTCGGCGACGAAGCGGTTGATGGCGTAGCGCTGGAACAGAGGGATCACCGCGTCCATGCCGCTGCCGTAGAAGCCCATGAGCAGCATGAACAGCAGCAGCTTCCGGTAGGGGCGCAGATAGGGCCCGAGCTTTGCAAGGCCGTAGAACGGCAGATGCTTGTGTTTCATGCCTCCGCCTCCCCGTCCCCTGCCATCTGCAGGTCGTAGATCCGGCGGAAAAGGCCCGGCCGCGAGAGCAGCTCCGCGGGGGAGCCCAGCTCGGATACGGCGCCTTTTTCGATCACGAGCACGTTGTCGCAGTCGAGCAGCGTGTTGATGCGGTGGGACACGATGACGGTCGTCGTCCCGGCCAGATCCCTCTTGAGCGCGGCGCGGATACGCTCGTCGGTCTCGGTATCCACGGCGGAGAGGGAGTCGTCGAAGATGATGACCGGCGTCTTCCGCGTCAGGGTGCGGGCGATGGCCACCCGCTGCTTCTGTCCGCCGGAGAGCGTCACGCCCCGCTCGCCCACGAGGGTGGCGTAGCCCTGGGTGAAGCGCTCGATGTCGCCGTCAATGCAGGCGGTGACGGCCGCGGCGCGGATCTCCTCCGCGCTGGCGCCGCACACGCCGATGTTCTCCTCCACCGAACGGGAAAACAGGAACGGTTCCTGCAGCACGATGCCGATCTGACCGCGGACCCATCCGGCCCGCATCCGATCGAGCGGCACCCCGCCCGCCGTGATGCGCCCGCCGGTGGGCTCATAGAGCCGGCACAGCAGGAGGAGCAGCGTGCTCTTGCCCGCGCCGGTGCCGCCGAGGATGCCGAAGCTTTTCCCCGCCGGGATCGTGAAGCTCACGTCCCGCAGCACCTCCGGCGCGTCCGGCGCATAGCGGAAGCTGACGTTTTCAAAGCGGATGTCCCGGTCCATCGGCGCGGTGACCGCGTCAGGGACGTCCCGTTCCGGCTCGGCCTCGAGCACCTCGCCGATGCGGTTCACCGAGACGCCCATCTTGCTCATCTCGGAGATCAGCCGGCCCAGACGGCGCACTGGGCCGATGAGCATGGCGTTGTATACCGCAAAGGAGATGAACTCCCCGCTGGTCATCTCTCCCCGGACGCACAGCACGCTGCCGAAGACGATCACGAGCATGACCTGCAGACAGCTCGTCAGGTCGCCCACCGACCAGAACACGCTCATGTCCCGGAGGAGGCTGACCCACAGGCCGGTGTAGTAGACGTTCTGCTTTTCAAAGCGCTCGCGCTCGTAGTTCTCCCGGCCGAAGGCCTTGACCACCCGCACGCCGGTCAGGTTCTCCTGGGCGATGGTGGACAGGAGCCCCTCGTTTTCGTCGCATTTGGTGAAGCCGTCCCGGATGCTGCGGTAAAAATGCACCGAGTAGCACACCACGATCGGCACGATCACCAGAGCCACCAGAGAGAGCTTCGCGTTCATCAGCAGCATGCAGATCAGCGCCAGGACGATCGTCGTCACCAGGCGGAAGAACATGACGAACTGCTCCTGGAAAAACGTCTTGATGCGCTCCACGTCGGAGGTGCAGCGCTGGATGATGTCGCCGGTGGGGTTGCGCGCGTGCCATGTCCAGGGCAGGCGCTCGATATGGGCGTAGAGCGTGTCCCGCGCGGTCTTGACCAGCGTCTCCCCCGCCCTGGCGTTGTAAACGCCGGCGAGATAACGGAACAGCGCGCCCAGGGCGCCGAGGACGATCAGCGCCGCGCCGATCAGCCACATATGCCGCCGCAGGGTCTCCGCCCCGCCCAGAGCGGTGACCGCGCCGAGCGCCCATCCGGGCAGGGCGAGCGGCTGCGGGCCGATCACCGAGTCCACCGTCACGCGGATGACCTGGGGGATGAGCAGCTCGCAGACCGTCAGCAGCGCGCCCGAGAGTATGCATATCACAAAATATCTTCCGCTGCCCCGGAGCAGCAGGCGCAGGATGCGCCCCGTCCGGCCGCGGGATGCCTTTTTTTCCACGGGAGGTTCCTCTTTGTACAGTCAGAATGAGTTGGTTTTGTCAGCATACCACAAAAAAAGCGAAAAAACAATCGTTCGCGCCGCAAACAGGTCTTGACGAACGTGATATAATACGAGTTTAGAAACTGTATGCCAAAGAAGGGAACCGATATGACAAAGATCGACGTTTTTTCGGGCTTTCTCGGCGCGGGCAAGACCACGCTGATCAAAAAGCTCATAAAAGAGGCCTACGCCGGCGAAAAGCTGGTCCTCATCGAAAATGAGTTCGGTGAGATCGGCATCGACGGCGGCTTCATGCAGGAGGCGGGCATCGAGGTCACCGAGATGAACTCCGGGTGCATCTGCTGCTCGCTGACCGGCGATTTCCGTACCGCCATGCGGGAGGTGGTGGACCGCTTCGCCCCGGACCGCATCCTGATCGAGCCCTCCGGCGTGGGCAAGCTCTCGGATATCGTCACCGCCGTGGAGCAGGTGGAGGGCGCGGACCTCGTGATCAACGCCCTGGGCACCGTGGTGGACGCGGGCAAGGCGAAGATGTATATGCGCAATTTCGGCGAGTTCTTCAACAACCAGGTAGAGTCCGCCGGGTGCATCGTCCTCAGCCGCACCGGCGGCATGAGCGAGGCGAAGATCGCTCAGTGCGTGGCCCTGCTGCGGGAGAAAAACCCCGGCGCCGTCATCATCACCACCCCCTGGGACGAGCTGAGCGGCGAGGCGATCCTCTCCGCTCTGGAGCGGCGCGACACTCTCTCCGCCGCCCTGGAGAGCATCGAGCGCGAGGAGCACGAGCATCACCACGAGCATGAGCATGACCATGACCACGGGCACGACCATGACCATGACCACGACCACGGGCACGCCCACGAGCACCACCATCACCACGACGGCGACCATGACGCCGACGAGGTGTTCACCTCCTGGGGACTGGAGACGGCGAAGCGCTTCGGTCAGGACGAGCTGCGGGAGAAGCTCGAGGATCTCTCCGACAGCTTCCGCTACGGCCACGTGCTGCGGGCCAAGGGCATCGTAGCCGCCGACGAGGGCGAGTGGTTCCACTTCGACTACACCCCCGGCGAGATCGATATCCGCCGCGGTCCGGCGGGCGTCACCGGCCGGCTGTGCGTCATCGGCGCGGAGCTCCGGGAAGAGGCCGTGGCTGAGCTGTTCGGCGCGTAAGGAGCGATCGCTATGGCTGCAAAACAGATCCCCGTATATCTGTTCACCGGTTTTCTCGAATCGGGCAAGACGAAGTTCGCCCAGGAGACGCTGGAGGACAGCAATTTCAACAACGGCGACAGGATGCTGCTGCTGGTCTGTGAGGAGGGCATCGAGGAATACGAGCCCGACAACTTCGCCTCCGGCAACATCTTCATGGAAGTCGTGGAGTCCGAGAGCGAGCTCAACACGCCCCATCTGGCCGCGCTGCTGAAAAAGCACCGCTGCTCCTACGTGATCATTGAATACAACGGCATGTGGCCGCTGGACACGCTGTATACCAACATGCCCCCGGAGTGGGTGGTGGCCCAGGAGTTCATGTTCATCGACGCGACCACCTTCCTCAATTACAACAACAACATGCGCCAGCTGATGGTGGACAAGCTGCAGAGCTGCGAGCTTGTGGTCCTCAACCGCTTCCCCGAAGGGGACGAGGACCTGAAGATGCAGGCACACAAGATCATCCGGGCCACCAACCGCCGCTGCGACATCGCCTATGAGACCGCCGACGGAAAGATCAGCTACGACGAGATCGAGCTTCCCCTCCCCTACGATCTGAACGCCCCGGTGGTCGCGGTCGACGACAACGATTACGCGATCTTCCTCCAGGACGCCATGGAGCAGCCGGACAAATACAGCGGCAAGGTCGTACGGCTGAAGGGCAAGGCCGTTTGCAAGTCCCGCTCGCTCAAGGCCGGATATTTCTACTTCGGCCGGGAGGTCATGACCTGCTGCGCCAATGACATCCGCTTCATGCCGCTGCTGGCCGAGTGGAAGGACGTGCCCGGCATTGAGAATCTGGGCTGGTACGACGTCACCGCCAGGATAGACATCCGCAACATGCCGGAGGTCTACGACGGACCCGGTCCGGTGCTCCATGTACAGAGCATCGCCCCGGCCGAGCCTCCCGCCCGGGAGGTCGCCACGTTCTACTGACCCACGGGAAGGGGGCACGCAGATGGACAACGAACGATACATGAAGCGCTGCTTCGAGCTGGCGATCCGCGCGGGAAAGAAAGGACATGACACCTTTGGCGCGCTGCTCGTCCGCAGCGGAGAGATCCTGGAGGAAGCCGAAAACACGGCGGACTGGAAAAACGGTATCTTCGGTCATGCGGAATTCAATCTGGTCCATCAGTGCGCAAACCGGTATCCGGACAGCGTGCTGAAGGAAGCCGTGCTGTATACGAGCTGCGCCCCGTGCGAACGCTGTCTCGGCGCCATCGCGTCCCTGGGGATCGAGACTGTCGTATACGGCGTCTCCTACGAGGCATTTTCGCTTTTGACGCCCCGCGACGCTCTCCCGCTGGACCGGGAGGGTCTCCTTGAAAAGCTCGGCATACGGATGCGCCTGATCGGTCCGGTGCTGGAGGACGAGGGCATGCACGTCTTTGAATGGTGGGGCGGCGAGTATCGGCCGCTGTCCGAGCTCATCGCGGAGATGGCGGAGATCAAGGCGAGGATCGCGGCGGAATAACAAAACCTGTGCTTTCGGGCCTTTCCCGTTTCCGGCGGGAAGGGCCTTCTTTATTGCGGGTGATACATTTCGGGCGCCCGTCCGGAGGGGAGGTCTTTTTTCTTTTACCGGGGTTGGAGCTTTTGCTCCATTGTCGGTACGATACCCAGGTAATGCGCTTCTTTCTTTGCGTATCTTTCTTTTGAAAAGCCCAAAAGAAAGATACGCGAGAAAGAAAAGGCTCGGTGCAGGACTTTAGGCGGAAGCCACTTAAGTCTATCACTCAAGAGGCTGTTGCGCTGACATACGCGCCACCCCGCTTGCGCTCCGGCGCTTGGCGGGCAGTTAGTTTAGGTCCCTGCCTTTCACCCTGCTGCCGCAGGTACATATATTTGCCGACGTACCGTTTAGCCGTAGTGGCGCTTCTTGAAGCGCCCGTACATCGTCAACTCACGCATCACACAGCACCGGAGCGCAGGCGGGCGCCTAATTATACCACCCACGCAGCGCCGAAAGCCCCAACATTCCTCCCACGGAGCGCCGGAGCGAAGCGGGGTGGCGCGGACGGGGATGCTAAAACCTATTCAGTCTAGCAGCAAGTCAAAACGCTGCTCTTAAAGTCTTAGGGGGGTCCAGGGGGACACATTTGGAAGTGTCCCCCTGGCTGTCTTTTCTCCTGCGTGGTCTTTTCTGCAGCACAGAAAAGACCCGCAAAAAAGCGAATTGCCTGGAAGTCAGTATTACAATGGAGCAGAGCCGGTTCACCCCGGTCACGCACCGACAATGGAGCTGGATGCTCAAAAACCCCGTCATGGAAAAGTGCGCATGACCTGAGAATAGTACCGACAATTGAGCTGAATGGAGCTGCCCCGGTAACTGGAAAAAGCGAGTTTCACAAAATCTAGTATTTCATTGGAGCAAAAGCACCTGCATCGGTTTAGTACCGACAATGGAACAGACTGCGCCGCCGGAGGTCCGGCCGTTTTCTTTTTTATTGCTCTTTTGACAAAAGTGGAATATAATGGCTCATACTGTTGCCGGGAGGCGTCCTCATGGCCAAATCGCCCAATCAAAAGCAGAAGCTGCTGCTCATCAAACGATACCTCGAGGAAAACACCGACGAGGAGCATCCGGTCACCACCGCGCAGATCATCGCCTATCTCGGCGCACAGGGCGTGGCCGCCGAGCGCAAGGCGGTCTACGACGATCTCGAGACGCTCACGGCCTTCGGCGTGGATCTGATGCGCGAGCGCCGGGGCAACCGGACGGTGTGGTACGTGGCCTCGCGGGAGTTTCAGCTCCCGGAGCTGCGGCTGCTCGTGGACAGCGTGCAGTCCTCCCGGTTCCTGACGCGCAGAAAATCCCTGGAGCTGATCGGCAAGATCGAGAGCCTCGCCAGCGTCCACCAGGCCCGGGGCCTGCGGCGGCAGGTCTGGGTCAAAAACCGCATCAAGTCCATGAACGAGTCGATCTACTATCTGGTGGACGACCTCCACGCGGCCATCGACGCGGACGAGAAGATCCGCTTCCACTACTTTCAGTACGATCCCCGGCGGGAGCGGCAGCTGCGCCACGGCGGGGCATGGTACGAGATCAGTCCCTATGCGCTGATGTGGGACAGCGAGAACTACTATCTCGTGGGCTACGACAGCGCCGCGGGCATCATCAAGCATTTCCGCGTGGACAAGATCGTGGATCTGCGCCGGACCGGCGAGCGCCGGGACGGAGCGGAGGCCTTCGCCGGCGTGGATATGTCGGCCTACGCCAACGCCCATTTCGGCATGTTCTCCGGCGCGATGACCAACGTGCGCATGGAGTTCGACAACGCCCTGGCCGGGGCGGTCATCGACCGGTTCGGCACGGAGGCCGTGCTCGTCCCGGCCGGTGAGGGCCGTTTTTCCGTCACGGTGCCCGTGGCGGTCACAGAGCCGTTTTTCGGCTGGCTGTGCACCTTCGGCGACGGCGCGCGTCTGACCGCGCCCGAGAGCGCAGTGGCCGCCATGCGCGAACACATAGACAAGATCGCCGGTCTGTACGCCCGGAAGGAGGATAATAGATAATAAATGAGCAGTTGTGTCATCCCCGAGGGATATGAACCGCGGCTGAGCGTCTACGAGATGCAGCGGGCCATCGAGTTCATCAAAAAAAGCTTCCAGAAAAATCTGGGTTCGGCGCTGAATCTCAAGCGCGTCTCCGCGCCGCTGTTCGTGCGCACCGACACCGGTCTCAACGACGACCTCAACGGCGTGGAGCGGGCCGTGGCCTTTGACGTGCCCGCCGTGGGCGGGGCGGAGTGCCAGGTCGTCCACTCACTGGCCAAGTGGAAGCGCTGGGCGCTCAAGGAATACAACTTTTACGAGGGCAAGGGCCTGTATACCGATATGAACGCCATCCGCCGGGACGAGGAGGTGCTCGACAACCTCCATTCCGTCTACGTGGACCAGTGGGACTGGGAAAAGGTCATCCGCAAGGAGGACCGGACCGTCGATTACCTCAAGGAGACCGTGCGGCGGATCGTCACGGCCATCTGCATGACCGGCGACGAGCTCGAGTGGGAGTTCCCCCAGCTCCGCGCCCATCTGAGCCGGGACGTCACCTTCATCACCAGCCAGGAGCTTGAGGACATGTATCCCGAGCTAACGCCCTCCGAGCGGGAGGACGCGTTCACCCGGCTGCATCCCACGGTGTTCATCATGCAGATCGGCAAGACCCTGCGTTCCGGGCAGCGCCACGACGGCCGCGCTCCGGACTATGACGACTGGGATCTCAACGGCGACATCCTCTTCCGGGACGAGGTCCTGGACCGGCCTATCGAGATCTCCTCCATGGGCATCCGCGTCAGCCCCGAGAGCCTCGACCGGCAGCTCACGCTCGCCGGCTGCGACGACCGGCGCGCCTTCCCCTTCCACCGGGCGCTGCTCAACGGCGAGCTCCCCTACACCATCGGCGGCGGCATCGGCCAGTCGCGGCTGTGCATGCTGCTCATCGGCACCGCGCACATCGGCGAGGTCCAGTCCGGCGTCTGGGACGCCGAGACGATGGCGATCTGCCGCGAGAGAGGCGTGCACCTTCTCTGATCCCATTCATTCTGTGATCGTCCGGAGGTCCTCATGGACAAGCACTCGGCGAAAACAAAATCCGGCAAAACCGGCATCGTGATCCTGATCGTCCTGCTGGCGGCTGCGCTGCTGGCGGGACTGGTCTTTGCCGTGTGGTTCCTCACCAGCCGTCCTCTCGGGCCCCGCCAAACACCGGAGCCCGCCGCCACCGCCGCGCCCACCCCGGCGCCCAGTCCCACGCCGGAGCCCGCTCCGGTCTGTTACGGCGGGTACTTCCGCTGTGACGACGGGCTGTTCTATCCCGAATCGCCGCTGACCCTGGACGGGCTTGCCGCGGCGCTGTCCGCCGCCACGGGTGAGCGGGCCGCCTTCGTCGGCGACGGGGATGAGGTCCTGACCGACGGGACGCTCACCGCGCGGCTGGAGGAATACTATGACGCCGGCCGTGTCGCCGCCGCCATGGGCTCCGCCGCCCGGCGGGGCGACGACACCGTCACCCGCGCCGAGGCCGCGGTGATCCTCAACGCCCTGCTGGGACTACGCGAGCCCTCCGGGGACGATTTCCCCGATGTCGAGCCGGGCTACTGGGCCCGGGACGCCATCCTGACCGCCGCCGTCAGCGGCACGGTGTGGCCGGCGGGACCGCTGCCGGAGCCGGGCTTCCTGTGGCGGGACGGCTACCTCTACTGCGTGGGGGAGGACGGATATTTCCTCAAGAACCGCTATCTCGGCTCGCTGTATTTCACCTCCTCGGGACGGTATACCTCCGGCAGTCTGGAGCTGGACGGCTATGTGGCCGCGGCCATCGACGCCAACACCGACGAGAGCATGTCCCGGGACGAGCGGCTCTACGCCATGTACGTTTACGTGCGCGACAGCTTCAAATACCTGCGCCGCCACTACTACCACGTGGGCGACGTGGGCTGGGCTCTGGAGGAATCGCTGACCATGTATGCCACCGGTCAGGGCAACTGCTACTGCTATTCCAGCGCCTTCTGGGCGGCGGCCCGGGGCCTGGGCTATGACGCAAAGATCGTCAGCGGCACCTACGGCGACGAGAAAGCCCCCCACGGCTGGGTGGAGATCTATACCGACGGCGGGCGGCTGACCTACGACGTGGAGATCGAGATGGTCTCCCGCCGGGACGGCAACAAAAAGCAGGACCTGTTCGCCATGGACGAGTCCCGCCGCCGCGGCCACGGCTACATAGAGCTCGTCGCCTCGGACAATCTGGCGCCGCGGGAGACCAACGAAGGCCTGCTGCCGGGCTGAGCGGCCGGGGATCGACCCGCCGCGTCATTCATCATCGCTTGCTTGGAGATTTAACGGCATGAGAAAAACGATCTGTCTTCTCCTGGCGCTGGGGCTGCTCCTGAGCCTGACCGGCTGCGGCGGCGCCGAACCGGCGCCCACGCCGGAGCCGACGCCGGAGCCCACCGCCACGCCGGAGCCCACCGCGGCCGCGGACATGGAATGGGGCTTTTTCCGGGAGGGCACGGCCTATGAGGGCCGCTACACCGGCGCGCTGCTCCACGGCAGGCCCGAGGGGCAGGGCGTTTTCACCGGCGCTGACGCGGCCGGGGAGCTGTTCTCCTGGGAGGGCGGCTGGTCCGAGGGCTCTCCCGCCGGGGACGGGACCATGGCGCTCGAGGGCTGCACCGCTGTGTGCGAAAACGTCCCGACGGTCGGCGTCTATACCGGCCGCGGCCGCGGCGGCGTGCCCGAGGGCGAGGGGACCTTCACCGCGGCGGACATGGACGGCGTGACGTTCACCTACACCGGGCACTGGGCCGCCGGCGCCATGGACGGTCAGGGAACGCTGTGCTGGGCGTCCGAAAACCGTTACGTCCGCAGCGGGACCTTCACCGCGGGCAGCTTCACGCCCACCTGGCTGGAGGCTCTGGAGACCATCGGCACCTACGCTCCCCGCTTCACCCTCTCCGAGGCGCAGCGCTCCTTCATCGGCGAGCACCCCGAGCTCTGGGAGCGGGAGACCCACCAGAACTATCTCAAATCCGAATACCGCAAGACTTATAATAAATCCCTGCTCCTGCGCAAATGCTTTGAAAAGCCGGAGCTGATCGAGGAGCCGTGCTGGATCGGCATGACCTCCCTGCGGGTCCTGCGGGCCTATACGGTCCGCCTGGGCGAGCACGGCTTCACCTGCATCACCGCCGCGGACGGCTCTTACGCCTACCCGGTGCGGCTGATCCTGCCCGACATGGTCGAGGGCCTGCGCCGGGGCCAGCGCTTCCATGCCTACGCCATGCCCATCGCCTTTGGGGAATACACCACCGTCAACGGGGCAGACCAGACCTGTCTGGTGCTGCTGGCCGGGGACGTCCACATCTCACAATAACGAAAAAAGGAGAACAGATATGGTCAAACTGGAAATCGAACTGTCGGACATCGACTACGAAGCCATGATCAACGAGTACCTTCCCAAGATGCAGGACAAGCTCGAGCAAAGCGGCAGTCCCCTGGCCTCGCTGCTGGGAGGCGGGCTGGCCAGTTCGCTGCTCCTCCGCTCCAGCCCCGCCATGAAGGACAGGATGGCCGCCGAGCTCATCAACATGAACGCCTCCCGACTGGAGGCCAAGCTCGAAGAGATGGCCGCGCGCAACGGGATCCCCGGCAAGGTGCGGAATCTGAAGGCCACCGCGATCACCCGCTGAACAGGACGCACAATGCCCCCGCCGGAAGCCCGGCGGGGGCATTTGCTGTTCATGCGGCGTCTTTATATCACATAGTTGTCTGCCGCGGGCAGGCCGATCAGATCGGCCAGCGTCACGCCGCGGAAGTAACGCTCCGTCAGCTCGTAAAAGCCCTGCCACAGCGGCAGCGTGCGGCACTCCGGGGCCCGGGCGCAGGGCCTGGCCCCGCTCTCCAGACAGGTCACCGGCGCCAGATCGCCCTCGGTCAGACACAGGATCTCCCAGACCGTGGTGTCCTCCGGAGAACGGCAGAGCCGGTAGCCGCCGCCCCGGCCGTGCTGGCCCTCCACGCAGCCGCCCCTCGTCAGCTCCGGCAGGATCCGCTCGATGTATTTGAGCGAGAGCTCCTGCCGCTCGGCCACGTCCTTGAGCGGGACATAGCCCCCGTTGTAGTGCTCCGCCAGGTCGATCATCACCCGCAGCGCGTAGCGGCCCCGTGTCGAGATCATCATTTCGATCGCTTCTTTCTGTTATGTAAACTATATTATGTCAATCTCTTCCGATGACGCCGCCGCCGAGGACCGTGTCGCCGTCGTAGAGCACGGCGGCCTGGCCGGGGGTGACGGCCCGCTGGGGAGCGTCGAAAACCAGCAGCGCGCCGCCCGTATCCGTGGGATAAACGGTCACGTCCTCCTCCCGGTGACGGTAGCGGATCTTCGCGCGGCCGCGCACGGGAGCGGCGGGCGTCTCGCCGGAGATCCAGTGGAACGCCGGGACGCGCACCTCCCGGGAAAAGAGCGCCTCCTTCGGCCCGAGCACGACGGTGTTGTCCTCCGGACGGATCGCGCACACGTACATCGGTTCGCCGAACGACAGGCCCAGTCCCCGGCGCTGGCCGACGGTGTAGCACTCGATGCCCCTGTGCCGGCCCAGGACCTTTCCCTCCCGGTCCACAAAATCCCCGGGGGTGAGGTCCTCGCCCGTGCTGCGCCGGATCATGGCCGCGTAATCGCCGTCGGGCACGAAGCAGATATCCTGACTGTCCGGCTTGGAGGCGTTCGCGAAGCCGTTTTCCGCGGCGATGGCGCGCACCTCGTCCTTGGTGAGCCCGCCCAGGGGGAAGCGCACCATGCGCAGCTGCTCCTGGGTCAGCGTGTAGAGCACATAGCTCTGGTCGCGGCTCTCGTCCAGGGCCTTTTTGAGGACCCAGCGGCCGTCTTCACAGGCGGTGCGGGCGTAGTGGCCCGTCACGAGACGCGAAGCGCCAAGCTCCTCCGCACGGCGGAGAAGCCTGGCGAATTTCATCGTTCGGTTGCACTCGATACAGGGATTGGGCGTCAGCCCCCGGCGGTAGCTGTCCGCAAAGGGCGCCATGACCTCCCGGCGGAAATCCTCCGTGAAGTTGAAGACGTAAAACGGTATCCCCAGCCGGAAGGCGACGCTCCTCGCGTCCTCCGCGTCGTCCAGGGAACAGCAGGTCTTCTCCGGAGAGATCCCGGCGTCCGGGTTGTCGAACAGCCGCATGGTGCAGCCGATACACTCGTACCCCTCCCGTGCCGTGAGCAGAGCGGCCACGCTGGAATCCACGCCGCCGCTCATGGCAATGAGCGCTTTCTTCATGGTTCTGATTCCTTTCGGGGGGTTGGTCAGCCCGACCGGGCGAGCCTCAGCGCGATTCCCGGTCAATGGGCTCAGTCGGCGAACAGCGGCGTGGAGAGGTACCGGTCGCCGGTGTCCGGCAGCAGCACGACGATGGTTTTGTCCTCGTTCTCCGGGCGCTTGGCCTGTTCGATGGCCGCCCAGAGCGCCGCGCCGGAGGAAATGCCCACCAGCACGCCCTCGCTCACGCCCATCAGCTTGCCGGTGGCAAAGGCGTCCTCGTTGGAAACGGGCACGATCTCGTCGTAGATCTTCGTATTGAGCACCTCGGGCACGAAGCCGGCGCCGATGCCCTGGATCTTGTGGGGACCGGCCACGCCGGTGGACAGCACCGCCGAGGTCGCGGGCTCCACGGCCACGACCTTTACCTCCGGCCTGCGGGAGCGCAGGAACTCGCCCACGCCGGTGATCGTGCCGCCGGTGCCCACGCCGGCGACGAAGATATCCACCTTGCCGTCGGTGTCGTTCCAGATCTCCGGGCCGGTGGTCTCATAGTGGGCCCGGGGGTTGGCGGGGTTGACGAACTGACCGGGCACGAAGCTGCCCTCGATCTGCTTTGACAGCTCCTCGGCCTTGGCGATGGCGCCGGTCATGCCCTTGGCCCCGTAGGTGAGCACGAGCTCCGCGCCGTAGGCCTTCAGGAGCTGGCGGCGCTCCACGCTCATGGTCTCGGGCATGGTGATGATCAGTTTATAGCCCCGGGCCGCGGCCACCATGGCCAGGCCAATGCCGGTGTTGCCGGAGGTGGGCTCGATGATCGTGGCGCCCGGCCGGATCAGGCCCCGGGCCTCCGCGTCGTCGAGCATGGCCCTGCCGACGCGGTCCTTGACCGATCCCGCGGGGTTGAGATACTCGAGCTTGGCCAGCAGCCTGGCCTTGAGGCCGAATTTCTTTTCAATGTTCGTGAGCTCCAGCAGCGGCGTGCCGCCGACGAGCTGGTCTGCGGATGTGTAGATCCTGGACATGGCACTCTCTCCTTCGGAATGAATTATTACCCTATTACCTACCAGGTAGATAGGTGAATAATACGCCCGCGGAGAGGATCTGTCAAGTCTTTTTTTCACGGATGCGCAAAAAAGTTTTTCGGCGCGGCGGCCGTTACCCCGTCACCCCGGTGCCGTCGAAGGCGGGGATCTCCTCTTCTCCCGCGGCGGAGAGCTCCTGCACATATCCGTCTTCGATGCCCGAGTCCTCCAGGGCGGCGAGGGCCTCGTCCCATTCCTCCGGCGTCAGCGTCCTGTCCAGCTCCGGGTACCGCGACAGATCCCCGCAGGGGGTGTACTGGGCCATCAGGGAAAAGAGCACCTCGCCCGGAGCGAAGGTCTCGCCGACCCAGCCGATCACCGCCCGGGTGTTGTCGAGCTGTCCGGGCAGCACGAGATGGCGGATGAGCACGCCCGAGCGCAGCAGTCCGTCGTCCCCGAGCACGAAGGGCCCGGTCAGGCGGACCATCTCGCGGACGGCGGCCATGGCCGCGGCGGGATAGTCCGCGGCCCGGGAGTAGCGCGCCGCGCTCTCCGGCAGCGCATATTTGAGGTCCGGCAGAAAGATCCGCACCCGTTCGGCCAGGGCCCGGATGGTCCCGATCGTCTCGTAGCCCGAGGTGTTCCACACCGCCGGGACGGCCGGCGCGGCGAGCCTGAGCGCCTCGAGGATGCCCGGGACGAACTGGGTGCCGGTGACGAGGTTGAGGTTGTGCACGCCATCGGCCTCCAGCCGACGGAAGACCGCGGCGAGCTGTTCCGGGGTCAGCGTCTCCCCGAGCGCGCCGCGGCTGAGTTCATAATTCTGGCAGTAGACGCAGCCCAGGGGGCAGCCGGCAAAAAACACCGCGCCGCTGCCCCGCTCGCCGCTGATGCAGGGCTCCTCCCCGTAGTGCGGCGCAGCCCGGGCCACCAGGATGCGGCCGTCGACGCGGCAGACGCCCCGCTCCCGCTCCCTGTCCGCACCGCAGGCGCGGGGACACAGACGGCATTCAGACATGGAGCACCTCGGCCACGAAGGGGTCCAGCGACCGGGGCAGCGCGGAGGGCTTCAGCGCCCCGCACTCCATGCCCCTGACGGCCAGCCTGACCATCTTTTTGAGGGTGTACTTGCTCTCTCCCGCCTCCCGGGCCCGGCGGTCGTAGGTGACGACGCCGACCCGGCAGCCCAGCCGGTTCACCAGGCCGCGCAGGAACAGATCGTCCCCGTGGTAATGGGACAGCGCCTCCAGCGCCGCGGCGTCCATGAGCCGGTAATCCGCGTGGTCGTAAATGAGATCCGACCCGAACAGCCGCATCATCGCATAATATCCCCGGGCGGTGGTACGCTTTAAGAAGGTGTCCGTCGCCCGGCTGGCGCGCACGCCGCAGACGATGCCGCAGCCCTCGGCGTATTTGTCCAGCATCGCGTCCACGGCGTCGATGTCGTCCTGAAGGTCCGCGTCGATGCTGACGGTCACATCGCAGCGCTCCCGGGCCCACATGAGCCCGGCGGTCAGCGCGTTCTGATGTCCGCGGTTGCGGCTCAGCCGCATGCCGGACACCCGCTCGTCATTGTTATGTAAACCCTTGATGATCTCCCAGGTCGAATCCTTCGAGCCGTCGTCCACCATGAGGATCCGGCTCTCCGGCGCGATGCGGCCCTGCAGGGCCGTGAGCTTGTCCAGGAACACGGGCGCGGTCAGAGGCAGCGCCTCCTCCTCGTTGTAGCAGGGTACGACGAAATACAGCACAGGGGGCTTTTCCATGCAGAGCATCTTCCTTTCTCCTTCGGCATCGAAGGCGGCACTGTTATTCTACACCGATCCGCGGTGATCCGCAATGAACTTTTTGTTGGGGCAAAACGGGATTTTTTGCCGGATTCTTTCATTCTTTCCCGGGTTTTCGCTTGAAAAAAATACCAAGGTGTACTATAATACCCAGTCGGAACACAAATAACCCGAACGGAGGATATACAATGAACTATCTCAAGAAAAGCATCCGCGACGCGAGCTTCAGCGGCAAAAAAGTGCTGCTGCGGGTGGACTTCAACGTCCCCCTGGACAAGAAGACCCACGCCATCACCAACGACAAGCGCATCCGCGCCGCTCTGCCCACCGTCCAGTATCTCTTAGACGACGGCGCGGCGCTGGTGGTTTGCTCCCACCTGGGCAAGCCCAAAAAGGATCCCGATCCCAAGACCAACCTGACCCTCGCGCCGGTGGCCGTTCGCTTTGCCGAGCTGCTGGGCCGCGACGTGCAGTTTGCCGAGGACACCATCGGTCCCGACGCCAAGGCCAAAGCCGCCGCGCTGCAGCCCGGTCAGGTCCTGCTGCTGGAGAACACCCGCTTCGATCCCCGGGAGGAAAAGAACGATCCCGAGTTTGCCAGGGAGCTGGCGTCTCTGGCCGACGTATACGTCTCCGACGCCTTCGGCGCGGTGCACCGCGCCCACGCCTCCACCGCCGGCGTGGCCGACTATCTGGACGCCTACTGCGGCTTCCTGGTGGAGAAGGAGCTCAACGCCCTGGGCGGCGCCATCGAGAACCCGCAGCGTCCGCTGGTGGCGGTGCTGGGCGGCGCCAAGATCTCCGACAAGCTGGCCGTGATCGAGAACCTGCTGGAGAAGGCCGACACGCTGATCATCGGCGGCGGCATGGCCTTCACCTTCCTCAAGGCCAAGGGCTATGAGATCGGCGACTCCCTGCTCGACGAGGAGAAGATCGGCTACTGCGCGGACATGATCGCCAAGGCCGAGGCCAAGGGCAAGAAGCTGCTGCTGCCCGTGGATGTGGTCATCGCCGACAAATTCGCCGCCGACGCCGCCAGCCGTGTCGTGGCCGCCGACGCCATCCCCGCCGGCTGGCAGGGTCTGGACATCGGTCCCGAGACGTGCCGGCTCTTCGGCGACGCCGTGCGCGCCGCGGGCACCGTCATCTGGAACGGCCCCATGGGCGTGTTCGAGTTCGACGCCTTCGCCAAGGGCACCGAGGCCGTGGCCCAGGCCATGTCCGAGTGCCCGGGCGTCACGGTCGTGGGCGGCGGCGACTCCGCCTCCGCCATCGAGAAGATGGGCTACGGCGACAAGGTCACCCATGTCTCCACCGGCGGCGGCGCGTCTCTGGAGTTCCTGGAGGGCAAGGAGCTGCCCGGCGTGGCCTGCCTGATGGATAAGTGAGGCGACAGGGAATGAACAAGAAATACCGCCGCGTCATCATCGCCGGCAACTGGAAGATGAACATGGTCCCCTCCCAGGTGCACGGCTTTGTGGAGGACCTGCGCGCCGCCATGCCGGAGCGCTCCAACGGCTGCAGCGTGGTGCTGTGCGTGCCCGCCACCCATCTGGGCGCGCTCTCCCGGGAAAAGCAGCGCCGCATCGGCATCGGTGCGCAGAACATCTCCCAGTTCGACAAGGGCGCCCATACCGGCGAGGTCAGCGCCGACATGATCGCCGATCTCGGCGCCAAATACTGCATCGTCGGCCACAGCGAGCGGCGCGCCGACAACGGCGACACCGACGAGCTGGTCAACGCCAAGCTCCGCATCCTGCTCGACCACGGCATCACGCCCATCCTGTGCGTGGGCGAGAGTCTGGATCAGCGTGACCGAGGGCTGACCATGGAGCATATCCGCTACCAAATCAAAGCCGCGCTCTACGCCCTGACCGCCGAGCAGGTCAAGAGGGTCGTCATCGCCTATGAGCCCATCTGGGCCATCGGCACCGGCCGGACCGCCACCGACGAGCAGGCCCAGGAGGTCTGTCTGGCCATCCGCGAGCAGCTGCGCGCGGAATACGGCGCGCTGATCTCCCGGAAGGTCTGCATCCTCTACGGCGGCTCGATGAACGCCGGGAACTGCGCCGGGCTGCTCGCGCAGCCGGACATCGACGGCGGTCTGATCGGAGGGGCCTCCCTGAAGGTCGAGGACTTTGCCGCCATCATCCGGGAAGGGAGCCGCGCATGAACAAAAAACCGACGGTCCTGCTGATCATGGACGGCTTCGGGCTGGCGCCCGCGGGAGAGGCCAACGCGATCTCCTGCGCCGACACGCCCCGGCTGGATCGGTTCTTCGCCGAGTGTCCCAACACGCAGCTGGACGCCTCCGGTCTGGCCGTGGGCCTGCCCGAGGGGCAGATGGGCAACAGCGAGGTCGGCCATACCAACATCGGCGCCGGACGGGTGGTCTACCAGGATCTGCCCCGGATCTCCAACGCCATCGCAGACGGCAGCTTCTTTGAAAACCCGGCCTACCGCTCCGCCATGCTCGCCGCCAAATCCGACGGCAGGAAGCTCCATATCGCGGGACTGCTCTCCGACGGCGGCGTCCACAGCCACATCGAGCACCTGTTCGCGCTGCTGAAGATGGCAAAGGACCTGGGTCTGACGCGGGTCTATGTCCACGCGCTGCTCGACGGCCGGGACGTGGGGCCTACCACCGGCAAGGGCTACGTGCAGGCGCTGGTGGACAAATGCGTCGAGCTGGGCGTAGGCTCCGTGGCCACGGTGCAGGGCCGGTTCTACGGCATGGACCGCGACAAGCGCTGGGATCGGGTGGAAAAGGGTTATGCCGCCATGGTCTGCGGCGAGGGCCTTTACGACCACGATCCGGTCCACGCGGTGGAGGCGAGCTATGAAAACGGCGTCACCGACGAGTTCGTGATCCCCACCGTCTGCGACAGGGACGGCATGATCGGCGAGGGCGACAGCGTGATCTTCCTCAACTTCCGCCCCGACCGGGCCCGGGAGATGACCCGCGCGCTGACGGACCGGGATTTCGACGGCTTCGCGCGCCCGCGCGGATACTTCCCGCTGCATTACGTGTGCACCACCCAGTACGACGCCGCCATCAAGGGCGTGGACATCGCCTTCCCGCCGGAGGAGATCAACATGACCTTCGGCGAGTACATGGGACAGCTCGGCAAGACGCAGCTGCGCATCGCCGAGACGGAAAAGTACGCCCACGTCACCTTCTTCTTCAACGGCGGTCGGGAGGAGCCGTATCCCGGCGAGGACCGCTGCCTGATCCCCTCCCCCAAGGAGTTCCCCACCTATGACCTGATCCCGGAGATGAGCGCCCGCCCCGTCACCGACGAGTGCGTTTCGCGCATCCGCAGCGGAAAATACGACGCGGTGATCTGCAACCTGGCCAACTGCGACATGGTGGGCCACACCGGCGTCAAGGCCGCCGCGATCAAGGCCGTGGAGACCGTGGACGAGTGCGTGGGCCGCATCGCCGACGCGGCGCTGGAGGCGGGCGGCGTGATCCTCATCACCGCCGACCACGGCAACGCCGACCGGATCATGAAGCCCGACGGCAGTCCCGACACCGCCCATACCACCAATCCCGTGCCCCTCATCGCCGTCGGCGCGCCCGCGGGCACGAAGCTGCGGCCCGGACGGCTGTGCGATCTGGTGCCCACGATGCTCGATCTGATGCACCTGGCGCAGCCGGCGGAGATGACCGGCAGAAGCCTTATTGAAAAATAAAACCTGTTTAGGAGGATTTACAATGAAAGAATACCTTGAGATCGTCGACATTCTCGCCCGCGAGATCCTGGACTCCCGGGGCAACCCCACCGTAGAGGTGGAGGTCACCCTCGACAACGGCGTCATGGGCCGCGCTGCGGTGCCCTCCGGCGCTTCCACCGGCATCTATGAGGCCTGTGAGCTCCGCGACGGCGACAAGGACCGCTATCTGGGCAAGGGCGTGCAGAAGGCCGTGGAGAACGTCAACGGCGAGATCGCCGACACCCTGATCGGTCTGAACGCGCTGGATCAGCCCTATATCGACGCGCAGCTCATCGAGCTCGACGGCACCCCCAACAAGACCCGCCTCGGCGCCAACGCCATGCTGGGCGTGTCCCTGGCCGTGGCCAAGGCAGCCGCCAACTCCCTCAAGCTGCCCCTGTACAACTATATCGGCGGCGTCAACGCCAAGACGCTGCCCGTGCCGATGATGAACGTGCTCAACGGCGGCGTCCACGCCCCCAGCAGCGCGGCCGACATCCAGGAGTATATGGTCATGCCCGTTGGCGCCAAGAGCTGGAAGGAAGCCCTGCGCATGTGCTCCGAGGTCTTCCACGTCCTGGCCAAGGTGCTCCACACCTCCAGCGTGGGCGACGAGGGCGGCTACGCTCCCTCCGATCTGAAGAGCGACGAGGACGGTCTCAAGGCTCTGGTGGAGGCCATCGAGAAGGCCGGCTACAAGCCCGGCGAGGACTTCATGCTCGCCATGGACGCCGCCTGCTCCGACTGGTTCAGCAATGAGGATCAGTGCTATCACCTGCCCAAGCGCGGCGTGACCCTGACCCGGCAGGAGATGGTGGACATGTGGGCCGGCTTCTGCGACCGTTACCCGATCATCTCCCTCGAGGACTGCATGGCCGAGGACGACTGGGAGGGCTGGAAAATGCTCACCGACCGTCTGGGCGACCGCGTCCAGCTGGTGGGCGACGACCTGTTCGTCACCAACGTCAAGCGTGTGCAGCAGGGCATTGAGAAGGGCGTGGCCAACAGCGTCCTGATCAAGCTCAACCAGATCGGCACCCTGACCGAGACGCTCGACACCATCCAGCTGGCCAACCGCGCGGGCTACACCGCCGTCGTGTCCCACCGCTCCGGCGAGACCGAGGACACCACCATCGCCGACCTGGTCGTGGGCCTGAACGCCGGCCAGATCAAGACCGGCGCCCCCAGCCGCACCGACCGCGTGGCCAAGTACAACCAGCTCCTGCGCATCGAGGAGGAGCTGGACGACGCCGCCCAGTACCTGGGCCGCAAGGCGTTCTTCTCCATCAAGTGAGTTTTTTACAGCAAAACGGGGCTGCCGCAGGGCAGTCCCGTTTTTTTGTTGTCCTCCGCGAGGCAGCATGACATGCGCCGGGGTTTCGGATCCGATGGCAGTACCGGGTTAAACGAAACACTCTTTTTTCCTTGACCGGGGGTCGGAGCTTTTGCTCCATTGAAATACTGGCTTACAGGCAATTCGCATTCTTGCGGGTCTTTTCTGTGCTGCAGAGCGTCCTCGCAAGCTTCGTATCGTTCGCTTCCTCGCAGGCTCGAAAGCTCATTCACTCCGCTGCTCGTCCTTTCAAAAACACAGCCGCGCTGACACTATGGGCCTCGTCGACAACTTCGGCCCTCCGCTGCACGGCTGCGTTTTTGTGAACGGGAGTTTTCGCTCCGGCGCTGCGTGGGTGGTATGATTAGGCGTCTGCCTCCGCCCGGCGCTGCGTGGCGCGTGAGTTGACGATGTACATACGCTTCAAGAAGCACACCTGCGGCAAGACGGTACACCGGCTTTTTCCCGCACCCGCGGCAGCGGGGAAAGAGGCAGCACTAAACTAACTGCCCGCCAAGCGCCGGAGCGCAAGCGGGGTGGCGCGTATGGCGACGCGCCCGCCTTTTGAGTGATAGACCTAAGAAGCTTCCGCCTGTAGTCCTGCACCGAGCCTTTTCTTTCTCGCGTATCTTTCTTTTGGGCTTTTCAAAAGAAAGATACGCAAAGAAAAATGCGCATTACCTAAGATAACCACCGACAATGGAGCTGAATGCTTAAAACCCCGGTCACGGAAATGCGAATCACCTGACCGCCGGCAGCGCAAAGCGCAGCCCCGGCGGCGGGCAAGGCCCGCGGCCGGGGCTGCTGCGTCTTCCCTTACAGCGCCCAGGGGCGCAGCATATAGGGATTGAAGCGGCGCTCGTATTCCAGGGTCGTGGGGCTCTCATGGCCGGGGAAGACCTCAAAATCTCCCTCCAGGTCCCGGAGCTTTTCCAGCGAATGGCCCAGCTCCAGCGCGCTCGAGCCGGGGAAATCATACCGGCCGCAGGAGCCGCGGAACAGCGTGTCCCCGGTGAAAAGGCAGTCCTCGATCTGATAGGTGAGGCCGCCGGGGGTGTGGCCGGGCGTCTCGAGCACCGTGAAGGTCAGCTCACCGCACTCGATCTCGTCGCCCTCGGTGACGAAATGGGTGTCGTCCGGCGGGTCCAGCTCCCAGTCCAGGCCGAAGGCCGCGCTGCCGAGCTCCGAGCCCAGGTCCCGGCGGCTCATGTACACCGGCGCGCGGGTGGCCTCGTAGACCTCCTCGAGTCCCATGCAATGGTCGAAGTGGCCGTGAGTGAGCAATATTGCCTTCACATGAAAGCCGCTCTGTTCTATGGCGTTGAGGATCTTGTTGGAATCGTCGCCCGGATCGATCACGGCGGTGTCCAGCGTGTTCTCGTCGATGACGAAATAGCAGTTGGTCTGCAGATAGCCGACCTCGAGCACCTTGATCTGCATTCGTTTTCCTCCTCAATCGGTCTGCGCGCGGCGCAGCGTGAACTCATCCACCTGTTCCCCGGTCTGTACGTTCACCACCCGGAAACGGATCTCCTCCCGGGAAAAATCCGCCAGGACGAAGCCGGGGGCACGCTCCAGCGCTTCCGCGGCCATCGGAACGTCGGTTTTTATGTTGTGATCGTAAAACTTCGTGCCCGTGGCCGAGGGCACGCACACGAACAGCATCTGTCCAGGCTGTTTTTCCAGGACGGTCCCCGCGGGCTCCGCCGCCTCGCCGGAGGAGTCCATCAGTCCGGCGCGGTCGTACTCGTGGTCATGGCCGGAGATCACCAGATCCACGTCCAGCTCCTCCATGATCGGTCCGAGGAAGTACCAGAGATTGAACACCGGCCGGTCGATGCCGTGGCTTCCGTTGGTGCGCATGGAGTAGTGCACCAGCACCACGGTCCAGTCGTGCTCCCCCGCCGCCTCCGGGATGGAGCGCAGGAAGATCGCGTGCCGGTCATAGTTGGTATAGCGGATGTTCAGGCCGATGAACAGGACGCCGCCGCGGACGAACCAGTAATCCCAGGTGTTGTGATCTTTGTGGGCGCCGGGGAAAAAGCTGGTGATCGCCGCCAGGGCGTCGTGGTTGCCGACCACCGCCGTCGTGGGGATCGAGCGCATGATCGGCGCGTTGTTGACCATGACGCCGGGGCTCTCGTCGAGCTTGTTGACCATGTCGCCCAGGTGGAAGATGCCGTCGAGCCCGTGGCCGTCGGTCAGCGCCAGCCGCAGCGCCGCCTCGGCGGCGGTCTCATAAGCCGCGGCGTGCCGGTCGTTCTCGATGTGGGAATCCGACAGGAAAACGGCGGAAAAGCCTCTGTCGGCGTCGGCGGCGACGAAGGGATATGCGACTGTCGGCGCCGCGCCGTTCTCGGAAATGCCGTAGACATAGCGTTTGCCCGGCTCCACCGTGAGGACCGCGCGGAAAAAGGCGTCGCGCCAGGCCGCGTCGCTGAGCGTGGCGGAGGTCCTCGTCACCTCGGCGCTCAGCGGCGTCTCCGGCAGCGCGCCGGAGCCGTCGTCCTCGCCGTAGAGGACCCGGAGCGCGTCCGCGCTGCCGTTGCCCGTCCAGCAGACAAGCATCTCGGCGTCCGTCTCCCCCGGCACCAGATAGGGGAAGACCTCAATGCCGTTCACGATCGGTCTCGACGCCGTCAGCTCCGTCACCGGCACCGCGGTGGGGACCGGGGTGGGGCTGGGCGTGGGCGTCGGTTCGGGCGTGGGCGCCGGCGTCGGCGGCGTAGCAGGCGCGGCCGTGACCGGCGGTTCGGTCTCCGCC